>NZ_JBSGBG010000020.1:0-139849 GCF_053601135.1 Actinosynnema sp. NPDC004786 | reverse complement strand
GAGTTGACCGGTACTAATAGGCCGAGGACTTGTTATGAAGGTGCTACGCATCCACTGTGCGGTTCTGAAAGAACCGAACCGGACCACCTGGTCCAGACGAGGGTTTGTCTGGGTAGGGGTGCCTACGGGTTGGTAATTTCATAGTGTTTCGGTGGTCATAGCGGTTGGGGAACACCCGGTCCCATTCCGAACCCGGTAGTTAAGCCTTCCAGCGCCGATGGTACTGCACTCGTGAGGGTGTGGGAGAGTAGGACGCCGCCGAGCATTCTTTGCCTTCAGGGGCACCCGATCGACCGGGTGCCCCTGAAGGCTTTTTTGCGTTCTGCGCCGAATTTCCACCCGACCGCGAACCGTCACTTTCCGACGGCGTCCACCGCTGTTCGGGCGACGTGCGTCGAGCGACCGGGTGATGCGGGATCCCCGACCCTTGCCCGTCCATACCGTTGCCGCCATGAGCTGCGGAGAGTGGACGGGGGAGACGCCGGTGACCTGGCGCACGCGAGGCAGTCGAAGAAGGAGCACGAGGAGGGGCAGGCACGCCCGCACCCGCCCCCCGTCGACCGACACCCCGATGTGGGCCGCGGCCCTCCTCGGCGTGATCGTCCTGGTTTCCCTGGTCCTGCTCTTGTTGACCTACGTCTAGCCCTTGCCCCGCCTGCTCATCCGGCAGGCTCGGGGTCCACCGGCGTCAGCGCCACCGGCTTCTCGCCGGCCACCGGGAAGCGCCGCTCGTTGCGCTCGATCTTCGCGAACGCGGCCTCCACGAGATCCACGTCCAGCTTGTCGGCCAACCGCACCAGGTAGTGCACGACGTCCGCGAGTTCGTCCCGGACGTGCCAGGCCAGCTCCGGGTCCTCCATCGCCCGCGCCGCCTGCTCGGGCGTGAGCCACTGGAACAGGTCGGTCAGCTCCCCGACCTCCCCCGACAACGCCATCACGAGGTTCTTCGGCGTGTGGTACTCGTCCCAGTCCCGAGCGGCGGCGAACCGGCGCAACGCGTCCCGCAGGTCTTCCAGGTCCCTGCCCGCAGAGTTCATGCCCGCAGAGCTACCACACGGGGCGCACCCGCACCCGAACCGGTGGCTAAGCCCGGGCGCTGCGCGAGGACGAGCAGGTGCTCCTCGTCGGGCTGGCCCTCCCGGTCGGGCGAGAAGACGGTGCTGCGGCTGTCCAGCACGGTCAGGCCCGCCTGGCCGATCCGACCGATCAGGTCCGGCGTGGCGAAGCTCGTCAGCCGCACGGTGTGACCGAGGAACGGCACGTCGAGCCCTTCGACGTCCATCGGCACGGTGACCAGCACCAGCAGCCCGCCGGGCTTGAGCCAGCCGGCGATCCGGCCCAGCAGGGCGACGACCTCGTCCCGGGTCATCTGCAGGAACGGGAAGAACGCGCACACCGCGTCCCAGCTCGTGTCCTCCGTCTCCCACTCGCGGATGTCGGCGTGCACGAACCGGGCGTCCGGCACCTGGCGGCGGGCGAGGTCGACCATGGTGGCCGACACGTCGACGCCGACCACGTCGTGCCCGGCCGCGGCGAGGTCCTCCGCGACCGGCCGCCCGGTGCCGCTGCCGATGTCGAGGACCCGGGCGCGCGGCGGGAGGCGGTCGAGCAGCAGCCGCACGCCCTCGTCCACGGCCGGGGGACGGCCGAACGCCTCCTCGTAGCCCTGGCCGACGGCGTCGAACAGCTGGGCGGCGGTGAGGGGCTGGTCCACGGGTTACCTCCGGACGACGGTGAGGCGGGGTCGGGCGGGCCGGCCGGGGTCGCCCTGGCCGGGCAGGGCGGTGAGCACGAGGCCGAACACGAGGCCGTTCAGCTCCTCCACGTCCAGCAGCAGCTCGCGGGCGATGCCGTGCGGTGTGGTGCCGCGGGCGCGCAGCTCCCGGAAGACCTTGGTCAGCAGTTGCGACGTCTCCCGCCGCGCCATGCCGGTGGTGCGGCGGGCCAGCTGGGCACACACGGTCGCGTGCTGGGTGCGGGTGAGCAGGCCGAGGTCGCGCAGCCGGTGCGCGAGGGCGGTTGGCGCGACGTGCCAGGTGGCGCTGTGCGCGACGACCTGCCCGGTGAGCGGGCCGCGCGGCACGGCGGCCAGCACGGCGGCCCGGGGCAGCAGGAACGCGGTGGCGAACGCGTGCGCGTCGGCGACGCCGGTGAGGCGGCCGAGTTCGCGGGCGGCGTCGAGGCGGGCGTCGTCGGGCGTCGCGGTCGGGTCGAGGAACACGTACGGGGTGCCCTCGTGGCGGCACGAGAACGGGCCCGCTGCGGCGCAGTCCGGCGGCAGGGAGAACACCCGGACGCCGTGCGCCTCCAGCAGGTGCACCAGGTTCGGCGCGGGCCGGTGGTGCAGGCCCCAGCGGGCGCGCAGCACCTCGGCCGCGGTCTCCGGGTCGTGGTGGTCCCACGTCGGCACGTCCGGTTCGGGGAACGCGAACGCGCGGGTCAGCCAGCCGTCGAAGCCCAGCGCCAGCCGGGCGGCCCCGAGCGCGGCGTGCCGGTGCCGCCGGGACGCCGGTCGGGTGAACTCGACCTCCAGCTCCGGCACGTCGTCGGCTTCGAGGAAGCCCGGCGGGAAGCCCAGGGCCTCGGTGAGCCGGGCGGTGGTGGCCGGACCGGGCCGGCGGCGGCCGTGCTCGTAGTCGCCGATGCTCGCCGCGCTGGTGCCCGCCTTGCGCGCCAGCTCCGTCGCGGTGAGACCGCGACGGCTGCGGGCCAGGGCGAGGCGGGAGGGCGTGAGCATGATCGCGCCATTCTCGCACCCGCCTACCCGCGCGGCGTGACGGCGACGTCCACGTCGTCGGGGCCGCCGGGGTCGCGCGGCGCGGGCACCGGGCCGAACACCAGCGGCGGCAGCGTGATCCGGTGCGCCCACCGGTCCACGACCTGGCCCTGCGGGGTGGGTTCCGGCTGCGCCACCTCCCGCAGCACGACCAGCCGCTCGCCCTCCTGGTGCGGGTAGGTCACCAGGAACCAGAGCTTCCAGTCGTGCGCGTGCAGCGAGTCGAAGAGGGTGTACTGGTCGTGGTCGTTGCCGCGCATCATGGCGGCGATGGCGGGGCCCTTGGCGTAGTCGCTGCGCAGGGGCGCGCCGGGCGTGCCGGTGTGGCGGTTGCCCTGGAGGGTGCCCAGCACGACCGGTTTGGCGGGGTGTCGGACGAGGCCGGCGTTCCACTTGTCCACCCTCGTCCAGCCCTCGGCGACGAGGACCTCGCGGAGCCTGCCGACCCGGTGGATCCAGTCGAGCAGGCCCGCGCCGTTGGTCGGTCCGAGGGGCGGCGCGGACATCCGCGCGTCCACGCCCGCCCAGATCGCCTCGTCCAGGTGGTCGACGCGCAGCCCCAGCTCGGCGAGCTGGGCGTGGTGCTCGGCGGTCAGCTCGGTGGCGTTCGACATCCTCATGCCCGGCACGGTAACGCCGACCACCGACAGTTCCCCGACCTTCGGGACCTCCGCCGAGGTGACACGATGGTGTGATGAGTGCCCGGATCAGGAACAACGCGGTGGTGACCGGCGTGGCGGGTGGTCCGGTCGTCGTGCTCGCGCACGGGTTCGGGTGCGACCAGAACATGTGGCGGCTGGTCGTGCCGACGCTCGCCGGGAAGTGCCGCGTCGTGCTGTTCGACCACGTGGGCATGGGCGGGTCGGACCGGACCGCGTGGGACGCCCGGCGGTACGCGTCCCTCGACGGGTACGCCGCCGACGTGCTGGACCTCTGCCGTGAGCTGGACCTGCGGGACGTCGCGTTCGTGGGGCACTCGGTGTCGGCGATGATCGGGGTGCTGGCCGCGGCGGCGGAGCCGGACCGGTTCGCCAAGCTGGTGCTGGTGACGCCGTCGCCGCGGTACGTGGACGACGGCGACTACCGGGGCGGGTTCAGCGCCGCCGACATCGACGAGCTGCTCGACTCGCTGGAGAGCAACTACCTCGGCTGGTCGGCGACGATGGCCCCGGTCATCATGGGCAACCCGGACCGGCCGGAGCTGGGCGAGGAGCTGACCAACAGCTTCTGCCGCACGGACCCCGAGGTCGCGCGGGTGTTCGCGCGCGCGACGTTCCTGTCGGACAACCGGGCGGACCTGGAGCGGGTGACCGTGCCGACGCTGGTGCTGGAGTGCGCGCAGGACGTGATCGCGCCGCGGGAGGTGGGCGCGTACGTGCACTCGCGGGTGCGCGGCAGCCGGCTCGTCACGCTCGACGCCACGGGCCACTGCCCGCAGCTCAGCGCGCCGGAGGCCACCGCCGCCGCCATAGTGGACTTCGTGGTGGACAGCCGATGATGTGCGTCGCCGGGAGCGACCCGGACCACGACCGCGAGGCGTTCCCGGCGCTGTTGGAGGACAGCGCGGAGGACCTGTACGAGAACGCGCCGTGCGGCTACCTGTCCACGATGCTGGACGGGCTCGTCGCGAGGGTGAACGGGACGCTCCTGAAGTGGCTGGGGTACCGGCGGGAGGAGCTGGTCGGCCGGCGGCGGTTCGCGGACCTGCTCAACGTCGGCGGCCGGCTGTACCACGAGACCCACCTGTCCCCGTTGCTGCGCATGCAGGGCGAGGTCCGCGGGGTGGCGCTGGAGATGGTCGCGGCCGACGGCACGCGCCTGCCGGTGCTGGTCAACGCCGCGGTGAAGACCGGCGGCGACGGGCAGCCGCTGCTGGTCCGGATCACCGTGTTCGACGCGCGCGACCGCCGTGCCTACGAGCGCGAGCTGCTGCGGGCCAGGCAGGAGGCGGAGCGGGAGCGCGACGAGGTCCGGCGCCTCGCCACCACCCTCCAGCGCACCCTGCTGCCGCCGGCCCTGCCCGCCGTGCCGCACGTCGAGACGGCCACGCACTACCACCACGCGTCGCCGTTCCAGGTCGGCGGCGACTTCTACGACCTGTTCCCGCTGGCGGACGGGCGGTGGGGGTTGTTCCTCGGGGACGTGTGCGGCAAGGGCCCGGACGCGGCGGCGGTGACGTCCCTGGCCCGGTACACGCTGCGCTCGGCGGCCGTGTACGACCCCGACCCGGCCGCCGTGCTGACCAACCTCAACACCGTGCTCAACCAGGAGCAGGACGGCGCGTTCCGGCGGTTCTGCACGGTGACGTTCGGCGTGCTGACCGCCGGGGCGGACGGGTGCGCCCTCGCCCTGGCGGCGGGCGGCCACCCGCCGGGCCTGCTGCTGCGCGCCGACGGGACGGCCCGGTTCGTGGAGGTGGCCGGCGGTCAGCTGATCGGCATCCTGCCGGACGCCCGCGTCGCCACGACCACCGTCGCCCTCGCGCCGGGTGACACGTTCGTGCTGTACACGGACGGCCTGACCGAGGCGAGGACCGGCCCGGGCAGCCGCTTCGGCGAGGAGGAGCTGCTGGACTTCGCGGCCTCGGTCGCCCCGACCTCGGCCGAGGGCGCCGTGGACGCGCTGGTCGGCCTGCTGGACCGGCTGGGCCGGGGCGTCGAGGACGACACGGCGGTGCTCGCGATCGGCGTGCCTAGGGCTCCCACACCTGGATAGCCCGCACGACGAACGGCGCGTCGGGGACGTAGGTGCCCTTGCCCGGGTAGGTGGTGAACTCGGACTCGGTCGAGCACGTCTCGCGCTGGTAGACCGACGTGTCCCGGGTCAGGTTGTTCACGAACGACCGGGCCACGAAGCCGTCCGGCAGCGGGATGCACTCGCGCGGGTTCGCGGACTCCAGGTCCAGGCGGTGCGAGTCGCCGGTGTAGTGGGCGCCCGACCAGACGCAGAACTCGCCGCGGTCGCAGGCCGGGTCGGGTTGCCGGGCCGCGGCGGTGCCGCTCGACGCCAGCGCGCCGGCGGTGAGGGCCAGCGCGGTCGCGAGGCTGAGGGTGGTCATCCGGGTCACCTCCACCGCTCCAGGGTGCTGCGCCCGGCGGCGGGGCGGGGTGGGGAGGCCGCCGTTTCACCTGATTGTGTGGGCCTCGGCGGGTTTCGGCAGCGCGAGGCGTCGGGCGAGGCGCAGCGCGTCGTGCGGGGCGACCGCGTCGGTGTCGTTGTCGAAGTACACGTAGACGTCGTGGTCGGTCGCCCACCCGCGGACCTTGGCGGCCCACGCGTCCAGCTCGTCGTCGGTGTAGCTGCCGACGTACAGGGCCTGGTTGCCGTGCAGCCGCACGTAGGCGAAGTCGGCCGTGACATCCTCCAGGTACGGGAACCGGCCGGCCGAGTGGGAGACGACGAGCGCGATCCCGTGCGCGCGGAGCAGGTCGTGGAACTCGGGCGCCAGGAACGTCGGGTGCCGGACCTCCAGCGCGTGCCGCAGCGGGCGGTCGGCGTCGGTCGTGGTCCAGGCCCGGTCGGCGGACAGCCGGTCGTCGTGCCGCTCGGCGAGCGCGGCCGCGGCGGTCGTGGTGCGGGGGAGCAGGTCGAAGAACGCGCCCAGGCGGTCCGGGTCGAAGGCGGTCCTCGGCGGCAGCTGCCACAGCACCGGGCCGAGCTTCGGCCCCAGCGCGAGCACGCCGGAGGCGAAGAAGTTGGCCAGCGGGGTCTCCACGTCGCGCAACTGCTTGAGGTGGGTGATGAACCGGCCGCCCTTGACCGCGAAGAGGAAGTCCGGCGGCGTCTGGGCCGCCCACGCCCGGTAGCTGGCGGGGCGTTGCAGCGAGTAGAAGGAGCCGTTCAGCTCGACCGACGACAGCAGCCCGGAGATGTGCTCCAGCTCCCGCCGCTGCACCAGGCCCTTCGGGTAGAACGCGCCGCGCCACGTCGGGTACACCCAACCCGACGTGCCGATCCGTACCTCGCCCGTCACCTCCCCGGGTTACCCCGGATGATCTCCGGCCTACCTCACGACCTTGACCTCCAGCGCGCTGGAGGGTGCACGGTGGGGCCATGGACGACCGGCTTCTCGACGCGTACCTGGACCGGATCGGCGCCACCCGCGCCGCCACCCTCGTGGAACTGCACGAACGGCACGTCGCCTCAGTGCCGTTCGAGAACCTCTCGATCCACCTCGGCGAGGACATCGTGCTCGACGAGGACCTGCTCGTGGACAAGGTGGTGAACCGCGGGCGCGGCGGGTTCTGCTACGAGTTGAACGGGGCGTTCGCGGCGCTGCTGCGGGCGTTGGGGCACGACGTGCGGCTGCTGTCCGCGAAGGTGTTCAACGACGGGGCGTTCGGGCCGCCGTTCGACCACCTGGCGTTGCGCGTGGGCGATCTGCTGGTCGACGTCGGCTTCGGCCGGTTCAGCCTGCGGCCGCTGGACCTGGTCAGCCGGGAGGACCAGCACGACCCGGCGGGCGTGTTCCGGCTGGTCGACACCCCCGAGGGCGACGTGGACGTGCTGTTCGACGGCGTCGTGCAGTACCGGCTCGAACTCCGGTCGCGCACGCTGGACGAGTTCCGCGCCACGTGCTGGTACCAGCAGACGTGGCCGGGGTCGCCCTTCCGGCGCGGCGCGACGTGCTCGCTGCCCACCGAGGCCGGGCGGATCACCATCGCCGGGAACAAGCTGATCACCACGACCGGGGACGGGAAGGTGGTCGAGGAGTTGGACGACGACGCGCTGCTCGACGCCTACGCCAAGCACTTCGGCATCGTGCTGGACCGCGTGCCGCGCCTCGGCTGAGCGCCGTGACCCGGCCCCGTGACCCGGTTGAGCCCCGTGGTCCGGCCGAGCGCGTGACCCGGCTGAGCCGATCGGCCCGGCTGGGCGCGCGGCTCAGCCGAGCCGATCGGCGAGGGCGAGGGCGTCGAACGGCGCCGCGCCGCGCATCGTGTTGTCGAAGTACACGTACACGTCCCGTTCGGCCGACCACTCGCGGAACCGGGCGGCCCAGCGGTCCAGGGCCGGGTCGGAGTACGCGCTGACGTACAGCTCCCGGTCGCCGTGCAGCCGGGCGTAGACGAAGTCCGCGGTCGGCTCGCGCGGCTCGGGGAAGCGGCCGGCCGACTCGGCGGCGACGAGCGCGACGTTGTGCCGGGAGAGCAGGTCCGCCAGCTCGGGCGTGTCCCAGCTCGGGTGCCGGATCTCGAGCGCGTGCCGGACCGGCGGGCCGGGCAGCAGGTCGAGGAACCCGGCCAGCCGGTCAAGGCGTGACGGCAGGGTCGGGGGCAGTTGCCACAGGACCGGCCCGAGCTTCGGCCCCAGGTCGAGGACGCCGGAGTCGAAGAACTCCTCGACGTCCTTCCCGACGTCCCGTAATCGCTTGAGGTGGGTGATCTCGCGGTGGCCCTTCACCGCGAACACGAAGCCCTCGGGGGTGCGCTCGAACCACGACTTGTAGTCCGTCGGCTTGCGCAGCCCGTAGAACGACCCGTTGATCTCGACCGTGTCGAGCCGCCGGGACAGGAACTGCAGTTCCAGGCGCTGCTGCAACCCGCGCGGGTAGAACCCGCCACGCCACTCGGGATAGCGCCAGCCGGAGGTGCCGATTCGGATTTCACCCACGGTGACGATGTTGCCCGTACGGGTGACGGCCCAAACGTGATCACCGGATCGTCGCAACGATCACCGTCCACTCGGCGCAACGCCGTCCGGCGTTCGGCTGCGGCCCGTTCCCGCCGTCCGCCGAACGGGGCCGTCAGAAGCCCGCGCCGTCCAACGCGCCGCTCACCACGCGGTCCACCCTGGCCTGCTGCGGGTCGCGGGCCAACGCCTCGGTGCACGGGCAGCCGGCCAGGTCGTTGCCGCACAGGTACACGCCGAGCACCCGCAGGCTGCGGGCCGTCTGCCGCAACCGAGCCGCGCCGCGCAACCGCACCTGCCCGTACACGGCCTTCGCGAGCTGGTACGGCACCCCGGGGCCGAGGTCGACGCACGCCTGGCTGTCCAACTCCTCCGCCACGTGCGCGATGGGCCGGCACCCGCACGCCTTCGCCGACCGCACGAGCCGCTGGTCCAGCCGCGCCACGAGCCGCTTCGCCACCTCGTCCCGCCACGCCCGGTCGGTCCGCAGGTAGGCGACCAACTCGTCCACGCGAACCGGATCGGGCCGCGGCCGGCGAGCGCGCGCTCTTCGTCGTTGTGCCGTCATGACACTCAAGATCGGGTGTCGCAAACCTCCGCGACCCACCCTCACCCGGCTGCGCACCGACAGCACTCGCGCGTACCAGTACCTCGGCCACCGAAAGACACGACCGACCCACCACCACCGTCGCCCCACGCCAACCGGTCGTGTCCGGCGTGGGGGCGGCGAGCCCGTGGGTACCGGCCCAGCCTCAGGTGATCCCAGCACAGCTCGAACTCCGGCCGGGACAGGGTGAACCTCACGGGCCGTCGTCCCCCATCACCGGTGGCGCGACCCGTGGCATGGAGTCCTCGCCCCACACGTCATCCGGCTCTTCCAGGTAGGGCGCGGCCTTGTGCTCGACGTCGTCCTCGCCCCGACCGCCTTGCGGCGCGCCGGCCATGCCGCCCACCATCGGAGTGCCCGAAGGGCTGACCGCCGTCACCGGGAGGAACCGTCGTCTCGGCACCGGTTGAGCGCCGGTCGAACACCCGGCCGTGTCAGTCGACGCTGATCACGGGGAAGATCAGTTGCTCACCTTCCCACCGCTCGACCTCCGGCTGCCTGAGAGCCGCGATCGGATGGCTGTCGCCGCGCTCGCGGTCGAGCACCTTGCGCCACTCCGGCAGGGTGCCGGTGACCACGAACGGCCCGATCGGCACTTCGAGCAGCTCGTCCTGCACCCGGACGGGGGTGCTCTCACCGGCGATGACCAGGTCGCCGTCCACCCCTGCCTCGGCGGCGGCGACCACGTCCTCCAGGTCGGCGGCGGACATCGTCCCCGACCACGTGCCGCTGTTCGTGCGTGCCCGTGCGAGCAGGACGTCGTCACCTGCCGTGTTGTCGTACCACTCGAACTCGAGGACAGCGCCGGACAGCGGGTCGGTGGACTCGGACGTCGGGGAGAGCCACGCCGGCCGGAACCTCTCCAGCAGGTCCGTCATCGCGTCGGCCAGCAGGCGCCGGCGCGCGCTCAGGAACGAGCGGTAGCGGTCCGCGTCCCGCAGGTCTTCGTCCACGGGGATGAGGTGGGCGGTCAGCTCCTGGTCGCCCAGCGTCGGGAAGTAGTCCCGCGGCGACCTGTGGCTGATCTTCCGGTTGGCCTTGCCGGAGATGAAGGCGAGGTTGGCCAGGTCGTTGATCTCGCCCTTGCTGTACTTCTCGGGGTGGTTCTTCAGCGTGGCCTGCGGGTGGATGTGGTGGTACTCCAGCGCCTGGCTGCCCTCGGCCGCCGCCGAGATGCCGATGCTGCCCCACCAGTCCTTGGCCCCCGCTTCCTTGGCGACCAGGAAGCTCAGGAAGAAGTACGGGCTGCCGACGGTCCGGCCCGCGAGGTCGTCCGGTCCGATCGACACGCCGCCGGTGACGCCCAGGTTGTCCAGCAGTCGGCGCACCGGGTCCTCCGTGCGGGCCGCCGGGATGTCCTGCCCGAGTCGGGTGTCGGTCGACCCGCTGTACCGGTTGCGGATAGTGGCCGCCAGGAACCAGAAGAGGATGGCGTCGGCCGTGCCGCCGTCCAGTTGTTCGTCCTCCCGTTCACCGAGCAGGACGATCAGCGGCAGCAGGACGACCATCGACGGCAGCAGCTTGCTGTGCGAGGCGCCGAGGTTGTTCTGCAGCAAGGGCACGAGGTGCCGGAGCCCGCGCCGCACCGTGGCCCAGCCGCGGTCGAGTTCGTCGTCGGTCGCCGCCACCAGGCGTGCGTGCGACCAGGCGGACAGACCGCGTCCCAGCACCGCGCCGGTGAGGGCCCTGGTGAGGAACGTGACGTCGATGTCGCCGTAGCCGCGGTCGGCCCAGTGCCTGGCCTCCGCCTCCAACTTCTGGAGCACACCCGGCCACCGCGCCGACAGGGTGGCGAGTGCCAGGTCCGAGGTCTTCAGCGAGCGGCCCCCGCTGTTCACGCGCACGAAGATCTGCGTGACCTCGTCGTAGGGAAAGTCCCGCAGCACCTCCATGTGGAACTTGTGACCGGGGATGGCGGCGAGTTTCTGCAGTCGCTTGCTGATCTCGTTCGGGGCAATCCCCGGATTGCGCTCGTGCAGTTCACCGACGAGCTGCCACTGGTCGGCCTCGGGCTTGAGGACGTCGTAGACCTTGATCCACCGGGGGTCCTTGGCCGTGGCCGCGCTCTGGTTCTGGAACTTCTCGGTCTCGACGTTGAAGACGATGGCCGCCTGCGGGTGATCGGTGAAGACCCGGTGCAACGACGTGACGCGCTGTTGGCCGTCCAGGAGGTAGAGCGGCACGACAGCGGCCTTGCCCGCCGGACCGCTGATCGCGGCTTCCCTGGTCTGCGGCGCCTCGTCGGTCTGCCAGAAGAGCAGGGACCCGGACGGGTAACCGCGGTAGAGCGACTCGACCAGCTTGGCCACCTGGGTCGGCTTCCACACGTAGCCGCGTTGGATCTCCGGCAGCCTGATCTCACCTTGTTCGATCTGGCTGACGAGGGTCCTGACCTCGCGCTCGGTCTTGTCAACAGGCATCCAGGCGGCTCCCGACGTGCGTCTCCGACGATGAGGACGTCATCGCCGGACGGTAGTGCACCGTTATCCGGTTGATCACGCCATCCACGATCATCGAGGTGCCGGCAACACGGCACGTCCGGCGACGAAGAGGATGCCGGCCACCGCCGCCGGAGCGGCCAACAGCAGCAGGTAGGCCCACACCTCGCCGGTGAGCCCGACCGGCCTCGCCCCGTTCCGCGCCGTCATCACCAGCAGGAACCAGGACACGGGGACGAACAGCGCCGAACCCACCCAACCACCCGTCAACGCACGCCTGGCCTGCCACACCCGGAAGACGTCGAACTGCTCGCCCCACGCGGAGGACCGGGCCATCCCGATGCTGATCGAGGACAGGAACGGCCCCATCACGGAGGCGCTTCCCGTGATCCAGACCAAGGCGTTGATCGGGTGGTAGGCCGTGGGCAGGGCTCGTCCGAACCCCGCGATCGCCGCCACGAGCACCACACAGGCCACCAGACCCGCCGCCGCGAGGACGGCGCACCTGCCGCGGATCTCTCGAACACGGGCGGCAGGTACCCAGACGTGCCGCGGCGGCGGTCCGGGGTGCGTCACGAGCCCGGTCGCCAGTCGGAGCCGTCCCCGTCGGTGACGCTCGCGTCCGCCATGTCCGCGGTGTTCGGCATGGCCCACGTCGTGCCGAGGTCGTGGATCTTCTGCCGGAGTGCGGACTGCTCGGTCTCGATCGTGTTGACGTGCGACTCCAACGCCATGACCGTCGCGGCGATGACGCCGATCGTCGCGGCCACCGTTCCGACGATGAACGCGATCGCCGCGGGGATGCCCACGAGCGTGCGCGCGGCGACCACCGCGGAGACGATGCCGACGACCAAGCCGGCGAGCGCGAACCCCATCGCCATCCAGAACATGTCGATCGAGTTCGCCAGGTTGTTCAGGGACGACCGCAGTTGTCCGGCGATGTCCTTCACCGAGTTCAGCCCGGCCGCCTGCGGTGGCACCGTCGCCTGGTAGGCGCGGGCGGCGCGGCCTTCCCACTCGATCGTGGTGCGGAGCTTGTCCGGCCCGATCGTCTCCGCGATGTCGCCGAGCGCGTTGCCGACCTGCGACACCCACTGCTCGCCGACCTGCTTGAGGCGGTCGGAGTCACCCGGCTGCTCCCACAGCTGCCTGATCCGGTCCCAGAGCTCCTGCAGCTTCTCGTTGAGCAGCTGCATGCCGCGGATGATGGGGTCGACGAGGTACTCGAGCGGCGGGGGGACCCAGCTCATCACGCTGTTGACCTGGTCGAAGAACTTCTTGGCGTTCTCGTCGATCTCCTGCGACCGCCGGTTCGCCTCCAGCACGAGGGGGTTCATCGGCCGCCGCCCTCGGTGTGGATGCTGTTCATGGCGTGCATGTTCGCTTCCTCTTCGGCTTCGTAGGTGTTCGCCGCCGCATCGAGGGCTTCGCCAAGGCGTCGGAACGCCTCGGTCGCCTGGGTGAGCATGTCCTCCAAGGCCAACCGGGCGTCGTTGTAGGTGCGGTCCAAGCCGCGGTCGACCGCCCACATCGACACGTCGGCGCCGGTCAGGACCAGGTCACTGATCGTCGAGCGCGGGCTGTCGAGGTTGTCGGCCGCAGTCGCCCACGCCGTGGCGTCGGACCGCATCGCTTCGAGAGCTACAGAGACATCGGTCACGGCAACAACCCCACTCGGCGCAGCAGTGTGTTCGGATCGCTCACCAGCGCGGTGAGTTCGGAGATGGCAGGGCTCTGCGGGCCCTGCGCGAGGTCGGCGGGAACGCTGCGGGCACGCAGGTTCCGGAGGACTTCCAGGGACTCCTGCTGCATCTCCGTCACACGAGCCGAATGCGCCCAGGAGGGATCGATCTCCATGCCGAGGACCTGGCCCCGGTGGATCGTGCCGCGGACGTGTCCGCCCCTGCTCTCCACGGTCAGCGGACGATCCACGACCTCGGCCATCCGCTGCGTGAACCTGCCCAGGTCCGCGCTGACGGCGTCCATCAACCGCAACGCCTGGTCGGGCGTGATGCGTTCGTCGGACCGGGGTGCCGGCGCCTCTCGCTGTGGCGAGGGTTCTGCCGGTCGCTCGACCTGCTTGGCCAACGCCGCCATGGTGGCCGCGTTCGCGGCCTGGGTGATCGCCGAGCCCAGGACGCGGGGGTCGACCGACTGCCGCCACTGCGCGGCGATGGTGACCGACTCGACCTCGGCCATGTCGTCGACCACCACGGTGACGACGTTGTCGGCATCACGTCCGACCAGGAGTTCTTGGGAGCTTTCTGGCTCCTCTGGGGCGGGTCCAGCGCGCTGATCTTCCTCATCGGCGTCCTCGAAGCCGAACCGGTATACGCCGCTCACATCTCTCCTTGCCTTCAGTGACGACTTGCTCTCTGACCGTAGCGGGCGGGTTCGGTGGCCGCAGGCAGTTGGGGAGATCCGCCCGCGGCCCGCGAGACGTCGGACTCGCGCGAACGTCCGGCGCTCATGCCTTTCAGCCGGCGGAGCTGGGCGGCCGCGGCGCTCGCACTCGGCCGGCCAGTCGACGGGGGAGACGTGGCCCCGCTCGCGGGTTGCCGCGTGCAGTCGTCGCCGTCGCGGAGGAGGACCTCGGCGAGGCGGGTGGGGCGGTCGCGGGCGGGGTCGGGCACGGGCTTCCGGGAAAGCACTGCGCCCCGGCCGTCGCACGACGGCCGGGGCGCAGAGGTCCGGCGGGTCAGGCAGGCACGGAGGCGACGCCGGGCGCCAGGAAGCGCTTGCCCGTCACCTTCTCCGAGATGCCCGAACGGTCCAGGTAGGGGGTGATGCCGCCCAGCCAGAACGGCCAGCCGGCGCCCAGGATCATGCACAGGTCGATGTCCTGCGCCTCCGCCACCACGCCCTCGTCGAGCATGATCCGGATCTCCTCGGCCAGCGCCTCCAGCGCCCGCGCGAAGACCTCGTCACCGCTCAACGGCTGGTCGCCGAACGACCACAGCGCCTGCACCTCGGGGTCCACGGACTGCTTGCCCGTCGAGTCCCACTGGTACACCGCCGTCTTGCCGGCCTCCACGAACCGCTTCATGTTCTCCGACACGCCGAAGCGGTCCGGGAAGGCGGCGTGCATGGTCTCGGCCACGTGCAGCGCGACGGCGGGCCCGACGAGCTGCAGCAGCACGAGCGGCGACATGGGCAGGCCCAGCGGCTCGGTGGCCTTGTCCGCCACCTCGAACGGGGTGCCCTCGTCGATCGACTTGACGACCTCGCCCATGAACCGGGTCAGCAGCCGGTTCACCACGAACGCGGGCGCGTCCTTCACCAGCACGGACGACTTCTTGAGCTGCTTGCCCACCGCGAACGCGGTCGCCAGCGTCGCGTCGTCGGTCTTCGCCGCGCGCACGATCTCCAGCAGCGGCATCACGGCGACCGGGTTGAAGAAGTGGAAGCCGACGACCCGCTCGGGGTGCTTGAGGCCCGACGCCATCTCGGTGATCGACAGCGACGACGTGTTGGTGGCCAGCACCGCCTCGGGCGAGACGAACTCCTCGACCTCGGCGAACACCTGCTGCTTGACCTTCAGGTCCTCGAACACGGCCTCGATGACGAAGTCCGCGTCCGCGAACGCCGACTTGTCCAGCGACCCGCTCACCAGCGCCTTGAGCCGGTTCGCCTTGTCCGGCGACACGCGGCCCTTGCCGAGCAGCTTGTCGACCTCGGCGTGCACGTACCCGACGCCCTTGTCCACCCGCGCCTGGTCGATGTCGGTGAGCACCACCGGCACCTCCAGCCGCCGCGCGAACAGCAGCGCCATCTGCGACGCCATCAGGCCCGCGCCGACGATGCCGACCTTGGTGACCTTGCGCGCCAGCGACTTGTCCGGTGCGCCCGCCGGCCGCTTGGCCCGCTTCTGCACCAGGTTGAACGAGTACAGCCCGGCCCGCAGCTCGTCGCTCATCACGACGTCCGCCAGCGCCTCGGTCTCCGCCGCGTACCCGGCGTCGAGGTCGTTGGCGCGCGCCAGCTCCAGCAGCTCCAACGCCTTCAGCGCGCCCGGGGCGGCGCCCTTCGTCCGGCCCTCGACGATCGCGCGGGCCCGCGCCACGGCGGCGTCCCAGCCCTCGCCCCGGTCGATCTCGCGGCGGGCCGGCACGACGTCGCCGCGCACCACGGAGGCCAGCCACAGCAGCGACTGCTCCAGGTAGTCCGCGGAGTCGAACAGCACGTCCGCGATGCCCAGGTCCAACGCCTGCTTCGGGTTGAGCATCTTGTTCTGGTTCAACGCGTTCTCGAAGATCACGGTGACCGCGGCGTCCGGGCCGATCAGGTTCGGCAGCAGCTGCGTGCCGCCCCAGCCCGGGAACAGGCCGAGGAACACCTCGGGCAGCGCGATGGCCGCCGCGTTGGACGCCAGCGTCCGGTAGTGGCACGACAGCGCCAGCTCCAGGCCGCCGCCCATGACCGCGCCGTTGACGAACGCGAAGGTCGGCACGGTGGAGTCGGTGAACTTGCGGAACACGTCGTGCCCGAGCCGGCCGATCGCCAGGGCCTGCTCGCGCTCCGACGCGCCTTCCACGGCGGACAGGTCCGCGCCCACGGCGAACACGAACGGCTTGCCGGTGACCGCGATCGCCGCCGGGTTCGCCGCCGCGGCCTCGTCGAACGCGGTGCCCAGGCTCACCAGCGACTGCGGGCCGAACGTGGACGGCCGGGTGTGGTCGTGGCCGTTGTCGATGGTGATCAGCGCGACCTTGCCCTCGACACCCGGCACGGACACGAACCGGGTGCGGGCGTGGGTCACGACCTCGTCGGGGAACAGGGCCTTGGCCTCGTCGGCGGTCAACGCGGTCACTTCGACTCTCCGTTCCAGTGGGGGTTCTCCCAGATCACGGTGCCGCCCATGCCGATGCCGATGCACATGGTGGTGATGCCGTAGCGCACGTCCGGGCGCTCGGCGAACTGCCGCGAGAGCTGGGTCATCAGGCGCACGCCGGAGGACGCCAGCGGGTGGCCGGTGGCGATCGCGCCACCCCACTGGTTGACCCGCGGGTCGTCGTCGGCGATGCCGAAGTGGTCGAGGAAGGCGAGCACCTGCACGGCGAACGCCTCGTTGATCTCGAACAGGCCGATGTCGTCGATGGTGAGGCCGGCGCGCTTGAGCGCCTTCTCCGTGGCCGGCACCGGTCCGATGCCCATGACCTCGGGCTCGACGCCCAGGAACGAGTAGCCCACCAGGCGCATGCCGATCGGCAGGCCCAGTTCGCGGGCGGTCTCCTCGTCGGCCAGGATGCAGCCCGTCGCGCCGTCGTTCAGGCCGGCCGCGTTGCCCGCGGTGACCCGGCCGTGCGGGCGGAACGGCGTCTTGAGCTTGGCCAGGTCCTCGACCGTGGTGCCGGGGCGGGGCGGCTCGTCGGCGGTGGCCAGGCCCCAGCCGTGCTCGGCGGACCGGGTCGCGACCGGCACCAGCTCCGGGCCGATCTTGCCGTTCTTCACCGCGTCGGCGTACTTGGCCTGCGAGGCCGCCGCGTACGCGTCCGCGCGCTCCTTGGTGAGGTGCGGGAAGCGGTCGTGCAGGTTCTCCGCCGTGGAGCCCATGACGAGCGCGGACGGGTCCACGATCTTGTCGGACAGGAACCGCGGGTTCGGGTCCACGCCCTCGCCCATCGGGTGCCGGCCCATGTGCTCGACACCGCCGGCGATCACCACGTCGTACGCGCCGAACGCGATGCCGCTGGCGGACGTCGTCACGGCCGTCATCGCGCCCGCGCACATGCGGTCCACCGCGTAGCCCGGCACCGACTTGGGCAGGCCGGCGAGCAGCGCGGCGGTCCGGCCGATGGTCAGGCCCTGGTCGCCGATCTGCGTGGTGGCCGCGATGGCGACCTCGTCGACCCGTTCCGGCGGCAGCTCGGGGTGGCGGCGCAGCAGCTCGCGGATCACCTTGACGACCAGGTCGTCGGCACGGGTCTCCGCGAAGATCCCCTTGGGGCCGGCCTTGCCGAACGGCGTGCGCACGCCGTCCACGAAGACCACGTTCCGAACGCGTGCCGGCGCTTCTGGTGCGGCCACGGCGTCTCCTCCGCTTGTGGTGACGATTCGCCCGAGCGGTCGGGCGCGAGTCCTACCGATCGGTAACACAACTCTAGTCCCTGTTACCGACCGGTAACCACAGAGGTTGCCCTGTTCGCTCGGTCACAGCCGCCCGGACCGCCGGGAACAACCCGAACGGGAACGGAACGACCGGCCGACCGCGACCCGCCCGCCGCACCCAACGCGCGTGTCCTACCCCCAGAACGCGCGTGTCCTACGTCCGGAACGCGCGTGTCCTACGTTGAGAACGCGAGAGTCCTACGTTCGGAACACCCGAGTTCACCACTCAGCGCGATCGGTCGCGTTCCGAGCGTTCAACTCGGGGTGCGTGAACGTAGGACACACGCGTTCCGAACGTAGGACTCGCGCGGTCAGGTGGGTTGGGTCAGGGCCTCGGAGAGGACGGTCGCGGTCAGGGCGACCTGCCAGTTGCGGGCGCCGCCCTCGCGCAGGGTGGCGGCCACGCCCTCGGGCGAGGCGTCGGCCGGCGGCTGCCAGCACGTGCGCCGCACCAGGTCGGGCAGCAGCAGGTTCTCCACCGGCAGGGTGTTGGCCTCGGCGACCGCCGTCAACGCCGTCCTGGCGGCCGCCAGGCGGGCCGCGGCGGCCGGGTCCTTGTCCGCCCAGCGGTTGGCGGGCGGCGGACCGTCGTGCTGCTGCGCCGCCTCCGGCAGCTGGTTGCGGGGCAGTGCGGCGGCACGCTGCAACGCGCCCAGCCACACCCCGACCATGCGCCGCTGCGCCCGCCCCCGGAACACGGGCAGCGCCGACAGGGCGGCCTCGTCCGCGGGGTTGCGCACGGCGGCTTCGACCAGCGCCGAGTCCGGCAGCACCCGGCCCGGCGCGATGTCGCGCTCACGGGCCACCGCGTCCCGCGCCTCCCACAGCGCCCGCACCGCGGCCAACTGCCGCGGGCTGCGGATCCGGTGGATGCCCGACGTGCGGCGCCACGGCTCCGCGCGCGGGCGCGGCAGGGGAGCCGTGCGGGCCGCCTCGAACTCCTCGAGCGCCCACTCCAGCTTCCCCTGCCGCTTGAGCTCCTGTTCGAGCACGTCACGCAGCTCGACCAGCAGTTCGACGTCGAGCGCGGCGTAGTTCAGCCAGTCGGCGGGAAGGGGGCGACGCGACCAGTCGGCCGCGCCGTGCCCCTTCTCCAACCGGTAGCCCAACAGCCGCTCGACGAGCGTGCCCAGCGCCACCCGCTCGAACCCGGCCAGCCTGCCCGCCAGCTCGGTGTCGAACAACGCGCTCGGACGCAGCCCGAGTTCGGCGAGGCACGGCAGGTCCTGCGACGCCGCGTGCAACACCCACTCGGTCCCGTCCAGCGCCTCGACCAGCGGATCGAGCCGACCGCCGAGGGCGATCGGGTCGACCAGCACGGTCCCGGCGCCTTCCCGGCGCAGTTGCACCAGGTAAGCGCGTTGCGAGTAGCGGTATCCCGAGGCTCGCTCGGTGTCCACCGCAACCGGACCCGTCGCTCCGGCGAGCGCGTCAGCGGCACGCCGGAGCGACGGTGCGTCGGCGACGACAGGCGGAACCCCGTCAGCGGGTTCCACCAGCGGCACCGGATCAGCACCGGTTGGTTCGGTTGGCTCGTCGGAGGGTACGTCCACGGCGGAAGACCCTACGACGAACGCACCACTCGCGGGTGTGTTCGGCCGGTTCAGTGTGCCGACCTGCTCAGCGGATCACGCCGGCACGCATGGCCAGCGCGACCATCTGAGCCCGATCGCCGGTGCCCAGCTTGCGCCCGATCCGCGACAGGTGGCTCTTCACCGTCAGCGCGGAAAGGCTGAGCGCTTCGCCGATCTCCTTGTTGCTCTGGCCATCGGCGACCAGCTGGAGGACCTCGACCTCACGCGCGGAGAGTTCCCGCGGCGTGTTGTCGGTGCCCGGCACCCTCGTGCCCGCGGCAAGCACGGGCGCGACGCTCGGGTCCGCGTAGACGCCCCCGTCGAGGACCCTGCGCACCCCGTCGGTGACCACCATCGGCGAGGCGGACTTCAGCAGGTACGCCTGGGCGCCCGCCTGGAAGGCCGACCTGACCGCGTAGGGGTCGTCGGAGGACGCGAGGACCACGATGCGGGGCCAGCCCTGGGCACGGAGTTCCGTGACCAGGTCGATGCCGGTGCCATCCGGCAGACCCAGATCGAGGATCGCGAGGTCGCACGGTCCGGTGGCGAGTGCCCGCGCCCGAGCCTCCGCAACCGAAGCCGCCTCATGCACTGTCCCGGCTCCCATCTGGGTGAGCCGAGCCGATATCGCCTCCCTCAGCAGTGGGTGGTCGTCGACCACCAGCACTGAAAAAAGCTCCTCCCGCGGGTGCGGGACCATGTTCGCCGGCAACGTGCCGGCTGGCGTGGTACGAACGGCCTGACCTAAGCCGACGGCAGCCACGTCACTACCTCCCTGGAGTCGGTCGTGCCCCCCGACCGGCACCGGGACTTTCGTCCAATCAGCCGCGCCACTGATCGACCGAAAGTGGTGTCGTCTGGGGCAGCGTAGCCGCCCAAGCGGGTCTACGGGACGATCAATCGGGTATCTATCCCGAATGAGTTGTCACTGTTGGCCTCCGTTGTCACACGATCGGCTGACAACTCGATCGAGGGCGTAACGCGAACGGTTCTCACGACGACATCAAGGAGTTGCGGGTGGCGAGCACCACGGGTCGGGGCCGGGCCGAGGAACTGCTGGCCCGAGCGCCCCTCGCCGACGGGCACAACGACCTGCCGTGGGCTCTGCGGGACCTCACCTTCTCGGACGAGTTCGGTGAAAAGTCAACGGCGGTCGATCCGGTCTCGTGCGTCTCGGCCGTGGACCTGACCGTCCGGCAGCCCGCGCTGCAGACGGACCTGGTGCGGGCCCGCGAGGGCCGGTTGGGGATCCAGTTCTGGTCCGTCTGGGTCCCGTGCCGGCTGGCGGGCGACGCAGCCGTGACCGCCGTGCTGGAGCAGGTGGAGCTGGTGCACGCCCTCGCCGACCGCTACCCGGCGCACCTGCGCATCGCGACCACCGCCGACGAGGCCGAACGGGCCTTCCGGGACGGGCGGATAGCCTCCCTGATCGGCGCGGAGGGCGGACACAGCATCAACGGCTCGTTGGGCGTGTTGCGGGCGCTGCGGCGGCTCGGTGTCCGGTACATGACGCTCACCCACAACGAGAACACCGGGTGGGCCGACTCGGCGACCGACGAGCCGGTCCACGGCGGGCTGACCGACTTCGGGCGCGAGGTCGTGCGGGAGATGAACCGGCTCGGCATGCTGGTCGACCTGTCGCACGTCGCCCCGACCACGATGCGTGACGCCTTGGAGGTCTCGACACGCCCGGTCGTGTTCAGCCACTCGTCCTGCCGGGCGGTCGCCGACCACCCGCGCAACGTGCCGGACGACGTGCTGGCGCGGCTCCGGGACAACGACGGCGTGTGCATGGTGACGTTCGTGCCGCAGTTCCTGTCGCAGGCGTACGTCGACTGGGACGCCCGGCTGCGGGCCGCGATGGAGGCGGCGGGGGAGAACCACAACGACCTCGACGCCCGGCACCGGTTCGCGGACACCTGGCCCGACGCCGGCCCCACGCCGCGCGTGACCATGGACGACGTGCTGGCGCACCTCGACCACGCGCGGGAGGTGGCGGGCATCGACCACATCGGGCTCGGCGGCGACTACGACGGGACGCGGAGCCTGCCGGAGGGCATGGAGGACGTCTCGTGCTACCCGGAGCTGATCGGCGCGCTGCTGGACCGGGGGTGGAGCGAGGACGACTGCGCCAAGCTCGCCGGCGGCAACGTGCTGCGGGTGCTCCGCGCCAACGACTGACCCCGGCCTGAC
The DNA here is from genome assembly GCF_053601135.1 of Actinosynnema sp. NPDC004786. Taxonomy (NCBI): domain Bacteria; kingdom Bacillati; phylum Actinomycetota; class Actinomycetes; order Pseudonocardiales; family Pseudonocardiaceae; genus Actinosynnema; species Actinosynnema sp. NPDC004786. Next base: position 118,522 of record NZ_JBSGBG010000020.1, on the reverse strand, counting down.
CCGGATCTCGCCGGCCCGGAGGTTCGTGGCGGGCGGGGTCCGGTGACGCTCCCGGTCTTGGACGCCGGGGCTCGACCTGCGGGATCGGCGAGGGTCGGCGGCCCGGTGAACCGGCCGGACCTGCGGGAACGGGCGGGACGGGGCGTGCGGCGGGATCTGCGGGCCGCGGGCGAGACGGGTCTTCCGCAGGACCTGCGGGCCGCGGGGCGAGACAGGTGCTCCGCAGGATCCGCGGGATTGAGCGGGACGGGTGTGCGGCGGAACCTTGCGGGGCTCAGGGCTCAGGGCTCAGGGGGCCTGGGGCTTGGGACCGGCGGGACGCTCGCGGTGGTCGAGCGATCGGCGCTGTCGCTCGCTGCCGCAGAGGTACCCGCCAGGGGACCCCTGTCTTGATTCTGCCGGCTCGGGGCGACGGGAAGGGCTCGTCGGGCCGCCCCTGTGGACAACTCGACGCGGGCCGTCAGCGCAGCGTGCTCACACCCACCGGCGGCAGGCCCACGGCGGTGGCCATGACGTCGAAGAACGCGCTGCCGTGCGCGGCCAGCTCGGCGGTCCGAGCGGTCCACGAGGCGCGCAGTTCCAGGTCGTCCGTGCGGGCCGGGCCGGCGATGTCGCCGAACCGCGCCGACGACGTCTGGGTGACGGTGCCGCCCAGCGCCAGGAACGCCGCCCCGGACACCTCCAGCGCCTCCACCAGCCACGACCAGCCGACCTCGGGCAGCAGCGGGTCGGCGGCGAGTTCCGCGTCCAGCTCCACCCGCACGTACGCGACCAGCCGGAACACCCCCGACCACGCCTCCACCCCGTCGGGGTCGTGCAGCAGCACGAGCCGTCCCGTGGACAGCTCGTCGGCGGGCCCGGTCACCTCCGCGGTCAGCGCGAAGGCCCAAGGCGCGAGCCGCTGCGGCGGGCGCACCTCGGTCAACTCCAGTTCGGGCCTGGTGCGCACCGACCGGAGCGTCGCCACCGCCCGCTGGAACAGTTCGGGCTCCGTCACACCACGGACTGTAGGCCCCTAAACCTCGGAACGTGAGCGCGGCACGCCGCGTCCCGGGACCGCACGCCCGAAGATGCCGACCGCCCACCCCGTGGGACGATGGCGGGCGAGATGAACGACATCACCGAAGCCCCGTTGCTCGTCGCCGCGCGCGGCGGGAAGCCGTCACGCACCCCGGTCTGGTTCATGCGCCAGGCGGGCCGCTCCCTGCCGGAGTACCGCCGGCTGCGCGAAGGCACCGCGATGCTGGACGCCTGCCTCGACCCGGAGATGGTCTGCGAGATCACCCTGCAGCCGGTGCGCCGCCACGACGTGGACGGCGCGATCCTGTTCTCCGACATCGTCGTGCCGCTCAAGGCCGCGGGCGTGGACCTGGACATCGTGCCGGGCACCGGGCCGGTGGTGGCCAAGCCGGTCCAGACCGCCGCCGACGTGCACGCCCTGCCCGAGCTGCACGAGGAGCAGGTGCGGCCGGTGGCCGACGCCATCGGGCTGCTCAACGACCGGCTCGGCGACGTGCCGCTGATCGGCTTCGCCGGCGCGCCGTTCACGCTGGCCTCCTACCTGGTCGAGGGCGGCCCGAGCAAGCACCACGAGCGCACCAAGGCGCTCATGCACGGCGACCCGGACCTGTGGCACGCGCTGCTGGACCGGCTGGCGGGCATCACCGCCGAGTTCCTGCGCGTGCAGGTCCGCGCGGGCGTGAAGGCGGTGCAGCTGTTCGACTCGTGGGCGGGCGCGCTGTCCGAGCGCGACTACCGCGAGTTCGTCCTGCCGCACTCCACCCGGGTGCTGCGGAGCGTCGAAGGGGTGCCGCGCATCCACTTCGGCGTCGGCACGGGCGAGCTGCTGCCCGCGATGCGCGAGGCGGGCGCGGACGTGGTCGGCGTCGACTGGCGCACGCCGCTGGACGTGGCCGTGCGGCGGCTCGAACAGGCCGCGCCCCACCTGCCGAAACCGGTCGTGCAGGGCAACCTCGACCCGGCGCTGCTGTTCGCGGGCCTGCCCGCGCTGGAACGCGAGGTCGAGCGGATCAAGCGGGAGGGCCGCGCCGCCGCCGGGCACATCTTCAACCTCGGCCACGGCGTGCTGCCCGACACCGACCCCGACGTCATCACGCGGGCCGTCGAGCTGGTGCACCGGGCCGGATGAGCGCGACGCGGGTGGCGGTGGTCGGGGGCGGGCTCTCCGGCCTCGCCGCCGCGCACCGGCTGCGGCGGCTGCTCGGGCCGGACGCGGGCATCACCGTCGTCGAGCAGGCCGACCGGCTGGGCGGCAAGCTGCGCACCGTCGAGGTCGCCGGCGTGGCCTACGACGTGGGCGCGGAGGCGTTCCTGCACCGCCGCCCCGAGGCCGCCGACCTGGTCGCCGAGCTGGGCCTGGCCGACCGGGTCGTCCACCCGACGAAGGCCGCGGCGAGCGTCCACGCCGCCGGCGACACCAGGCCCATCCCGCCACGCACGCTGATGGGCGTCCCCGGATCGGTCGACACTGTGCGCGGGGTGCTGTCGCCGGAGGGCCTGCGCCGGCTCGCCGCCGAACCCGACCTCCCCCCGATCCGGCTGGCCGGCGCGGACGTGCCGGTGGGCGCGCTGCTGCGCGAGCGGTTCGGCCCCGAGGTGGACGCCCGGCTGGTCGGGCCGCTGCTCGGCGGCGTCTACGCGGGCCGCACCGACGTGCTCGGGCTGCGCGCGACCATGCCGCAACTGGCCGCCGCACTGGACGCGGGCGCGGGCTCGTTGCTGGCCGCCGCCGCGTCCGCCGTGCCCCCGCCGCCACCACCGGGTGTCACCCGACCGCCGGTCTTCGGCACCCTGAGCGACGGCCTGTCCACGCTGGTGGCACGCCTGGCGCAGGCGTCCGGGGCCGCGATCAGGCTCGGCCTGCCGGTGCGCGCCCTGACCCGGCTCGACCGGGGGTGGCGGCTGGAGATCGGTTCCGCCGCCGCGCCGGAACGCCTGGACGTGGACGGCGTCGTGCTGGCCGTGCCCGCGCCCGCGGCCCGCAGGCTGCTCGCCGACGTCGTGCCCGCCGCGTCCCGCCGCTACGCCGAGGTCGAGCTGGCGTCGATGGCGGTGGTGGCGCTGGCCCTGCCGCCCGGCACGGCGCTGCCCGAGCGGTCCGGCGTGCTGCTGGCCGAGGGCGAGCGGGACGCCGACGGCGTGCCGTTCACCGCGAAGGCGTTCACCTTCTCCAGCCGCAAGTGGGCGCACCTGGCCGGCGGCCCGGTGCTGGTGCGCGGCAGCGTCGGCCGGCACGGCGAGACCCACCTGCTCCAGCGCGACGACGACGAGCTGGTCGCCGCCGTCCGGGACGACCTGCGCCGGCTGACCGGCGTCACGGCCGAGCCGATCGACACCGCCGTCACCCGCTGGGGCGGCGGCCTGCCGCAGTACGGGGTGGGCCACCTCGACCTGGTGCGGGGCATCGAGGACGCGGTCGCCGAGGTGCCCGGCCTGGCCGTGGCGGGCGCCACGCTGCACGGCGTCGGCCTGCCCGCGTGCGTCGCGACGGGCCACGCGGCGGCCGCCCGTGTCGCCGCTCACGTGCTCGGCCCGGTCCGCCGGGTGAGAGGATTGGACCCATGGCCCGCCTGAACTACAACGAACTCAACGACACCATCCGCTACACCATGTGGTCGGTCTTCCGGGTGGAGCCCGGTCGCCTGCCCGACGACCGCGGCCCGGCCGCGTCCGAGGCGCAGGAGTACCTGGACGGCCTGGAGGCCAAGGGTGTCGTGGTGCGCGGCGTGTACGACGTGGCGGGCCTGCGCGCGGACGCCGACTACCTGGTCTGGTGGCACGCCGAGGAGATCGAGCAGCTCCAGCAGGCCTACACCGGGTTCCGCCGCACCGCCGTGGGCCGGGCGTCCACCCCGGTGTGGAGCCAGGTCGCGCTGCACCGGCCGGCCGAGTTCAACCGCAGCCACATCCCGGCGTTCCTGGCGGGCGAGGAAGCCCGCAAGTACGTGTGCGTCTACCCGTTCGTGCGGTCCTACGAGTGGTACCTGCTGCCGGACGAGGACCGCCGCCGCATGCTCGCCGACCACGGCAAGGAGGCGCGGGACTACCCGGACGTGCGGGCGAACACGGTGGCGTCGTTCGCGCTGGGCGACTACGAGTGGATCCTCGCGTTCGAGGCCGACGAGCTGCACCGGATCGTGGACCTGATGCGGCACCTGCGCGGCACCGAGGCGCGCCGCCACGTCCGCGAGGAGATCCCCTTCTACACCGGCACCCGCGTGCCCGCCGCCGAGCTGGTCACCAACCTGCCGTGAGGCGGGGAGGGACGCCCGCGACCGGACGCCCCTCCCCGCCGCCCGTCACGCCGTGAGCCGGTAGGCCCGGATCACGGCGTGTTCGAAGGTGTTGCCCTTGCTGTCGGTGCCCTTGGCGCGCAACGACGCGAAGCCCTCGTGCCGGGCGTTGCGGACGAGTGCCGCGCCGCCGACGACGGGAACCTTTGCCCAGGTCTTGCCGTCGTCGAACGACACCTCCACCTCGACCTTGTGGACGCGCCCGTTGTCCGCGCCTTGCTGCTGCTCGACGGTCAGCGGGACGCGCAGGAGCCGTCCGGCGGGCGTGCCGCCGTCGGCGTCCAGTCGGGGTGTGAAGCGCACGACCGACAGGGGCAGCTTCCGGCTCCGCTCGCCCGGCACGGTGTCGGAGCGGAACGTCCACGCGCCGGTGACCCGGGTGCTCAGCTCGGACACGCCCGGCGACCGGACGAAGTCCGTCTCGACCCGGTAGCGGGCCGTGCCCGGCGGCACGGCGAACTCGCCGCCCGGCGCGGGGGTCTCGGCGATCTTCTGCCCGTCGCGGTGCAGGGTGGTGCGCGCGGACGCGTACGCCGAGCCGCCCAGGTTGTCCGCGCCGTCGTTGACCAGCGGCACCTGCACCATGAGCCGGTCGCCGAGCCGGCCCAGGTACTCGTAGCGGGACGGCGGCAGGCCCGGGCCGAACACCGGGAAGTTGAACCGCTCGCGATCGCGGTCGCCGGGCCGGTACGTGCGGTCCGCCGTCGAGTAGTTCGCGCGGACGTCGAACGCGGCCTTCGCGACCTGGAGGAGCTGCCACCGCCACCGGATGTCGCGGGTGTTGACGTAGTCGATGGTGTCGCCGCCCGGCGGCGCGGGGAACAGCACCGCCCAGCCGCCGGAGCCGGCCTCCGTGACGAGGCTGCCGCCGTGGGTGAACTCGTCGGTGTCGGGGCCGGGTCCGAACGCGGTCCGCACCTCGGCCAGCTCGCGCCTGGCCGGCGCGCGGACGAACCCGGTCGGCACCCGGCCGTGCCGGACCCACCCGAACCGGTGGCGCACCGGCGTGTCGCCGACCGGGGTGCCCGCGTACTGCGCGCCGATCACGACTTCGAGCTGGTCGTCGGGCAGCGTCGGGCCGACGTGACCCAGCGCGAGGTCGTCGGTGAACCCGTTGAGGAACGCCACGCCGAGCCCGATCCGCCGGTCGCCGGACCGGCGGTCGAGGCCGATGTCGCCGATCGCCGGGACCGCGCCCGGGTCGGGCGGGGTGACCGAGATCGGCTTGGCGGTGCGGGCGTCGAAGACGGTCGTGGTGTCCCCGGTGACCGACAGCGACGGCTGCGCCAGCACGGCGACCCGTTGGCCCGCCCCGTCACCGGTCACGACGTTGGCGTAGACCATGTACTCGCCCTTGGGCAGGCGGGTGGTGACGGTGTTGTCGTCGTCCTCCAGGAACGCGAACTCGTCGTTGTCCACGCCCATCAGCACGGAGCTGTACAGCGCGGGCTCCCGGCCTTCGGCGTCGAGGAACGTCGTGGTGACGTCGTAGCTCTCGGCCTCGCGCGCGACGCTGACCGGGGTGCGCAGGAGGTCCCCGGCGACGACCGTGCCGGAGAACGCGCCGTCGGCGCCGCCGACCCTGGTGTCCGCGGTGACGGTCACCGTCGCCTCGCCGCCCGCGGGAACGGTGACGGTGGTGGGCGCGACGGTGAGCAGACCGGCGGGCGCGGGGGCGCCGTCCGGCCCCCTGGCCTCGACCGACACGGCGAACGTGACGGCGTCCGTGCCGCTGTTGCGGTAGGTCAGGTCCTTGGCGACCGGCGTGTCGTCGCCGTGCGGCCACGGGTGCGTGCCCATGACCAGGCCGGCGGGCTCGGCGGTGACCGTGGTGGTGATGGCCTTGGCGAGGTCGACGCGGCCGGTGCCCTGGTCGAAGGCCGACAGTGCCGGGTTGTTCTTGGCCGAGGCCATGAGGGTGGCCTTGATCTGCGCGCCGGTCCAGTCGGGGTGTTGCTGGGCGATGAGGGCGGCCGCGCCGGCGACGTGCGGGGTGGCCATGGAGGTGCCGGAGACGGCGACGTGGGCGTCGCCCACCGGGGTGCCGATCGAGCCCGTGGCGGCCCTGGCCGCGACGATGTCCACGCCGGGGGCGGTGAGGTCGGGCTTGACCGCGCCGTCGCCGACGCGGGGGCCGCGGCTGGAGAACGGCGCGATGGCGTCGTCGCGCTCGACCGCGCCGACGGTGAGCGCGGCGTCCGCGCTGCCGGGCGAGCCGACGGTGGCGGTGCCGCCGGAGTTGCCCGCCGCGACGACGAACAGGACGCCGGTCCGCGCGGACAGGGTGTTCACCGCTTCTTCCAGTGGGTCGAGGCCGGGCGTGTCGTCGCCGCCGAGGCTGAGGTTGACGACGTCCGCGCCCTGGTCCACGGCCCACTGGAGGCCGTCGAGGATCCAGGACTCCGCGCAGCCGTAGAGGGCGCACACCTTGCCGTCGAGGATCTGCGCGTCCGGCGCCACGCCCCGGTACTTCGGGCCGTTGCTCGCGATGGTGGCCGCGACGTGCGTGCCGTGCCCGTTGACGTCGGTGGCGTCCGGGTCCTCGGTGAAGTTCCGCTCGGCGACTTCCCGGCCGGCGAGGTCGGGGTGCGTGCCGTCCACCCCGCCGTCCAGGACGGCGACCTTGACGCCCTTGCCGGTGAACCCGGCGTCCCACGCGGTCGGTGCGCCGATCTGGGCGGTGGAGCGGTCGAGGGTGGGCCGGCGGAGGCCGTCGAGCCAGACTTTTTTGACGTCCGGGTCGTCCAGGAGTGCCTGGAAGGTGGTGGCGGCACTGGTTTTCGGGGTTTGTGCGGCGACCGCGTCCACGGCGGATAACGCGTGGGTGACGTGGACGCCGGTCGGCTGCCGGTCGCCGGTGATGATCAGCGGCACGGTGTCGCGCTTCGCGTCGTCGTAGCCGGCTTCGACCAGGCCGGTGACGTCGAACAGGCGCGGGTCCAGCCTGCCCCGGGCCAACGCCTTGACGGCGTCGTCCGGGACGACGTGCAGCCGGCCGTCCCGCCGGAACGTGTGGAAGCGGACCCCTTCGCGGCCGGGACCGGCCTTGATCGAGCGCGACGCGGTGCCGTCGAGCACCACCCGGTCGCCCGTGACGAGGGTGACCGACGTGGGCGCGCCGGCCCGCCGGTCCGCGGGGTCCCGCCGGTCCGGCTCGCCGGCGGCGACCCCGGTCGCCGTGCCGGCCGCGAACCCGGCCGCGAGGGCGGCGGCTGCCCACCCGACCCGCCTCCGTGATCTCGACATCACCTCGGACACCTCCCGGACGTGGTGGTCGCGCAGGGGAAACGCGCGGTCGGAAGGCGCCGCCGATCGCGGCGGCGGCGGGATGCCGGAACAGTCGAAGCCCCCAACGACCTCGACGCTATCCACCCGTCAGGGGGACGGCAGCGTCCCTTTGAGGGGAAAACGCCACTCGAACAGCCGAGCGGGCCACTACACCGCGCAGGTCGGGCGAGGGGACATCCGCGCGACCGGACGTCCCCTCGCCGCGACAGGGCCCTCAGCCGATCTTGTACGCGCGGATCACGGCGTGCTCGAAGGTGTTGCCCTTGCTGTCGGTTCCCTTGGCGCGCAACGACGCGTAGCCCGCCCGGTCGGCGTTGCGGACGAGTGCCGCGCCGCCGACTACGGGAACCCTTGCCCAGGACTTGCCGTCGTCGAAGGACACCTCCACCTCGACCTTGTGGACGCGTCCGTTGTCCGCGCCTTGTTGTTGTTCGACGGTCAGCGGGATGCGCAGGAGGCGTCCGGCGGGTGTGCCGCCGTCGGCGTCGAGTCGGGGTGCGAAGCGCACGACCGACAGGGGGAGCTTCCGGCTCCGCTCGCCCGGCACGGTGTCGGAGCGGAACGTCCACGAGCCGGTGACCCGCGTGGTGAGGGCGAAGACCTCCGGCGCGCGGACGAGGTCCAGGTCGAGCCGGTAGCGGGCCGCGCCGGGCGGGACGGTGAACCGCGCCGACGCGGACGGGACCTCGGCGACCGGTTGGCCGTCGCGGTGCAGGGTGGCGCGGGCCGACTCGGTGACGGACCAGCCGAGGTTGTCCCCGCCGTCGTTGACCAGCGGCACCTGGGCCGTGATCACGTCGCCGTGCCGGCTCAGGTAGTCGTAGGAGGACGGCGGCAGGCCCGGCCCGAACACCGGGAACCGGAACCGCTGCTCGTGGGTGCGGCCGGCGCGGTAGGTGCGGTCGGTGGCCGAGTAGTCGGCGACGGAGTCGCCGTCCGGGCCGTGCTCGCTCAGCAGCCACCGCCACCGGAAGCCGTCGCCGAGGACGTAGTCGATCGCCTCGCCGCCCGTGGGCACGGGGAACAGCACGCCCATGGGGCCGGAGCCGTCCGCGCCGAACGGGGCCGCGCCGAGGTCGTAGCCGTGGCCGGCCGGGGCGGGGCCGAGGTGGGAGCGCACCTCGGCCAGGTCGCGCCGGGCCGGCGCGCGGACGAACCCGGTGGGCACCCGGCCGCGCTCGACCCAGGCGAGCCGGTGGTGGACCGGTGTCGCGCCGACCGGCGTGCCGGTGCCCTGGGTGGCGACGACGAGTTCGAGCTGGTCGTCCGGCAGGTCGGGGTCGGAGCCCGCCAGGGTGAGGCCGTCGGTGAACCCGTCGATGAACAGCGAGCCGATCGACACGCGCGACCCTTCGTGCGCGCGGGTGACCCGGACCTCGGCGAGCACGGGCTTCGCGCCGGGGTCCGGGGTGGTGACCCGGACCGGCTCGGCGGCGCGGGCGTCGAAGGTGAGCGCGGTCGGCCCGGCCACGACGAGGACCGGCCTCGGCAGCAACGCCGTCCGGCCGTCCTCCGGGTCGCCGGTGGTGACGTCGCCGAAGGCGAAGTACTCGCCCTTGGGCAGGCGCAGCCGGGCGGTGTCGTCCTCGCCGTCGAAGAACGCGAACACGTCGTTGTCCATGCCGATCACGAGCCCGCTGTGCCGGCTGGGCGCCTCGCCGTTCGCGTCGACGAACGTGGCGGTGACGTCGTAGCTCTCGGGTTCGCGGTCGACGCCGACCGGGGTGCGCAGGAGGTCGCCCGCGACGACCGCGCCCGAGATCGCGCCGTCGACGCCGCCGACCCTGGTGTCCGCGGTGACGGTCACCGTCGCCGCGCCGCCCGCCGGGACCGTGACGGTGGTGGGCGTGACGGTGAACAGGCCCGCGGGCGCGGGCTCGCCGTGCGGGCCCCTGGCCTCGACCGACACCGGGAAGGTGACGGCGTCCGTGCCGCTGTTGCGGTAGGTCAGCTCCCCGGTCACCGGGGTGTCGTCGTCGTGCGGCCACGGGTGGGAGCCCAGGGCGAGGCTGGTCGGGTCGGACGTCACCGCGGCGCGCAGCGCCCCGGGGAGGTCGACGCGGCCCGCGCCCTGGGCGAACGCGGTCGCCGCCGGGTTGTTCCTGGCCGAGGCCATGAGGGTGGCCTTGATCCGCGCGCCGGTCCAGTCGGGGTGTTGCTGGGCGAGCAGGGCCGCCGCGCCGGCGACGTGCGGGGTGGCCATGGACGTGCCGGAGACGGCCACGTGGTGCTCGTCCACGGGCATGCCGATCCGCCCGGCGGCGGCCTTCGCCGCGACGATGTCCACGCCGGGGGCGGTGATGTCGGGCTTCACGCCGCCGTCGCCGAGGCGCGGGCCGCGGCTGGAGAACGGCGCGACGGCGTCGTTCCGGTCGACCGCGCCGACGGTGAGCGCCGCCTCCGCGCTGCCGGGCGAGCCGACCGTGCCGGGACCACCGCGGTTGCCCGCCGCGACGACGAACAGCGCGCCGGTCCGCGCGGACAGGGTGTTCACCGCTTCTTCCAGCGGGTCGAGGCCGGGTGTGTCGTCGCCGCCGAGGCTGAGGTTGACGACGTCCGCGCCCTGGTCCACGGCCCACTGGAGGCCGTCGAGGATCGAGGACTCGGGGCAGCCGTGGTCGACGCACACCTTCGCGTCGAGGATCTGCGCGTCCGGCGCGACGCCCCGGTACTTCGGGCCGTTGCTCGCGATCGTGGCGGCGACGTGCGTGCCGTGGCCGACCCGGTCGGTGGCGTCGGGGTCTTCGGTGAAGTTCCGCTCGGCGATCTCCCGGCCGGCGAGGTCGGGGTGGGTCTGGTCGACGCCGCTGTCCAGCACGGCGACCTTGACGCCCTTGCCGGTGAACCCGGCCTGCCACGCGGTCGGCGCGCCGATCTGGGCGGTGGAGCGGTCGAGGGTGGGCCGGCGCAGGCCGTCGAGCCAGACTTTCTTGACGTCCGGGTCGGTGAGGAGGGTCTGAAAGGTGGTGGTGGCACTGGTTTTCTGGGTCTGTGCGGCGACCGCGTTCACGGCGGGCAAGGCGTGGGTGACGTGGACGCCGGTCGGCTGCCGGTCGCCGGTGACGATCAGCGGCACGGTGTCGCGCCTCGCGTCGTCGTAGCCGGCCTCGACCAGGCCCGTGACGTCGAACAGGCGCGGGTCCAGCCGGCCGCTTGCGACGGCCCGGGCGGCGTCGCGGGGGATGACGTGCAGCCGGCCGTCGCGGTGAACGGTGAGGAAGCCGACCCGTTCCCGGCCGGGACCGGCCTGGACCGAGTTGATCCCGGTGTCGTGGAGCAGGACCCGGTCACCCGTGATCAGGGTGACGGTCGTGGTCCCGGTGGTGTCGTGGTGCGCGGGTCGCGGCGTCGCGCCGGCGACCGTGGCGGCGCCGGTGGCCAGGCCGAGCGCGGCCAGGGCGGCCACGGCGGTCCGTCGTGCTCTCGCGGTCAACGCGGATACCTCCCGAACGTGGTGGTGTGCGGTGAAAACCGCACGGGGAAGGCACCGCCCGCGCGCGGCGGCGGCGATGTGCCGATGACCGATGCCCCCCCGATGGTGTCGGCCGGCGGGCGGGGGCGTCCGCGTGCGCGAACGCCCCCGCCCGGTGTCAGCCGACCTTGTACGCGCGGATCACGGTGTGCTCGAACGTGTTGCCCCTGCTGTCGGAGCCCTGGACGCGCAGCGACGCGTACCCGGCGGCGCCGGGGTTGCGGACGAGCACGGTGCGCCCCACCACCGGGGCCGCCGACCAGGACTTGCCGTCGTCGAACGACACCTCGACGCGGACCCGGTCGACCCGGCCGTTCGCCGCGCCCTCCTGCTGCCGCACCTCGAACGGCACCCGCAGCAGCCGGCCCGCGGGCGCGACGCCGTGCGCGTCGAGCGCCGGGGTGAACCGGACCACGGTCAGCGGCAGCGGCGTGACGCGGTCGGCCGGCGTGCCGCCGGACCGGAACGTCCACGCGCCGCTGACCGAGGTGGAGAACTCCGACACGCCCGGCGCGCGCACGGCCTCCGTCTCGACCCGGTAGCCGGCCGCCCCCGGCGGCACGGTCCACTCGCCGCGCCCGGCCAGCGGGAACTCGCCGACCGCGGTCCCGTCGCGCCGCAGCGTGGTCCGCGCCGACGACACCGCGGACGCGCCGAAGTTGTTGTGCCGGTCGCCGAACAGCGGCACGGACACCGTGATCACGTCGCCCTGCCTGCCCAGGTGCGGCAACGACCCGCCGGGCAGCGCCGGGCCGAACACCGGGTCGTGCAGCCGCTGCCGCACCACCTGCCCCGGCCGGTGCCGCGTCGGCGGCGTCGCGGACTCCGCCTCGATCGAGCGGTCCCGGAACTGGGCCAGCGACCACGACCACCGCACGTCGGGAGCGGTGGTGGCGTAGTCGATCGACTTCCCGGGCACGGTCACCGCGGTGTCCGCGCCGAGGCCGCCGATGCCGTCGGGCAGGACGGGGAAGCCGGCGAACCCGTAGGTCCGGTCCGGCGTGCCGACGCCGAACTCCGACCGCACCTCGGCCAGGTCGCGCCGGGCCGGCGCGCGGACGAACCCGGTGGGCACCCGGCCCTTCTCGGCCCAGGAGAACCGGTAGGTCACCGGGGTCGCGCCCTGCGGTGTGCCGGCGGCCTGCTCGCCGAGCAGGACCGTCAGGTCGGCGGGCGGCACGTCCGGGCCGACCTGCCCGATCGAGGTGCCGTCGCCGAAGCCGCCCGGCCGCGCCGAGCCGATGCCGGTCACCACCTCGCCGGCGACGCCGCGCAGGAGCAGCATGTCGCCGACCACGGGCCGCGCGGCCGGGTCGGGGTAGGTGATCGCGATCGGCTTGGCCTTGCGGGCGTCCACGGTGATCGTGCCGGTGTCCGGGCCGACGCGCAGGCTCGGCTGCGGCAGCACGGCGGTCTGCTCCGGCCCGCCGGTCAGCACCTCGTTCACGACCAGGTACTCGCCCACCGGCAGCCGCGTGGTGGCCTTGCCGTTCTCGCCGTCCTGGAACACGACCGTCGGGTTGTCCACGCCGATGACGAACGAGAAGAAGTCGGTCGCGGGCCGGCCCTGCGCGTCGATGAACTCGAACGTGACGTCGTAGCTCTCGACCTCCCGGTCGACGCCCACCGGCACGCGCAGCTCCACGCCGCCGCCGGAGGCGACGACCGTGCCGCTGTACGCGCCGTCCACGGCGGCCGCCCTCGGGTCGGCGGTGACGGAGACGGTCGCCTCGCCGCCCGCGGGCACGGTGACGGCGCCGGGGCTCACGGTGAACACGCCGGCCGGCGCGGGCCTGCCGTCCGGGCCCTTGGCGTCGACGGCCAGGCTGAGCGTGACGGGTTGCGTGCCGCTGTTGCGGACGGCGAACTCCTTGCTCGTCGGGGTGTCGTCGTCGTGCGGCCACGGGTGCAGGCCCAGCGCCAGGCTGGGCGGGTCGGCGGTGACCGTCGTGCCGATGGCCCTGGCGAGGTCGACGCGGCCGGTGCCCTGGTCGAAGGCGGTGAGCGCCGGGTTGTTCTTGGCCGAGGCCATGAGGGCGGCCTTGATCTGCGCGCCGGTCCAGTCGGGGTGCTGCTGGGCGAGCAGGGCCGCCGCGCCGGCGACGTGCGGGGTGGCCATGGACGTGCCGGAGACGGCCACGTGCGCGTCGCCCACCGGGGTGCCGATCTGGCCGGTGCTCGACTTGGCGGCGACGATGTCCACGCCCGGCGCGGTGACGTCCGGCCGGGGCGCGCCGTCGCCGACCCGCGGGCCGCGGCTGGAGAACGGCGCGATGTCGTCGTCGCGCTCGACCGCGCCGACGGCGAGCGCGGCGTCCGCGCTGGCCGGCGAGCTGATCGTGCCGGGACCGCCGGAGTTGCCGGCGGCGACCACGAACAGCGTGCCGGTGCGCGCCGACAGCGTCTCGATGGCCTGCTCCAGCGGGTCCACGTCCGGGGTGTCGGTGCCGCCCAGGCTCATGTTGATCACGTCCGCGCCCTGGTCGGCGGCCCACTGCATGCCGTCGACGATCCAGGACTCGGCGCAGTCGAGGGAGCAGACCTTGCCGTCGAGGATCTGCGCGTCCGGCGCGACGCCCCGGTACTTCGCGCCCGCGCTGGCGACGGTGGCCGCGACGTGCGTGCCGTGGCCCACCAGGTCGCTGTTGTCGGGGTCCTCGGTGAAGTTCCGCTCCAGGACCTCCCGGCCGGCGAGGTCGGGGTGGGTCTGGTCGACGCCGCTGTCCAGCACGGCGACCTTGACGCCCTTGCCGGTGAACCCGGCCTGCCACGCGGTCGGCGCGCCGATCTGCGCCACGGAGCGGTCCAGGCTGAGCCGGCGCACGCCGTCCAGCCAGACCTTCTCGACGCCCGGGTCGTCCAGCAACGCCCGGAACGTGGCGGCGACGTCCGCCTTGGCGGCCCGTGCCGCCACCGAGTCGATGGTCGGCAGCGCGCGGGTGACCTGGACGCCGGCCGGCTGCCGGTCCCCGGTGACGATCAGCGGCACGGTGTCGCGCCTCGCGTCGTCGTAGCCGGCCTCGACCAGGCCCGTGACGTCGAACAGGCGCAGGTCCAGCCGCCCCGCCGCCAACGCCTTGCCGACGTCGCGCGGCACGACGTGCAGCCGGCCGTCGCGCAGGAACCGGTGGAACGTGACGCGGTCGCGGCCCGGCCCCGGCGTGACGGACAGGAGCGCCTGGCCCGCGACGACCACCTTGTCGCCCGTGACCAGGGTGACGGTGTGCCGCTCGCCGCCCGGTTGGCTCGCCGGCGGCGGTGGGGGTGCGGTCGAGGTGGTCGCCGCCGCGGTGCCGGCGGCCAGCCCGACCGCCAACAACGCCGCCCCCCAGGCGATCCCCCGTCGTCGTGCTCTCGGATTCAACGCAGATACCTCCCGAATCTGGTTGAGCGCGCTGTGGACGCGCTGCCGGGAGGTGCGAAAAAACGGTGTACCGAAAGTGATGCGCCCCCCGACAACTTGGACGCTATCCACTCGGGGGAGCCGTTTCAGCGTCCCAACGCGGGGACCGGACGCGGCCGGGCAGCCCAACCGGCGTTGCTCGCCGGGAGGGGCGACCACCGGCCGCGGCCGCCCCTCCCGGGCGCTCAGCCGATCTTGTAAGCGCGGATCACGGTGTGCTCCAAGGCGTTCCCGGCGCTGTCGGTCGCCCGCACCCGCACCGAGCCGTACCCGGCGCGATCGGGGTTGGCGACCGTCGCCGCACCCGCCGACACCGGCGCCGCGGCCCACGTCGCGCCGTCGTCGAACGACACCTCGACGTCGATCCGGTCGATCCGGCCGTTCGCCGCGCCCTCCTGCTGCTGCACGGTCAACGGCACCCGCAACGACGCGCCCTTCGGGGCCGTGCCGCTCCCGTCCAACCCGGGCGTGAACCGCACCACCGACAACGGCAGCGGCACGACCCCGTCCCCGGTCGTCGTGTCGGAGCGGAACGTCCACGCGGCGCTCACCCGGGTGGCGAACTCCGACGTGCCCGCCGCCCGCACCGCCTCCGTCTCCACCCGGTACGCCGCCGCCCCCGGCGGCACCTCGAACAGCCCGTTCGCCGCGTACGGCGTCTCGCCGACCTCCACCCCGTCGCGCAGCAACCTGGTCCGCGCCGACGACACCGCCGCGTTGCCGCCGTTGCCCGCCCCGTCGGTGAACAGCGGCACCGCGAAGCTGATCTCGTCGCCGCCGCGCGCCAGGTACGGCGACCGCGACTCCGGCAACGCGGGCGAGAACACCGGGTCGTTGAACCGCTCCTCGTGCCCGCCGCCCCGCTCGTACCGCCGCTCCGGCGAGGTCAGCGTCGCCTCCACCGCGCCCTCCGCGCCGTACTGCAGGAAACCCCACGACCACGCCAGGTCCGGGGTGACCCGGTCGACCGCCTCACCCGGCGACGCCACGTCCGGCAACCACGCCCACCCGGCCACACCGCCGGGGGTGATCGGGTTGCCGCCGTGCCCGAACGCGCGCCCCGACGGTCCCGGCCCGAACCGGGTGCGCACCTCCGCCAGGTCCGACGCGGCCGGCTCCCGCACGAACCCGTCCGGCAACCGCCCCTGCTGCGACCACGCGAACCGGTAGGTCACCGGCACGTCGCCGTCCGGCGTGCCCCGGAACTGCGCGCCGAGCAACACCGTCAGCTCGTCGTCCGCCGGTTCCGGGCCGACGTGCGCGATGGACACGCCCGGGCCGAACCCGCCCAGGAACGCCGTGCTCACGCTCGCCTGCCGGTCGCCGTGCGCCCGCACCACCGTCACGTCGCCCAACGCCTCCGCCGCCCCCGGATCCGGCGCGGTGATCCGCACCGACTTCGCGGCACGGGCGTCCAGCACCACCTCGGTGTCCGCCGTGACGCTCAACCGCGGCCGGGGCAGCAACGCCAACCGGGAGTCCCCCGTCTGCACGTCCGAACCGGTGAAGTACTCGCCCCGCGGCAACCGCAGCGTGAACGAGCCGTCCGCGTCGTAGGGGAACTCGAACACGTCGTTGCTCAACCCGATGACCGACGCCGAGTAGTCGACCGCCGGGGCGCCGTCCCCGTCCACGAACCGGAAGTCCACGTCGTAGCTCTCCACCTCCCGGTTCACGCTGACCGCCGTGCGCAGCGGCGCCGGACCGCCCGTCGCCACCACCGACCCCACGTACAGGCCGTCCACCGACCCCGGCCGCGTGTCCGCGGTCACCGTCGCCGTCGCCTCGCCGCCCGCCGGCACCGTCACCTTCGCCGGCGACACCCCGACCAGACCGGCCGGCGCCGCGCCCCCGTCCGGACCCGTCACCTCCGCGGTCAACGCCAACGTGACCGGCGCGGTCCCGTCGTTGCGGTACCGCACCACCTTCGACACCGGCGCGTCGTCGTGGTGCGGCCACTCCCGCGTGCCCATCGCCAGGCTCGCCGGCTCCGCCGTGACCAGCGTGGTGGTCGCCTTCGCCACGTCCACCCGACCCGCGCCCTGGTCGAACGCCGTCAACTCCGGGTTGTTCCGCGCCGACGCCACCAGCGCCGCCTTCACCTGCCCGCCCGACCAGTCCGGGTGCCGCTGCGCGACCAGGGCCGCCGCGCCCGCCACGTGCGGCGTCGCCATCGACGTGCCCGACATCGCCACGTGGCCGTCGTCCACCGGCGTGCCCACCGTGCCGCCGCGGGACCGCGCCGCCACGATCTCCACGCCCGGCGCGGTGACGTCCGGCTTCACCGCGCCGTCACCGACCCGCGGACCCCGGCTGGAGAACGGCGCGATCCCGTCCTGCCGGTCCACCGCGCCCACCGTCAACGCCGCGTCCGCGCTGCCCGGCGAACTGATCGTCCCCGGCCGCGAGTTGTTGCCCGCCGCCACCACGAACAGCGTGCCCGTCCGCGCCGACAGCGTGTTCACCGCCTCCTCCAGCGGGTCCAGCTCCGCCGTGTCGGCGCCGCCCAGGCTCAGGTTCACCACGTCCGCGCCCTGCTCGGCCGCCCACTGCAGGCCCGCCACGATCGCCGACTCCCGGCACCCCGACGCGACGCACACCTTGCCGTCCAGCAGGTCCACGTCCGGCGCCACACCCCGGTACTCCGCGCCGGCACTCGCGATCGTCGCCGCGACGTGCGTGCCGTGGCCCACGGTGTCGGTGTTGTCCGGGTCGTCGGTGAAGTTCGCCTCCGCCACCTCGCGACCCGCCAGGTCCGGGTGGTCCCCGTCCACGCCCGTGTCCAGCACGGCCACCTTCACGCCCTTGCCGGTCAGCCCCGCCTGCCACGCGGCCGGCGCGCCGATCTGCGCGGTGGACCGGTCCAGGGCCGGCCGGCGCACCCCGTCCAACCACACCTTGCGCACGCTCGCCCTCGACACGAGCGTGCGCCAGGCGTCCGACGCCTCCGACTTGACCACCTGCGCGGCGTACGAACCCACCGCGGGCAACCGGCGCCCCACCCGCAGCCCGGCCGCCGCCGGCTCCTCCTCACCGGTCACGATCAACGGCACGGTGTCCCACCGGCGATCGTCGTACCCCGCCTCGACCAGACCCGTGACGTCGAACAACCTCGGGTCCAGCCGGCCCTGCGCGACGGCCCTGGCCGCGTCGCGCGGCACCACGTGCAGGCGCCCGTCACGCCGGTAGCTGTGGAACACCGCGCGCTCCCGCCCCGGCCCGGCGACCAGCGCGCGGACCTCGTCACCGAGGAGCACGACCTTGTCCCCGGTGATCAGCGTGACCTCGTGGTGGCCGCTGTTCGGGGCCGGCGCGCCCCGCGCGCCCGACACCCCCGGACCGACCACCACCAGGCCCGCGGCGACCAGCACGGCCGCCCACGGCACGACACGCCAACGTGTGCTCTTCAACTCATCGACCTCCCGGTGAGGCGCCGCGCCTGGCGGAACACGGCCGGAAGGGCTCGGCGACCCGCCGGTGGCGGCGGAGGGACCGGGAGCGACGTTGCCCTGGGACCCCACCGACGCTAGAGGCCCCGGGAGAGCCGGACAGCCGCTGATTGGTCGGTCGGATCTTCACCGGTTCAGCGGAGTAAGCGGTTACCTACCGCTCGGTGACTGAGCCGTCGGCAGCAACCGAGATACCGGCCTGCGGTCCACCCGCTGGGCAGTCCGGACCGTTCGGGTACGCCATTTCGGGGTGGACGGTCAACTCCCGGTCCACCACCGCGGAACCGGATTGGTCCACCAACCGCAGGGTCACGGAGACGGGACGCGCGGGCATCCGGGGGAGGTCGGCGAACCCGTGCTTCCCGCCGGTCGGCTCGACACGGGCACCGCACGAGTCGTCCGGCCCGGTGCCCGTGCACGTCGTGTCGCCGGCCCTGGTCGACGGGTACAGCTCCAACGACGGGGTTGCACAGGAACCGTCCCAGCAAACCTCGATCGTCCCGGACACCACGTCCGGGTGCTCGACCTCCACGCCCACGCCGACGCGCGTGCCGATCTCCGTGCACGCCACACCGGCCCCGTCCACCGCCGCCCCGCACGCCGCGACCAGCAGCAGCACGCCCATCGGCCAAGTCCGTCTCCACATGCCCGGAGGACGGACCGCACGGCCGATCGGGTTGCGCGGTCGATCAAGTCGCGCGGTCGATCGGGTTGCGCGGCCGATCAGGTCGCACGGTTCGCGCGACGCCACCACCGCCGTTTCCGCGGCTTCAGCTCACCCCGCCGCACGGCCCACTCGGCGAACCGCGCCGCGTCCTCGCGGAACCGCGTGCCGACCTCCTTCGGGTGCGCTCGGGCGTAGGCGTCGAACAACGGTCGGAACCGCTCACCCAACTCGGCCGCCACGTCCGGCCGCAGCATCTCCACGATCCCGCGCCGCTTGTTGAGCAGCGCACGCCTCTCGACGCGCAGGCGCTCCTCGTCGAAACCGGCGGGCGCGTCACCGTCCGCCAGCAGGGCCCGGAGCAACTCGGCCTGCGCCGCGGCCAGCCGGTCGCGCTGCGGCTGCGTCATCCCAGCACGGCCCGGATCGCCGCCAACTCGGCCGCCAGCTCCGCGTCGGCCGGGTAGTCGTCGTCCCGTTCCAGCAGCACACCCGGCGGGTCGACGCGGGCGCGGAGCTGGGCGAGCACGTCCAGCACCTCCGGCAGCACCGCGTGGGCGTGCGTGTCGTGGTAGACGCCCTGGTGCTCCTCACCGCCCGCGACGTGCACGTAAGCCAGGCGTTCCAGGGGGATCTCGTCCAGGAAGCGGGCGACGTCGGTGCCGAGGTTGCGGGCGTTGGCGTAGAGGTTGGCGACGTCGATCAGCAGGTGGCAGTCCGTGCGGTCGACCAGCTCGGCGAGGAACCGGCCCTCGGTGAGCTCGCCGTCCGGCCACTCGAGGAGGGCGGCGACGTTCTCCAGGGCGAGGGGCACGGGCAGGTCCCGCTGCGCCGCCTTGACGTTCGCGACGAGCACGTCGAGCGCGTCGCGGGTGCGGGGGAGGGGCATGAGGTGGCCGGAATCCAGACCGCCCGCGCGGACGAAGCAGACGTGGTCGCTGACCAGCGGGGCGTCGAGGGCCTCGGCCAGGGCGGCGAGGTGCGCGACGCGCGCGGCGTCCACCGGCTCCGCGCCGCCGAGGGAGAGGGAGACGGCGTGGGGGAGGACGGGGATGCCGCGCTCGCGGAGGAGGAGGACCGACTCGGGCAGGTGCTCGACGTGCAGGTTCTCCGCGACCACCTCGACGAAGTCAACCCCGGGCAACCGTTCCACGGTGAGATCGATCTCGGGCCGCCAACCTATCCCCACACCCAGCTTCCGCACGGGACACCTGCCTTCCCAGCCACTAATCTGACGATCACCCGAGCAGCCGCCGAAACACGATCGGGTGATCATCGCCGACTGACCTCAACAAAACGCCGTTATCATCGGCCTCGAACGTCGGTTGAAAACACAAGGCCGCCGCCTCAACCACCTCCATGCCCAACCCAGCCTCCACCACCCGCCCAACTCCCCGCCACCACGGCGTCCACCCGCCGGCTCCCCCTCGCCCAAGCCCCCAGCCGCGCCGCTCGCCCTCAGCCGGGCCGCTCGCCTCCCACGGCCCGCCTCCCACGGCCCGCCCCAACCCGTCACGCCCGCCCACGCCTGCACCCCACCGCCGCCCGCACACCGGCTTCCCGCCGCACGCCCGCTTCCCGCACACCCCGCGCCGCGCCTGCACGCCCGCCCGCGTCCGCACCCCCGCCGGACGTGGACGCCGGGAGCCTTCACGCCGGCCGAAGCGTGCACGCCCGCAGCCCTCACGCCCGCAGCCCTCACGCCCGCTGACGCGTGCACCCGCAGCCCTCACGCCCGCTGACCCGTGCACGCCTGCCGCTGCGCGCGTAGCCCACCACCGCAGCCGCCCGGCCGGTCAGTCGCCCCCACCGCCGCCACACCCGCCACCGCCGCACGACGAGCCGCCACCGCACGACGAGCCGCCGCTCCCGCAACTGCTGCTGGAACAGCTACCGCACCCACCGCCGCACGACGCGCCGCCATTGGACCCGCTCCCGCGCGACCGCCGTCGCAGCGTCGCCGCCGCGGCCGGTGCGATGCCCAGCACCTCCCACACGTGATGGCGGTCGACCTTGCCGAGCAGGCCGTAGTAGGCGACGAGGGCGATCCGGTTCGGCGACACGGCGGTCCGCTCCAGCTGTCGCACCACGGCCGTCCCCGACCGCGTCAGCGGGCGGGCGATCCGGGTCAGGGCGAGCGACGCCACCAGCGCGCCCAGGATCACGACGGCGGCCACCGCGAACGGCAGGTCGAAGGCGATCAGCGCGATCACCGCGACCAGCCCCGTCGAGATGGTCAGCAGTCGCATCAGGCGCGCGGCCCGCCGCCGGCCCGCCGGCACGACCGCGCCGCGCGCGACCAGGTGTTGCCGCAGCGCCCGGGCCTCGGCGCTGCCGGCGGTCGCGGTGATCACGTCGCCCAGCGACCGCGGCAGCGCGCGGAGGACGTGCGCCTGCAGCGGGCTCCGGGGGGAACCCTGGCGGGCGACCGCGCTGACCAGGCCCGATCGTGAGATCCGCACCGCGCGGGCCTCGACCAGCGACACCACCGCGACCTCGGCCGCCCGGCCGGGGCCGCCGGCCAGGAAAGCCTGCTCCTCGAGGCTCAGGTCCGGGCCGAGGCCCGGGACCGAGCCGAAACCCGCACCCCGACCGGGCTCAGGCGTCGAACCCGCCGAACCCGTCGTACCCGGTGTCCACGACGTCGCCACCGTCATCGCCCTCCAACCACTGCCCGGCCAACCACCCGCCCGCGAACCACCCACCGGCCACCAGCCACCCGTTGCGCCGCTGCCAGCGTCGCGGTTCGACCACCACGGCACGCCTGCGCCGGGGGAGCGGTGCCTGGGACGTTTCCGCAGGTGCGATCGGTTCCACCCGTTCACCGTCGAACACCGCCGTCCGCTCGCCGTCGAACACCGCCGGGTCGACCCGCGCCGGTCCCCGCGCGGACGTCGGGGGCGGCGCGGCGGTCCGGGTCAGGCCGTAACGGGCGGTCAGCTCGGCCGGGTCGACCGGGGCCAGACCCGCCGTCGCCTCCTCGTACGCCCGCGCGCCACGCCTGGTCAGGACCGGCGGCGGGCCCAGCAGCAGCACGACCGCCGGCACACCGGCGGCCGACAGCGCGACGGCCGTCGCCCACCCGCCCGGACCGGCCACGACGCCGACCACCGCCACCACCGCCAACGGCACGACCGCCAGCACGGCCCGCGCCAACCGCCGCCGCGGCGACACCAGCAACCCGCCCTCGACCAGACGCCGCCCGAGCTGCCGGGCGGGTCCGCTGGTGGCCGCGCCGACCACCAGTTCGTCCAGGTCGCACGGCCGCGCCAGCCGGGCGAGCACGACCCCCTGCAGCGCCGACGCCGGCGGCTCGTCCGGGCCGGGCACCGCGGCGGCCACCGAACCGGACACCCGCGCCCGGTTGTCGGCCACCAGCCCGGCCAACGCCACCTCGACCGCCCGCACCGGGCCGCCGCCGAGGTACCCGATCTCCTCGAAGTCCAGCGGCCGGTCGGGCACGGTTCCCGTGACCCGCTTCACCCGCAGGCCCAGGACCACCGCGGCGACGAGCGCCGGGCCGTACCACCACAGGAACGTCATGGCCGCCACCCTAAGAGGTCGCCCGCGCGGTCAAGCCCCGAAAGCGCCAACCCGCCGAACCGCCAACCCGCCAAAGCGCGGACCCTCCGAACCGCCAACCAGCCCAGAGCGGCAAGAGCCCCAAGAGCGCCAACCGGGAGGACGAGAGCGACGGGAGAACCCGGCCCGTCAGCCCCCGCCCCCGCCGCAACCGCCGCCCCCGCCGCACGACGAACCACCGCCGGAGCAACTGCTCCCACCGCCGCAACTCGCCGCCGTGTACGTCCCCGCCGCGAGAGCCCCGCCGGTCGCCGCACGGGTGCGCGGCCGCACCGCCGCCCGCAACGCGCCGTCCGGGTGCCCGCCGAACCCGTTGAGGGCGACCAGTTCGGCGGCCGACGCGGAACCGCTCCTCGCCCGCGCCCCCGCCACCGCCGCACGCCCCTTCGCGGTGCGCGCCAACACCTTCACCTTCACCAGCGCGAGCACCAGCACGCCGGTCAGCACCAGCTGCAACGTCAACCACCCCACGGGCGCGCCGATCACCAGCCCGTTCACCCACCGCACGACCCCGACCGCGAACAGCAGCACCATCGGCGCGACCGCCACCCGCGTCCACCGCCGAGCCGCCTCCGGCGGCACCAGGTAGTCCATTTCGGACAGACGACGACCGACCGCGCGCGGCGCGTCCTGCTCCGACACCGACGTGATGAGCAGCGTCAACGTCCGGTAGCGGTAGCGCGTCGCGTCGGCCAGCACGGCCTGGTCGACCGGGTGGTCGGCGACCGCGGAACCGGCCAGCCGCACCGAGCCGTTGCGCGCGGGCACGAGCGTGCCCGAGTCGATCAGCCTGGCCACGGACGCCTCGACGGCCCGTCGCGGTCCGCCGGCCAGGTAGGCGAGGTCGATCAGGTCGAGTGCGCCTGCGGGGACGCCGGACCGCGTCCACCGCAGGCGCACTCGGACGAAGACCGCGAAGGCCAGCGACAACGCCAGCGCGATCCAGTACAGCTCCAGGAACTCCGGTCCGGACAACCCCCACGGTCGCTCCACGGTCCACCCCCTGTGGCCCCCGGTGGAAACAGCGTCCACCGACTAGGAGGCAATCGTGTGCGCCGGGCCACACCCCGGCAAGGGTGCTTGAGCAAGCCTTAGGGTTCCGGCCGGTTTCAGGGGTCCTCCCGGCGCAGGTCGGGAGGACCGTCGGACGTCAGGAGGATCCGCGGACGTCAGGAGGACGAAGCGCCGTCCACGCCCCCGGAGCCCTCACCGTCGGTGCCCTTGAAGATGCGCATGATCCCTCCCAGTGTCGATACGGCATCGTCGTTCGGCGTAGCGCCTTCAGTCTGCTGGACCGCGGGTGCTTTCGACCAGACGCAAGCTCACCGAGTTGATGCAGTAGCGCTGATCCGTCGGGGTGTCGTAGCCCTCGCCCTCGAACACGTGCCCCAGATGGCTGTGGCACGTCGCGCACAGCACCTCCGTCCGGACCATCCCGTGGCTGCGGTCCTCGCGCAGGATCACCGCGTCACCGGCCAGGGGCGAGAAGAACGACGGCCAGCCGCAGTGCGAGTCGAACTTGGTCTCGCTGCGGAACAGCTCCGCGCCGCACGCGCGGCACGTGTAGAGGCCCTCGGTCTTGGTGTCCGTGTACTCGCCCGTCCAGGCGGGCTCGGTGCCCGCGTCGCGCAGCACCGCGTACTCCTTCGGGGTCAGCATCTCCCGCCACTCCGCCTCGGAGTGGACCACCTTCGGGGTGGCGCCGACGACAGGTTCCATGCCTCCACGGTAGACGACCCGGCGCGGGCCCGGAGGCGGGCGGAACCTCAGGAGAAGAAGACCCAGACGAGCGTGCCCAGGTAGTACCAGACGCTGATCAGCACACCCAGCAGGATCAGCCCCACCACGACGACCGCGACCAGCCGGCGCAGCCCGCCCGCCCGGTTCGCCGAGTCCGCGAACTGCCCGACGCCCGCGACGGTGCCCTCGACGGTGAAGCTCGGCGGCTGCTGCTGCATCCGCCCCAGGTGCTCGGCGAACGCCCTGGTCTCGGGGTCGTCGGGGTCGAGCCCGATCAGCTCGTCCTCGATGCTGTTCCGCGGGCGGTCATCCGGCGCGTCGGCGGCTCTGGCGCTGGCCATGGGCCCCAGCGTATCGGGCGATTCAAGCCGCCGGCCGGGTCAACTCGGCCTCAGCTCACCAGGGCGGGTGACGGCCGGACCGCGCCCACCGGTCGGCCGTGGCCCAGCACGGGGACCGTGGCCAGCTCGTCCGGCGCGTCCACGCCCAGCTTGCGCAGCGCCGCCACCACGACCACCGCCCTGGCCCGGCTGGAGCCGTCCGCGATCTTGCACGCCACGGCCTCGCCGGTGGGCAGGCCGATCGCGTAGACGCCTTCCGCGCCGTCCTTGGCCACCGCGCCCGGGATCGCGCGCATGAGCTTGGTGACGTCCCGGTCGGTGCCGCCGACCCACTCCGGGTGGCGGTTCATCGCCTCCGCGATCCGCCGCTCCGGGCCGCCCGCCGCGCCCGCCAGCGTGCCGAACGCCCTGGCCAGCCCGGCGAGGCTGATGCCGAACAGCGGCGCGCCGCAGCCGTCCACGCCCTCCGCGCCGATGCGCTCGCCGGCCAGCTCCTCCAGCGTCTCGCGGACGGCCCGCTGGAGCGGGTGGCCCGGGTCGAGGTAGTCGTGCGTCGACCAGCCGTTGACGACGCAGGTCGCCAGCATGGCGGCGTGCTTGCCGGAGCAGTTCATGTACTGCGGGGCCTTGGCCCGGCCCGCCCGCAGGTGCGCCCGCAGCGCGTCCTCGCCGATCGGCAGGTCCGGGGTGCACTGCAACGCGGTCTCGTCCAGGCCGTGCGCGCGGAGGATGCGGTGCACGCCGTCGACGTGGAAGTCCTCGCCGGAATGGCTCGCGCAGGCCAGGGCCAGCAGCTCGCCGTCCAGGTCGAGGCCGTGGCGCAGCATGGCCAGCGCCTGCACCGGCTTGTTGGACGAGCGCGGGTAGGTGGTGTCGTGCGGGCGGCCCACGGCGAGCACCTCGCGCCCCGTCCGGTCCAGGGCGATCACCGAGCCGTGGTGCACCGACTCCAGGAACGCGCCGCGCCACACCTCGGCGACCAGTTCGTGTGCCATGCGTCCCTCCACCGTGCTCTGCCAACTGTCGACAGTTAACATTGCGAGGACTTCTCGCGCTAGGAGACGTTCGTGACACCTCCCGTGCACTTGAGCTTGGCCGGTCAGGCCGTGGACGTGCTCCGCGAGCTGGTGCTGACCGGCGACATCCCGCCGGGCACGCGGGTCAACGAGGTGGAGCTGGCCCAGCGGCTGGGCATCTCGCGCGGTCCGCTGCGCGAGGCCATCCGGCACCTCGCCTCGGAGGGCCTGCTGGTGCTGGCCCCGCACCGGGGCGCGTCCGTGCCGACGGCCGACGCCGACGACGTGCGGGCCCTGTTCGAGCTGCGGACCGCGCTGGAGTGCGCGGCGGCGGAGCTGGCGGCGTCCCGGCGCACGGAGGCCGACGTGGTGCGGCTGCGCGCGGTGTGCGAGGAGTCGCGGCGGGCGTACTCGGCGGGCGAGCGCTTCCCGTACCGGCTCGACCTGGCGTTCCACCAGGCGTTGCTGGACGCGGCGCGCAGTCCCCGGATCGCCGAGCAGGTGCGGCTGGCGCAGCAGCGGGTGGTGCTGCTGCGCAGCGGGCTGCGCGACGACCCGCCGCACCAGCACGCGTCGCTGGACGACCACGACGCCCTGGTCGCGGCCGTCGCCGCCGCCGACCCGACCCGCGCGGCCGACGTGATGCGCAAGCACCTGGCCCGCGTGTGCGCCCAGATGCTCACCAGCCTCGGCTGACCGCGCGCGCGAAGGTCGTGAGCCGAGGTCGCGGGCGGCCGCGACCGCCCGCGACACGACCCGCCGTCAGCCCAGCGACCCGGTGACCTTCGCGTGGCCCTTGAGCAGGTTGCGGGCGATGGTGCGGCGCTGGATCTCGTCCGTGCCCTCGTAGATCCGCAGCAGCCGCAGCTCCCGGTACCAGCGCTCGATGGGCAGCTCGCGCGTGTAGCCCATGCCGCCGTGGACCTGCAGCACCCGGTCCACGATCTCGTTCGCCTTGATGCCGCCGTACAGCTTCGCCATGCTCTGCGCCTGCCGCGAGTCCGCGCCCTGGTCGACCAGCCACGCGGCGTGCAGCACGAGCCAGCGCAACGCCTCGATCTCCACCGCCGAGTCCGCGATCATCCACTGGATGGCCTGGTACTCCGCGATCGGCCGGCCGAACGTGACCCGGTTGTTTGCCTGCTCGATCGCCATCTCCACGAGCCGCTCGCACGAGCCGATCGCCCGCGCGGGCAGCAGGTAGCGGCCCTGGCCGATCCACTGCATGGCCAGGTGGAAGCCCTTGCCGACCTCGCCGAGCACGTTCTCCTCGGGCACCCGCACGTTGTCGAACACCAGCGCCGCCGGACCCCACTGGCCCATGGTCTGGATCGGCTCGGACTTCCAGCCCATGTCCCGGTCGACCAGGAAGCACGTGACGCCGCCGTCCGCGCCCTTCTCCTTGTCCGTCACGGCGAACACCATCACGAAGTCCGCCTCGTTGCCCTGCGTGATGAACGTCTTCTCGCCGTTGATCACCCAGTCCTTGCCGTCCTTCACCGCGGACGTCCGGATCGCCTTGGCGTCCGACCCCGCGCCCGGCTCGGTGATCGCGAAGCAGGACACGCGCTCGCCGGAGATCGTGGGCAGCAGGTAGCGCTGCTTCTGCTCCTCGTTGGCGTGGAACAGGATGTTGTCGGCGTACCCGCCGAACCGGAACGGCACGAACGTGCGGCCCAGCTCCGCCTCCAGCAGCGCCGTCATCACCGCGCCGAGCCCCATGCCGCCGTACTCCTGCGGCGTGAGCACGCCGAAGAACCCGGCCGCCTTCGCCTTGTCCTGCAACTCCTTCAGCTCGTCCCGGGTCAGGCCGGGTTGCCCGAGGCGCTCGCGGCGCAGCACCTCCGGCTCCAGCGGCGCCACCTCCCTGCGCACGAAGGTCCGCACCCAGTCGCGGATCTCCTTCTGCTCCTCGTCCAGCGCGAAGTCCATGCCGTCCGTCCTCCCTCTACCCTCTACGCGAACGCGTTGACGCCGGTCAGCGCCCGGCCGATGAGCAACTTCTGGATCTGGCTGGTGCCCTCGTAGAGGGTCGTGACGCGGGTGTCGCGCAGGTACTTGCCGACGGGGTACTCGTCGACGTAGCCGTACCCGCCGAAGACCTGGATGGCGTTGTTGGCCACGCGCACGGCCGCCTCGCTGGCGTACAGCTTCGCCATGGACGCCTCCGTGCCGAACGGCTCGCCCCGGTCGGCGAGGTCCGCGCACCGCCACGTCAGCAGGCGGGCCGCGTCGGTCTCCACCGCCATGTCCGCCAGCAGCTCCTGCACGAGCTGGAACCCGGCGATGGGCCGGCCGAACTGCTCCCGCTGCTTCGCGTACCCGACCGCGGCCTCCAGCGCGCCGCGGGCCGCGCCGACGCACCCGGCGGCCACCGACATCCGGCCGCGGTCGAGGGCCTGCATGGCCAGCCTGAAGCCCGCGCCCTCCTCGCCGAGGCGGCACGCGTCGGGCACCCTCACGCCGTCGAGCGCCAGCTCGGCCGTGGCCTGGCCGCGCATGCCGAGCTTGCCGCGGATCTCGGTGGCGGTGAAGCCGGGCAGGTCGGTCGGCACCAGGAACGCGGTGATCCCCTGGGGCCCGGGACCGCCGGTCCGGGCGAAGACCAACGCCACGTCGGCCCACGTCCCGTTGGTGATGAACACCTTGCGGCCGGTGATCAGCCAGTCGCCGCCGTCCCGGACGGCCCGGGTCGCGAGCGACGCGGCGTCGGAGCCCGTGCCGGGTTCGGTGAGGCCGAAGCAGCCCAGCTCGCGGCCCGCGCACAAGCCGGGCAGCCAGCGCCGCTTCTGCTCCTCCGTGCCGTGCTTGGCGATGGTCTTGCCGACCAGGCCGAGCGAGACCGAGACGATGCCGCGCACGGCCGAGTCGCCCCGCGCGATCTCCTCCAGCACGAGGCAGTAGGCCAGGTGGTCGCCGCCGGAGCCGCCGTGCTCCTCGGCGACGCCCAGGCCGAGGAAGCCCACCTCGCCCAGGGCGGGCACCAGGTCGCGGTCGATCGCCTCGTCCCGGTCCCAGCGCGCGGCGTGCGGGACGATGCGCTCCTCGGTGAACCGGTGTGCCAGCTCCTTGAGCTGCCGGTGTTCGTCGGAGATGCGCAGATCCACCGGGGTGCCCTCCTAACCGAACGGTGTTAGGTTATCTAACCTAGGCGCGGAATCGACCACAGGCAAGGGGAGCCGACATGCCGAGGAGCCCGATCCTGAGTGCCTCGCGCATCCGGACCGCCGCACTGCACATCATCGACCGCGACGGCCTGGACGGCCTGTCGATGCGCAAACTCGCCGCTGAGCTGGGCGTTCAGGCGGCCTCGCTGTACGGGCACGTGAGCACCAAGGACGACCTGCTGCACGAGGTGGCGGCGGAGATCCTGGAACGCGTCGACGTGTCCGGGTTCGAGGGCGGCGACTGGCGGCACGGCCTGCGCAGCTGCGCCCGCTCCTACCGGGCGGCCCTGGCCGCCCACCCCAACATCGTGCCGTTCCTGGCGTACGGGCCGGCGCACCGCGAGGCGTCGCTGCGCCGGCTCGACGTCGTGCACGGCGGGCTCGTCGCGTCCGGCTGGACGCGACGCGAGGCGACGATGATCGCCGCGTCGCTGATGTACCTGGTGTTCGGCGCGGCGCTGAGCTCGTTCTCCAGCGGGTTCACCGAGGACCAGTCGTTCTACCGGGACCGCTACCCGAACCTGGACAAGGCCCACCTGCTGCCGTCCGTGGCCCGCGAGCTGGACCACGACAGCTTCGAGCTGGCCCTGGACGCGTTCGTCACCGGGCTGGGGGCGCGAGCGCGCGGCTGAGCCGGGAGGCCAGGTCGGCGGCGTCCGCGGGCGCGACGGTGATCCAGTCGGAGCCCGTCGTCGCGTACCGCCCGCGCGGCGTGTCGATCCAGGTGATCGGCTGCTCGGAGCCGTCCACGGCGAAGTGCCCGGTGCCCGTCACGGGACCCGCCAGCATCTCCCGCACGGCCCGGACGTCCGGGTTGCCGGTCCGCCGGACGGCCCGCGTGAAGCCCTGCGGCTCGTCGTCGGGCGCGAGGTCCTTCGCCGCCACCGTCACGGGCCTGCCCGGTCCGGCCCGCAGGGGCGGCACGACCCCGACCGCCCCCTCCACGGGGCCGGGCACCACGTCCAGCAGCACGAACCCGTCCTCCTGCACGGCCCGGACCGCATAGGCGCCGCGCGCCACGACGACGGCCCGCAGCATGGTGTCGGCGTGGACGTCCGGCATGCCCAGCACGGTGATCCGGGTGACCGGGCGGTGCAGCAGGCGCAGGGCGTCCTCGAGATCGGCCTCGGGCCGGCCGCGCCGGGCGAGCCCCCGGCGGTCCAACTCGGCGTACACGTCCTGCCGCACCCTCCGCCGCTCGTCGAAGGTCGAGCCGGGGGAGGGCAGGTCGAAGGGGTAGGGGACGGGGCCCGCGTCGAGGTCGTCCCAGAGGATGTCGAAGGCGGGCAGGGGGAGTGCGGCGACCCGTCTCATTCGCCGATGGTCTCCGGCGCGACCATGCGCGTGTCGTCGAAGTACTCGTCGGTGGGGATGAGGTACTTCGTCTGGTGCTCCTGGTCCTCCGCACCGGCCGTGCCGGCGGGCGCCGCCGCCCCGACGGGCGCCATCCCGGGCGCGACCCGCCCCTGACCGCCCGAGGACCCGAACGCCCCGCTCCCGGCGGGCCCGAACCCACCGGCCCGCTGCGCGCCTCCCGGCACTCCCGGCCCACCCGGCGCACCTGCGCCACCGCCTCCCGCTGCCGGGAAACCACCGGGCACACCCGGCCGACCACCCCTGCCTCCACCGACGGGCGACCCACCACCGGGTGGCGTGACACCGCGCGGCGGGACGACCGGGCCGGTCGCGGGCCTGCGTCCGGGCGGCATCATCGCGGGCGGCAATCCCGGCGGCGTGACCGGCGGCTGGTGGTAGCCGGGGGACGGAGGCGTCAACGGCGGTGGCGTGGTGGACGGGGCGGTCCAGGATGCCCGCGTCGTGCCATCGCTACCGCCAACCACCGTGGGCCCGGGGACCTGCGTCGTCGCTGCCGTAGCGGTACCGGTGCCACCGACGTTCCCGATCCGCACGTTCGAGTCCACCGACCGGGTGGACACGGACGAGGGCTGCGAGTCGCCGGTGACCACATCCTGTTCCCGCGTGACCTTGGGCGGCTCATCGAGTTGCGGCATGCCGAGCGCCGCGGAGTGCAGGGCGTTGTCCCGCGCGTACAGGACATCGACGGCCTGGGCCTTCGCCTCGAGCGACTTGGCGTACTGGGCCGCGTAGAACCGCGGTGCCGCCACGATACTGATGACGTCTCCAGTGCCGACCATGGAGTAATAGACTTCTTCCGGCGTCGGTTTCACTACCGGGGGCATCCGTAGCGCGGCTTCGCCGGCGATTTCCGTCTGTGCGGATATTGTCTCGCTGGTTCGGGTGAACTGGCTGCTCGCCATGTCGCAGAACCGGCCGACCTTCAGCAACGCTGCCCTGGCCTTCTCGCCTGCTTCCCCGGTCCACTGCTCCGTCGAGCGCCTTACTATACCGGAGAATGCTTCCGCGAGTTCGCCCAGGGTCTTGCCGATGTCCGCCCAGTTGCTCACGATGCGATTGGCCTTCACGGTGTCCAGATTGGCCTTCGCAAGGTCGACCAACGCTTCATGTGAAGCGGCCTCGTAGCGAATATCGGGTGCAGGCGGCGTCGACTTCGAGTTCACGGGTACCCCTCTTGGTGGTCAGGGAAGCTTGGGGGCGATCAACTCGGCCGCTTGAGTCGCTCGACTGCACGCCGCTGCCGTGTCGGTTGAGTTCGCCTTGACGGTACCGATGACCTGCACCGTCGAAGACGTCGAAACGGAGATGACGACATGGCACATGTACTTCGCATTGAGAGGTGCTTCCACGAGGGTGGCGGGGTACTTTCCCACATGTGTCGGCGTAACTTTGTCGCCTTCATAGTTGAGGTCATCGATGCCCTGATCGGCCCGGATTCCCGCAGCTGCGCCCCCGTCCGCGCCCTTGAGCCAACGACACGTGTTGGCTCCGCCTACCTCTTCCGCCTCACCCGGATACCTGAGGCCCAGTTGTCCGACGTCTGCCGGAGTGAGCAGGTCACAGGGATCCAGGGCCGCCAGTGCCGCGTTCTCGGAGGTGCTCGCGGAAGTGGATGGCAGCGGAGTCGAGGTCCCGGACATCGTCGCCGCAGGCTGCGGTGAACCCACGGTGTCGGTGCCGCATGCGGCGGCAACCAATGCCGTTCCGACTGCGCAGACGATCGTGAGGCGGGTGAGTGAGCGGTTCATGACGGGATGCCCCTTGCGATATTCGCGGCCGTATCCTCGGCCGTGGCGTCCACGTTCTTGTACGACGCTCGGCTCCGGTCGAGTTCCGCCTTCAGTTCGTCCATCCTCTGGGTTAGTTGTGGGATGACATCCTCAAGTGCTCGCCGGCCCATTTCGCGGTTGCTTCTGCCGATGTGTTCCGCATATCCGCCTCCCAGGGGAGTGTCGGTCGCGACGAAGCTGGCGTTGTAGCCGGCTTTGGCGAGTTGTTCTTGCATGGCTGTCAACGTGGAGATCATGGCATTGATATCGCGGGTGTCTATCGACACCCCTTTGGCGCGGGCGGTAACCACTGCGGTAACGGCTTCGGCGACTTGGCGGACGCCGTCGGACAGCCAGTCGGTCCTGATGTCCTCGTTTGTGCTCTCCGATGCGGTGACGTGGATGTTGTCGATCGGTGCGCTACCGTCCTCGACCACAGGGCATACCCCTCCCTGGCGCGCCTCGCATGTCGATCAAGGACTGTAGCGCAGTACCATGGTAGGTGTGGACCACTGGTCCCACGTCATCCAAATGGTGTACCTGTCACCCGCAGTTTTCGTGCTTCATTCACGTGATGATTTCTCGCATTGAATCGCCACGGTTGGTGACGTCCGCGCCCGGTACGAACGCCTGGTCGTTGTTAGGCTCACCCGTATGGCCCAGGCTGTGGAACTGACCGTCGGTGAACGCGTGGTGCGGGTGTCGAACCCGGGCAAGGTCTACTTCCCCGAGCGTGGGATCACGAAGATCCAGGTGGTGGAGTACTACCTGGCCGTCGCCGAACCCCTGCTCCGCGTCCTCCGCGACCGCCCGACGACCCTGAAGCGGTACGTCGACGGCGTGACCGGCGAAGCCTTCTACCAGAAGCGCCTGCCCAAGGGCGCTCCCGAGTGGGTCGAAACGGCGCGCGTCAAGTTCCCCTCCGGCCGTCCCGCGGACGAGGTCTGCCCCACCGAGCCCGCCGTGCTGGCGTGGGCGGCGAACCTCGGCACCTTCGACTTCCACCCCTGGCCCGTCCGGCGGGCGGACACCGATCGGCCGGACGAGTTGCGCGTCGACCTCGACCCGCAGCCCGGCACCGGCTTCCGGGACGCGGTGGACGTGGCGATGGTGCTCCGCGAGGTGCTGGGGGAGCTGGGCCTCACCGGCTACCCGAAGACGTCCGGCGGCCGGGGCGTCCACGTGGCGGTGCGCATCCGGCCCGAGTGGGACTTCGTGGACGTGCGGCACGCCGTGATCGCGTTGGCGCGCGAGGTGGAACGGCGCGTGCCGGACAAGGCCACCACGTCCTGGTGGAAGGAGGAGCGCGGCGAGCGCGTCTTCCTCGACTTCAACCAGGCCGCCCGCGACCGCACGATCGCGTCCGCCTGGTCGGTCCGCGGCACGCCGCGCGCCACCGTCTCGACCCCCGTCACGTGGGATCGCCTGTCCACAGTGGACCCGGACGACTTCGACGTCCTCACCGTCCCGGCCTACCTGGCCGAGCACGGCGACCCGCACGCCTCCCTGGACGACGAGGCGTTCGGCATCGAGGAGCTGCTGGAGTGGTACGCGGCCGACGACCGGGGCGAGATGCCGTACCCGCCGGACTACCCCAAGATGCCCGGCGAGCCGCCCCGCGTGCAGCCGTCGCGGAAACGGAACTGACCCGCCCGGGTTCATCCGTCCGTGTGGTGCTCCGGCCGTGGGCCCGCCCCGCGGGTGCGCGCGCGACGCCGTGGACGCGCAGGTTGCGCGCACCACGACCCGGACCACCGGTCCCGACCGCACGGACGGGCGTATCGCCTGGCCCACGGCGGCGGAGCAGGGTGGGCCGCATGAGCGACCGACGCATCGAGGTGGTACTGCCGGCGGACGTGTCCGCGCACGACTACACGGCCGTCGCGCACGCCGTCTGGACGGTGTTGAGCGACGCCGGGTTGGACGCGGACACGGCGCTGCGCTCCGACGACGAACCGGACGAGACCCCGGAAGGCGGCCGTTGAGCCGATCCCGCGGAACGGGAGGGCCTCCCGGCGCGGAGGTCCTCGCGTGCCCCACGACCGCTCCCACCTGCGGCTGGAACGGTCGGAGCCCTGCGCCAACCGGTTGTTTCCGACGCCGCTTCGGCCGCGATCCGGCTCCTCCTCTCGTACCATGGGGGCAACGCCGGAGAACAGGGAGGCAGCCGATGACCCAGGCGTACGTGGTGCGGTTCGTCGGCGGTCCCCTCGACGGCCGGGTCGACTCGCACGCCAGGCCGCCCGAGGGCCCGAAGCAGACCGTCACCCACGTCCACCTGCACGGCGGCCCCAAGATCGTGCACCACTACGACCTCCAGTACGCGGTCGAGTACGGCTGCGAGTACCGGCTCCGCGTCGAGGACTGACGCCGCTTCTTGACACAGTCAGAAGCCCGCGACCGTAGACACGCCCCTCACCAGCGGTTTACCGTTTGAAGCGCGTGAGAGCGCTCTCACAAGGTTGTGAGCCCTGCTGGAGGTCCCTGTGCGTTCACCCCGCCCCCACCTGGCGGCCCTGGCGGTCGCCGTGGCCGCGGCCGCCGTCATCCCCCTCGCCCTGCCCGCGACGGCCGGCGCCGTCACGGTCGGCGCCGGCAGCTACGCCACCACCCGCCCGGCGGGCGCGGTCGGCCCGTCCGACGCGAACGGCTCCGCCGTGTCGCCGAAGGTCACCGCCCGGATGGCCGGCCGGCCGGTCCCGACCAACGACTGGTGGTCGTCCCTGGCCTTCCAGCGCTATCCCGGCAACCCGTACTCCGAGAACATGTACGCCCACCCGCTGACCTTCCACGCGGCGGCCCAGGGCCTCGGCGTCGGCCACCCGACCAGCCCCACCATCACCCCGGACGGCCGGTTCTACGAGTTCATGCACACCGACGACCTGTTCGTCGGCGTCAGCGGCCTGAACGCGCCGCGCACCCAGGTCGACGGCTGGTCCGACTGGACCGTCACGCCACTGTGGACGGACGGCACGCGCACCCTGCGCACCACCATCGGCCACGGCTTGCCCTACGTCTACGCCGAGGCCGGCGGCGGCGCGGCCCGCGTCGGCTTCAACGGGGCCACCACGATCTGGAGCAACACCGGCACCACGCTCGGCGTCACCGTCAACGGCCGCGACTACGCGCTGTTCTCGCCGAGCACCTGGAACCTCGTCGGCACCGCCGAGGCCACCTCCGCGGCCGCCTTCTTCTCCGTCGCCGTGCTGCCGAGCCGCGACGCGCTGCCCCTGTTCCAGCGCTACGCGTTCTCGTTCGTCACCGACACCAAGGTCAGCTGGACCTACAACGCGGCGAACGCCCAGCTCACCGCCACCTACACGGCCACGACCACGGCCCGCCAGGGCACCCAGACCGGCACCCTCCAGGCCCTCTACCGGCACCAGTGGCTCAACTCCTCCGACGCCGTCACCGGCTACCGCTACCCCTCGCCCCGCGGCGAGATGCGGTTGCGCGAGGGCGCGTCGTTCACCACCCGCAGCACGTTCAACGGCGTCCTGCCCGCGCTGCCGCTGTCCTCGGCGGCCGACCGGAACCGGCTGCGCGCCGAGATCGACCAGGAGCTGAACGCGGCCGACCCGTGGAAGGGCGCGGGCGACACCTACTGGACCGGCAAGGCGCTGTGGCGGCTGGCCGCGCTGGCCCGCGTGGCCAACCAGATCGGCTACACCGAGGGCCGCGACCGGCTGCTCGGCCTGGTCCGCGACCGGCTCACCGACTGGCTCACCGCGACCCCCGGCGAGACCGACCGGCACTTCGCCTACGACGCCACCTGGGGCACGCTGATCGGCTACCGCGCCGCCTACGGCACCGACGCCGAGCTGAACGACCACCACTTCCACTACGGCTACTACGTGCTCGCCGCCGCCGTCCTCGCGCAGCACGACCCGACGTGGGCGTCGGACTCCCGCTACGGCGGCATGGTCAAGCTGCTGGTCAAGGACGCCAACAACTACGACCGCGCCGAGACCCGCTTCCCGTTCCTGCGCAACTTCGACGCCTACGCGGGCCACGGCTGGGCGTCCGGGCACGCCGGGTTCGCGCACGGCAACAACGAGGAGTCCTCGTCCGAGGCGATGATGTTCGCCACCGCCGCCGTGCTGTTCGGCCAGGCCACCGGCGACACCGCGCTGCGCGACGCGGGCATCTACCTGCACACCACGCAGGAGACCGCGATCGCGCAGTACTGGTTCGACAAGGACGACGCCGTCTTCCCCGCCTCCTACCAGCACGGCACGGTCGGCATGGTGTGGGGCGCGGGCGCGAGCTACAGCACGTGGTGGACGGCGAACCCCGAGGAGATCCACGGCATCAACATGCTGCCGATCACCGGCGGCTCGCTCTACCACGCCGACTACAAGGCCGACATCCTGCAGAACATCGCGGAGCTGCGCGCCAACAACGGCGGCGCCGAGGTGGAGTGGAAGGACATCATCACCCAGTTCCTGGCGCTCGCCGACCCGGCGCAGGCGCTGTCGCAGTACGGCTCGGGCCTGGAACCCGAGGCCGGCGACTCCCGCGCGCACGCCTACCACTGGATCACGTCGCTGAACACCTACGGCACGCCGGACACCTCCGTCACCGCGAACGTGCCGACGCACGCCGTGCTGAGCAAGAACGGCGCCCGCACCTACGTCGCCTACAACCCCGGGACGACGACCGCCACCGTCACGTTCTCCGACGGGCAGACGCTGTCCGTGCCGGCGTCGTCCACCGCGTGGCGCGGCCCGGCCGGCACCGGCGTCGACTCCGGCTCCGGCGGCGTGAACCCGACGTCCACCACCACGACCACGTCCACCACCACGACGACCACAACGACGACCACCACCACCACCACGACCGCCCCGCCGGTCAGCCGGGACGCGTTCGGCACCATCCAGGCCGAGTCCTACGACCAGCACAACGGCGTGTTCAAGGAGACGACCACCGACACCGGCGGCGGCCAGAACATCGCCGGCCTCGCCAACGGCGACTGGGCGCTCTACCGCGGCGTCGACTTCGGCAGCCGCACCGCCCGCCAGTTCGTCGCCCGCGTCGCCAGCGGCGCGGCGGGCGGCGTGAGCGGCCTGGTCGAGGTCCGGGTCGGCAGCCCCACCGCCGCGCCCGTCGGCAGCTTCGCCATCGCCAACACCGGCGGCTGGCAGAGCTGGCGCACCGTGCCCGCCAACGTCACCGGCCTGACCGGCAGGCACGACGTCTACCTGACCTTCACCAGCGGCCAGCCGGCCGACTTCGTCAACGTCAACTGGATCACGTTCGGCTCCTAGACCTGCCGCCGCATCCCGCTCCACCGGAGGAGATCGGATGAACGCGAGAATGAGAGGTGTCCTCGGCGCCGCGTCCGTCGCGCTGGCACTGGCCCTGCTCGGGTCGGTGATCGCCTACCAGCCGGCGGGCGCGGGCCCCCTGGTGAACCACGACAACCACCCGGCCGCACCGGACGCGCGCCAGGCCGCGGCCATCGAGGGTCAGGCCGGCATCCAGGCCGCGTCGGAGTTCCGCGCGAACTGCCGCGCGAGCCACCGGTCCGGCGACGACCCGATCATCTACCCCAACCAGACCGGCGCGTCGCACGTGCACGAGTTCTTCGGCAACCGGTCGACCAACGCGTCGTCCACGTACACGTCGCTCAAGGCGGCGGGCACCACGTGCGACCCGGTGGTCGACCTGTCCGCCTACTGGGTGCCCACGCTCTACAAGAACGGGCAGCCGGTCGCGCCGGAGAGCGTCACCGTGTACTACCAGGGCATCCACGACATGCAACGCGCCGTCGCCCACCCGCCCAACATGAGGTACGTCGTCGGCAACGCCCGGGCCACCAGCCCGGACCAGAACCCGTCCGCGCGGTGGTCGTGCACCACGCAGTCGCCCTCCAGCCGGGACTTCATGAACTGCCCGGCGGGCACCAAGCTGGAGACCTACCTCGACTTCCCGACCTGCTGGAACGGCCGGGACCTGGACAGCCCCAACCACAAGGACCACATCGTGTTCTGGGCCGGCTCCTGCCCGTCCACGCACCCCGTGGTCCTGCCGCGGCTGGAGTTCCTGATCACCTACCCGGTCAACGGCGGCGGGCTGTCGCTGGGCGGGACGGTGAACGGGGTCAACGTCACCAACGCGCCGGGGTACACCTTCCACGGTGACTTCGTCAACGCGTGGGACCAGACCGAGCTCGAACGACGGGTGCGGAACTGCGTCAACGCGGGACGCATCTGCGGCACCAACGGCAACCCGATCTAGACCGGCGGGCGGCGGGGCCCTCGCTCCCGCCGCCCGTCCACAGTGGACGGATGCGCGCGACGTGCCGCCGGTGGCAGGATGCGCGGGGTGAAACCCGGGGACCGCCTGCCGGTCGCGCTCGCCGCACTGGTCGTGGTGGCGGTCGCGGTGTCGGCCATCCGGCCCAAGAGCCACGTCACGTGGCTGCTGGAGGTCGCGCCGATCCTGATCGCCCTGCCGCTGCTGGCCTGGACCCGCCGCCGCTTCCCGCTGACCCGGCTCGCCTACTGGCTGATCTTCGGGCACGCGCTGGTGCTCGCGCTCGGCGGCCACTACACCTACGCCGAGGTGCCGCTGGGCGAGCTGCCGTGGACCGACCGCAACCACTACGACCGGTTCGCGCACTTCGTGCAGGGGTTCGTGCCCGCGGTGCTGGTGCGGGAGGTCCTGCTGCGCCGCACGCCGCTGCGGCCGGGCCGGTGGACGTTCTTCCTCGTGTCGGCGACGTGCCTGGCGATCAGCGCCGGCTACGAGTTCGTCGAGTGGGCGGGCGCGGTGGTCGGCGGCGAGTCGGCGACCGATTTCCTCGGCACGCAAGGGGACGTGTGGGACACGCACTGGGACATGCTGCTCGCGCTGGTCGGCTCGGTCGTCGCGCAATGGGCGCTCGGGCGGGCGCACGACCGGCAGCTCGCGGAATTGTCGGTGCGATAGGGCAAGCTGCACCCGACGGATCTTGTGCGAGCGGTGTCGTGGAGGTAGGAGATGGCGAAGGCCAAGCAGAACTCGTTGTCCGCGGAGGACATCGACCACCTGCGCGCGGAACTGGCCGCGGGGCGGCCGGCCGCGGTCTGGTTCACCTCCGCCGCGGTCGGGGTGGAAGCCGGGCGTTCGGGGAAGGTGGTGGCGTTCACCGAGCCCGCCGAGGGCGACTTCATCCAGGTGCGGCCGACGGGGGACAAGGACGACTTGTCGTTCTCGCCGGCCGAGCTGACGGTGGAGAAGCCCGCGCCGCGCAAGCGCACCCCGGCCCCCGCCCCGACTCCCGCCCCGCCCGCGCCCGCTCCCGCTCCCGTCGAGCACATCTACACGCCCGGCCCCGCGCCCGCTCCGCCGAAGCCGAAGCCCGCACCGGCTCCGGCGTCCGCTTCGGCTCCTGCGCCCGCTTCGGCTGAGCGCAAACCGGCTCCGCGCAAGCAGGCCAAGCCGGCGGAGGTGACGGTGACCCTCGCGTCGTCCGCGGACGGCGAGTGGACGGTCGACGTGCAGTGGGGGTCCAAGCGCACGCTGAAGGCCGCGCCGGTGGCGGCGTCGGCCGTGGCGCAGGCGGCGAAGCTGTTGCCGGCGGAGGTGGACGAGGCGGTGGAGAGCGTGCTCAGCGCGGCGCGGGAACGGCACCTGGCGCGGGTCGAGCAGCTGCGGGCCGAGTTGGAGGCGGCGCAGCGGGCCTTGGACGAGCTGACGGGCTGACCGACCGCGAGCGGACTGCCGCCGACCGTCGGCCGGCCATCGGTGCGCTGTCGATCGCCCTGCGCGGGTTGCCGGCCTGGCCGACTGTTGGTCGGCCGTGCGCGGGCTGCCGGCCGGCCTGGTGGGGTTTTGGCGGGCTGTTGGCCGGCTCTTGGCGGGCTGCGGCCGGCCGTTGATCGGCCGTTGGTCTGCCGTGCGCGGGCTGTCGACGCCGGCCGTGGGCGAACCGCGCGCGAACCGCGCGCGGACCGGTCGCTGACCAGGCGAGAACACGTATTGCAACGTCTTGATGATTGCCGTTCCGCGATCGGGTGAGGGTACTTCCCCTGGCCGGCGGTAGGGGCGGACCGTGGGGGCGAAATACCTTCGGTCGCACGAACTCGCTCGACGCCGCGGAGGCAAAGATGGTTGTTGAGATCACGACAGCGGAGCAAGCCCAGCTCGGCAGCTGCGGCTGCTGCACCGGCTGCACCGGCCCCGGCTGCGGCTGCTGCTCGAGCTGCTGACCCATCCCGCCAATCCCGCAACCCCCGACCCCGGCCGCCCCAGCGAGCCGGGGTCCGGGCATCACACCCCCGCACCCCCTTCACCACCCCCGCCGTCCTGATCGTGCGGCCGCCCTGCCCCCACCCCGCCACACAATCCCGCCACCGCAACGCATCCCGGTCCGCGCCGACCTGATCCACGCGCCGTCACGACAACCGGATGCCTTGCCGTCACGGCGCGCCGCGTCGCAATCCACGCCTGGCCCATTCGCCGCCGACCGGCCCCCATCCCGACCGCGACCTCCCGCGCCAAGCCGCCGCAGCCCCGCCTTGCCGGACCCCGCCACGCGCCACGGCCACGGCCGCAGCGACTCGCCCTGCCCGCACCACTACCGCCGCCGCCGCCGACGCGGTGCCGTGCCTCCGACGCGGCCGCGTGACGCGTCGGCTCCGAACCGGATCCCCTCCCGACGCGTCCAGTCCCGACGCGGCCGGTCGCGGGCCGAGGGCTGGCGGTCGGGGCGAGGGTGCCGTCGGCCGGACGGTCCGGCCGGCTGTCGAGTGCCGGCTGTCCGGGGCGGCGGACGGGGTGCGGGCGGTCGGGGGTGGTCGAGGGCTCCGCTGGTTTTCAACCGAGGTGTGGTAACAGTGTTTCCGTACATTTTCGGGCCATGATCACCCGATCGTGTGTGGACACACCCGGCAAAGCGGGCAACCTGGACATCACGGCGGGCACGAGGTGCCGTTGGTCGGCACCTTCGCACTCACCAAGAACTCCTCCGCCGCCTTCGTCGCGCACGCCGACTGGCCGAGCGCGCCGTGCCCCCCACCCTGCCACGCCACCACGACCCCCGCCGGCAGCGCCTGCGCCGCCCGCTCACCGCCCTCCCGAGGCGTGACGGGGTCGGACGCCGTCGTCAGCACGAGCATCGGCGGCGCGCTCGTCAGCTTCGGGGCCTTCACCGCCTGCGGCACGGGGAAGGGGCCGCACGCCAGCAGTTGGCGCGCGAAGTACGCGCCGAACAGCGGGTGCTTGGTGCGCCAGTCCTCCGTCATCCCGGTCACCCGCTCGGGTGGGATGCGGGTCGTCGTGTCGTTGCAGCCGGTGATGAGCCCCGCGTCCAGGCGCGCCGGGTCGTCCTCCCGCCCGACCAGCAGCGGCTCGACGAAGGCGGCCAGCTTGGCGCCGTCGCCGCCCTCCGCGGCCACGATCGCCTCCGCCAGCGCCGGCCACCGGTTCCGGTCGGCCAACCCCGCCAGCACCGCCTCCGCCGCCGTCCCCGGCGTCACGTCGAACACCGCCCCGCGCAACGGCCGGTCCCGCAACGACTCCACCAGCGCCCGGTACCGGTCCGTCGCCCCCGCCCCGAGCGGGCACGCGCGGATCACGCAGTCCTTCTGGAACGCCGAGAACGCCTCCTCGGCCGCCACCGCCCGCGTCTCCGCCACCGCCGCCACGTCCAACGTCGGGTCCGGCGCGCCGTCGAACACCATCCGCCCGATGCGGTCCGGGAACCGGCTCGCGTACAGGGTCAGCACCCGCGCGCCCTCGCCGATCCCGATCGCGTTCAGGTGCGGCACGCCCAACGCCTCGCGCAACTGCTCCAGGTCCGCCGACGCCCGCCACGAGTCCACCGCCGGCAACCGGTTCTCCAGGTCGAGCACGCACTCGCGGCTGGCCAGCGTGTACGCGTCGGCCAGCTCCTCGTGCGACTCCGCGCCCGGGTCGGCCTCCACGATCCCGACCCGCGCCGCGTCCGGCACGCACTGCACCGGGTCCGACTCGCCCGTGCCCCGCCGGTCCACGCCGATCAGCGTGAACGTGCTCAGCACCGACGGGGGCAGGCTCGCCGCCAGCCGCGCCGCCTTCACCGTGCCCGGCTCGCCACCGGCCTCGCCGACCACCACCAACGGGCTGCCGCCGGTGCCCACGCGCAGCAACGACATCCCCAGGCTGCCCCGCCCCGGCCGGCTCGGCACGTCCAGCCGCACGGTCAGCCGCGCGCACTCGTACTCCCAGTCGCCCGCCGGCGCGGCGCCGCGCATCCGCGCCCGCGCGGAATCGGTGCACGTCGACCACGACAGGCCGGGCGTCTCGTAGCTCTCCAACGGCGGCACGTCGCGGGGACCGGAGGGGGTGGCGGCGACCGACGGCTCGCCGCCGTCGCCGTGCACGGCGATCACCGGGCGGGTCGACGGACCCGCGCTGCACGCGGCCAGCGCGCTCAGGGCCACCAGCATCCAAGTGGCGTGACGCCGACGCGGCACGGCGTTCCCCTCGCTCTCTCCCACGGCGTTGGTCTCCCGATGGGTTGGTGCAGAGCCTCACACAGTCCAGGTGAGACTTCGGTGAGCGGGCTGGGGGAGGATGTCGGCGTGGTCACCGTGCACGTCGAGGGCATCCCCGAACGCAGGCTCCGCCGTTCCGCGCCGGTCGCGCTCGCCGCCAGGGCGTTCGGCGCGATCCCCCCACCCGCGCTGGTGCTGCTGGGCGTGATCAGCGTGCAGGTCGGCGCGGCGGTGGCGAAGCAGTTGTTCACCCTCGCGGGGGCCGCGGGCACGGTCACGCTGCGGCTCGTGCTGGCCGCCGTCGTCCTGGTGGTGGTGTGGCGCCCGTCGCTGCGCCTGGACCGGCGGACGTACGCGGTGGTCCTCGGCTACGGGCTGGTGCTCGGCGCGATGAACCTGAGCTTCTACCAGGCGATCAAGCACATCCCGCTGGGCGCGGCGGTCACGATCGAGTTCCTCGGGCCGCTGGCGGTGGCCGTGCTGGGGTCGCGGCGCTGGCTGGACGGGGTGTGGGCGCTGCTCGCGGCGGCCGGCGTGCTGCTGCTGACCAGGGTGGACGGCGGCCTGGCGCTGCCGGGCGTGCTGTTCGCGCTGGGCGCGGCGGTGTGCTGGGCGGGCTACATCCTGCTGACCGCGGCGCTGGGCAGCCGCACGTCCGACGGCAAGGGCCTGGCGCTCGCGATGGTGGTGGGCGCGCTGGTCGCGCTGCCGTTCGGCGTGGCCGAGGCGGGCGCGGTGCTGCTCGACCCGGCGGTGCTGATCGCGGGCGGCGCGGTGGCGCTGTTGTCGTCGGTGATCCCGTACTCGCTGGAGCTGGAGGCGCTGCGCAGCATCCCGCCGCGCGTGTTCGGCATCCTGATGAGCCTGGAGCCCGCGGTCGCGGCGCTGGCCGGGCTGGTGCTGCTGCGCGAGGCGCTGCACCCGGCGCAGTGGGCGGCGGTGTTCTGCGTGGTGCTCGCGTCGGTCGGGGCCACCCGGACCGGGAAACCGGAGGTGTGAGCGCTAGGGCTTGGCGGCGCGGTCGGCCGGCGGTTCGTCGGCGCTGAGCCGCCCGTCCACCAGCTCGCCGCCGCGCTGCTCGAAGAGCGTCGCGTAGGCGGCCGAGTACCTGCGGTAGACGGCCAGCACCTCGCCCTCGACGGCGGCGGCCACGTCGGCGCGGAACTCGTCGCGCAGCCGCCGCATGGTGTTCACCGCGCTGCGCCGCTTCAGGCTGTGCAGGTAGGGCCGGAACGTCACGTTCAACCCGCCGACGACGGCCGCGGTGAGCAGCAGCACCTTGCCCAGCGGTGTCTCCGACGACGTGAAGCCCACCGCGAGCACGGCGGGCACGAAGATCAGCACGACGGTGTAGAACAGCCCCGTGGAGCGGTGCACCACGCGCCACATCGACAGCCGGCGGCAGTCCTGCCGCATGCGGTCGTCGAGTTCCCGGACCAGGACGTCGACCTCAGCCACTTCAGCCACAGCCGACGACGGTACCGACCCGGGCGGTCACGCGGGGCGGACTTCGCCGCGCAGCACCGATTCCACGTCGTAGCGCGCGGGCTGGTCGAGCTGGTCGTAGCGGCACGACGCCGGGTCCCGGTCGGGCCGCCACCGGCGGAACTGGCCGTTGTGGCGCAGCCGGGCGGGCGCGCCGCCCTCGGTCTGCGAGTAGGCGATCTCCAGCACCCGCTCCGGCCGCAGCGGCACCCAGTCGGCGTGCTTGCCGCGCCACCGGTTGATCTCGCCGGGCAGGCGGCGGCCGTCCGGCTCCACCAGCCACGGGTGGTCGTCGGAGGTGATCAGGTCCGCCAGCTCCGCGGCCAGCGCCCGCCGCTCGGCCGCCTTGAACGAGCCCACCACGCCGACGTGGTGCAGCACGCCCGCGTCGTCGTGCAGGCCGAGCAGCAGGGAGCCGACCGCCGTGCCG
Source organism: Actinosynnema sp. NPDC004786 (assembly GCF_053601135.1). Taxonomy (NCBI): domain Bacteria; kingdom Bacillati; phylum Actinomycetota; class Actinomycetes; order Pseudonocardiales; family Pseudonocardiaceae; genus Actinosynnema; species Actinosynnema sp. NPDC004786. The sequence goes on along the minus strand of NZ_JBSGBG010000020.1, from coordinate 74,563 downwards.
GGCTCGGTGTCCTTGTGCCAGCGCAGGCCCGCCACCACGCAGTCGGCGGTGCGGGCGTGCTTGACCTTGACCATGGTGCGCTTGCCGGGCGTGTACCACCCGCCGGCCGGCTTGCCGATGACGCCGTCCAGGCCCGCGCCCTCGAACAGCTCGAACCACTGCGCGGCCAGGCCGCCGTCGGTGGTCGCGGGCGTGAGGTAGAGGCCGTCGCCGGGCGTGACCAGGGTTTCCAGCGTCGCCCGGCGCTCGGTGCAGGGCCGCTCCAGCAGCAGGTCGTCGCCCACGGCCAGCACGTCGAACGCCACGAACCCGGCGGGCGTCTGCTCGGCCAGCAGCCGCACGCGGCTCTCCGCCGGGTGGATGCGCTCGGACAGCGCGTCGAAGTCCAGCTTGCCGTCCTTGGCCACCACCAGCTCGCCGTCCACCACGATCCGGGGCGGCAGCGTGCGCCGCAGCGCGGCCTCCGCCTCCGGGAAGTACCGGTTGAGCGGCTTGCCGCTGCGGGACTGGAGGAACACCTCGTCGCCGTCGCGGAACACCAGGCAGCGGTAGCCGTCCCACTTCGGCTCGAACACGAGGTCCGCGCCGGTCGGGATGGTGTCCACCGCGGTGGCCAGCATCGGCTGCACGGGAGGGGTCAACGGGAGCGCCACCCGGCCATCCTGCCTGGTGGCGCGGGCTACCGCACGCGATGGCGCTCCCTCTTGGCCAGATCGAGCCGCACCGCCGTCGGCAGCGCCTCGACGCCGAGCGCGGCCCGCGCGCGGGCCAGCACCCGGTCGTCCAGCTCCCGCCACGCGCGGGCGAGGTCCGCGCCGTGCCGCAGGGTGAGCCGCAGCCGCAACGCGGGCGTGCCCACCACCGCCACCTTCGCCCCGGTCACGCCGGCGACCTGCTCGGCGTCGGCCCGCACCGCCGCCGCGAGCGCCTTGGCGGTGACGACGACGTCGTCCAGCAGCACGTCCGGGTGCCGTTCCGGGCGGATCGCGCGCCACGCCCACCACAGCCCGAGGACCACGGCCAGCACGCCGAGCGCGAGCAGCCCGAGCCGGACGGGCAGCAGGTGGCGGCGCGCCCAGTCGAGCACCACCGGGTCGAGCACCGGCCGGTCCACGGCGAAGCGGTGCAGCACCACGGCCGCGCCGCCGACCAGCAGCGCGAGCGCGCCGAGCACGCCCGCCAACACCCGTTCGACGCGGTTCGAGCGGTTCACGGGCGGTCCTTCGGCGACAGGACGACGACCGACACCTTCGGCCGCGTGGGCAGCGGCAGGTCCGCGACGGCGGCCTCGGCCACCTCCAGCAGCCGGGGCCGCAACGTCGCCTCGTCGTGCGTCCGGCTGGTCGCCCGGACCCGCACCCGGCGCCGCGACGCGGTCACCGACGCGTCGGCCACGCCCTCCTCGGCCCGCACCCGGTGCCCGACCACGCGGGCCAGGGACGCGGGCGTCGTCACCACCCGCACGTCGTCGGCCGGGTCGTCCAACGGCACCTGCGACACCCCCGCCCGCACCGCCAGGAGCAGCAGCACCAGCCCGCCGAGCGCCAGGCCCGCGCCGATCGGCAGCACCGGCCGGTCGGCCCACGACCAGTCCGGCCAGGACGGCGGCGTCAGCCAGGCCGGCCGGTCCGGCCAGGCGGGCCCGGCCCAGTGCCGGGCGACGGCGACGACCACCACCACGCCCGCGGCGGCCAGCGCCAGCCCGAGCAACGGCGACACCACGCGCAGCAGGACCCGCACCTACACCACCCGCGGCCGGGTGTCGGCGCGCAGCGCGGACACCGTCACGGCGACCGAACGGACCCGGTGGCCGGTGATCCGCTCGACCTCCTCGGTGACGCGCCGCCGGACGTCCGCGGCGGCGGCGCGGACCGGCGCCGGGTAGCGCAGCGCCAGCCGCACCACCAGCTCCAGGTCGCGCTCGTCCTCGCCGACCTTCACCGCCGCGCTCGGCTCCGCGCCCGGCACCAGCCGGATCGCGTGCGCGGCCACCTTCCGCACCACGGTCGGGTGAATCTCCAGCGCGCCCCGCGCGTCCTCGGCCCGGGTCACTTGTCGCGGCCCCGGCCGAGCAGGTCGCCCAGGTCGAGCCGCCCGTCGAGGACCCGGCCGACGACCAGCCCGATCACGCCGACGGCCAGGGTCACCAGGAACGCGGTGAACCCGCCGGTCGCGGCCACGCCCAGGACGAGCCCCGCGAGCAGGCCGGTCTGCGTTGCGCTCATGTGCACTCCCACTCCAGGTCGGCCACCACGACGTCCACCGGCGCGGCGCCCGCCACCCCCGCCACCAGCGCCCGCAGCTCCGACACCACCTCGCCGACCGGCCGGTCGGGGCGCAGCACCACGGCCAGCTCCACCCGGTCGCCGACCCGGACCCCGTCCACGCGCCGCCCCGGCAGGTAGGAGGCGATCGCGCCGTCCAGCCGCGCCACGTCCGGGTGGGCCAGCACGGCCGCCTCGACGTCCTCCGCCACGTCCGTCACTCGACCCGCGACCCGGTCGTCGGCTGGTTCTCCTCGTCGTCCTCGGGCAGGTGGATGTCGTTGACCGCGATGTTCACCTCGATGACCTCCAGCCCGGTCATCCGCTCGACCTGCCCGATCACGTTGCGCCGCACGGCCCGCGCGAGGTCCACGATGCTCGCGCCGTACTCCACGATGATGTCCAGGTCGACCGCGGCCTGCTTCTCGCCCACCTCGACGGCCACGCCGGCGGTGCTCGCCGTGCCCGCGCCGGGGATCCGCTCGCGCAGCGCGCCGAACGCCCGCGACACGCCGCCGCCGACGGCGTGCACGCCGGAGATCTCCCGCGCCGCGATGCCCGCGACCTTCTGCACGACCGACGACGCGATCGTGGTCCGGCCCTGCTCGGTGTCGCCGGCCGGGCGCGCGGCGCCGGTGTCCGGCTTGACGGCGGTGTTCTCAGCCACGGCGAAGCCTCCCGAATCGGTGCGTGTCCGTTCGGGTGCGGACCGTATCGGGATCAGGCCGGCGATGTGCTCTGTGTCACCGGATCAGGCGTCACCTTCCGGTACCGCAGGAGGAGCGCGCTCTCGTGGTGCAGCACGGAGTCCAGCGCCAACGACCGCGGCGCCGGCGGCAGCGGCCCGACCGCGATCCGCCCGGCGTCACCGCCCGCGAGCAGCGGCGAGAACGTCACGCACAGCACGTCCACCAGGTCGGCGTCGATCAGCGCGCCGAACACGTGCGGCCCGCCCTCGCAGTCGACCCGGCGCAGCCCGCGCTCGTCCAGCGCCGCCAGCGCGAGGTCCATGGCCACGGTCTCCTCGCCGGCCACGACCACGTCCGCGCCGGCCGCCGCCAGCGCGTCGCGCCGCTCCTTCGGCGCGGCCCGCGTGGTGAGGATGATCGGCGGCACGGAGGTGCCGGTCAGCAGCGGGGACGTCGGCGCGATGGAGCAGCGGCCGGTCACCACCGCGATCGGCGGCACGGGCGCGAGCCCCAGCCTGGCCCGCCGCGACGCGCGCACCTCGCCCGCCTTGACGCCCTGGTAGCCCTCGACCAGGACCGTGCCCGCGCCGACCAGCACCACGTCGCACAGGTCGCGGCCGAGCATGAACACCTTGCGGTCGGCGTCGTTGCCCAGCCCCTCGGACCGGCCGGCCACCGACACCGCACCGTCCACGCTGGACACGAAGTTGACCTGCACCCAGGGCCGGTCCAGGTCCCGGGGGTAGTCGTAGAGCCGCTCCAGCTCGTCGTCGGTGATCTCGCCGTCACGTGGTGGCCACAACATCCGCACCGCCACATCCCAGCACGCCGTTACGATCCGGTCATGTCCGCCCCTCCGCGCCTGTCCGACCGAACCCCGCACGTCGCCGCGGACGAGCTGGTGGACGCGATGGTCCCCCCGCCGCGGTTCGACGGGGTCCGCTTCGACACCTACCTGCCCAACCCGGACGAGCCGAGCCAGGAGGCCGCGGTGCGGGCGTGCCGCGAGTTCGCCGAACGGGTGTCCGAGGGCGGCGGCCGGGGCGTGCTCGGCCGGCTGTTCAGGCGGTCGTCCCGGGACGACGCCAAGCCCGGCCTCTACCTCGACGGCGGCTTCGGCGTCGGCAAGACCCACCTGCTGGCCTCGCTGTGGCACGCCGTGCCCGGCCCGAAGTCCTACGGCACGTTCGTCGAGCTGACCAACCTGGTGGGCGCGCTCGGCTTCGGCGAGACGGTGCGCCGGCTGTCGACGCACCGGCTGCTCGCGATCGACGAGTTCGAGCTGGACGACCCCGGCGACACGATGCTGGTCACCCGCCTGATCAAGGAGCTGACCGCGGCGGGCGTGGCGGTCGCGGCGACGTCGAACACGCTGCCCGACAAGCTCGGCGAGGGCCGGTTCGCCGCCGCGGACTTCCTGCGCGAGATCCAGTCGATGTCGGCGAAGTTCACCGTGGTCCGGGTCGACGGGCCCGACTACCGCCACCGCGGCCTGCCGGACGCCCCGCCGCCGCTGCCCGACGAGGACCTGGTGGCCAAGGCGCAGGGCACGCCGGGCGGCACGCTGGACGACTTCGGCGACCTGTGCGCCGCGCTGGCCCGCATCCACCCGTCCGGCTACGGCCGGCTCGTGGACGGGGTGACCGCGGTGCACCTGCGCCACGTGCGGCCCGCGCCCGACCAGGCGGTGGCGCTGCGGCTCGTCGCGCTCGGCGACCGGCTCTACGACCGGGACATCCCGGTGGCGGTGTCCGGGGAGCCGCTCTCGGAGCTGTTCACGGCCGAGATGCTGCGCGGCGGGTACCGCAAGAAGTACCTCCGGGCGGTATCCCGGCTGGTCGCCCTCTCGCGTTGATCTTACCTGGTCAACCCCTGTGCGGGGGTGGTTTTGCCCGGGGGCCGTCGGGTATCCCTCGGCCGTGATGAGCGAAGCGGAACGCCGCACCCTCAGTGAGATCGAGAGCAGACTCGCGGACGAGGAGCCGGGCCTGGCCTCGGCGCTCGTCGCCGGGAAGCCCCGGCACCCGGTGCTCAACTACGCCATCGTGGCCACCTTCACGGCGTTGGGCGTGATCCTGTTGTTCCTCGGCGCGTTCGGCCCCGCCCTGGCCTCCCTGGGGTTCGGCGCGCTCGTCCTGCTGATGCGGGGCTACACGTGGCGTTGAGCGTGCTCCCGCACGGTCCGCGGCGAGCGGGGCCCACCCGGGCCGTGCGGCTGCCCGCGCACGCCGTCACGGCGTAGCCGTTCCCGCCGGACCCGTCGACCGCCGCGTGCTCATCCGCGGGCGGATCGGGGGTCCGGCGTAATCCGCTGGCCACGGGCGCCGGTCATCGCCCACCATGCGCGGGTGGGATTCCTGGACGCGAACGGCCTCGCCTTCCGCCTGCCCGACGGCCGTGAGCTGTTCCGCGACGTGTCGTTCAAGGTCGGCGCGAACACCGTGGTCGCCCTGGTCGGCGCGAACGGCGTCGGCAAGACCACGCTGCTGCGCATCCTGTCGAACGAGCTGGCGCCCGCCGCGGGCAGCGTCCGCGTGCAGGGCGGGCTGGGCGTGATGCCGCAGTTCGTCGGCTCGGTCCGGGACGACAGCACCGTCCGCGACCTGTTGCTGGCCGCCTCGCCGGCGCCGCTGCGCGACGCCGCCCGCGCGCTGGACGAGGTCGAGCTGCGGCTCATGGAGACCGACGACGAGCCGACCCAGATGCGCTACGCCGACGCGATCACCGCGTGGGGCGAGGTCGGCGGCTACGACGCCGAGGTGCTGTGGGACACGGTGACGGTCGCCGCGCTGGGCGTGCCGTTCGACCGGGCCCGGTTCCGCGAGGTGCGCACCCTGTCCGGCGGCGAGCAGAAGCGGCTGGTCCTGGAAGCGCTGCTGCGCGGGCCGGAGCAGGTGCTGCTGCTGGACGAGCCGGACAACTACCTCGACGTGCCGGGCAAGCGGTGGCTGGAGGACCGGCTGCGCGAGACCGGCAAGGCCGTGCTGCTGGTCAGCCACGACCGGGAGCTGCTCGACGTCGCCGCCACGCACGTCGTCACGGTGGAGGCGCGCACGGCGTGGACGCACGCGGGCTCGTTCGGCACCTGGCACGCCGCCCGCGCCGCCCGGATCGACCGCCTCGCCGAGCTGCACCGGCGCTGGAACGAGGAGCACGACCACCTCAAGGAGCTGGTCCGCACCCTCCAGGTCCAGGCCCGGATCAGCGAGGTGATGGCCGCGAAGTACCGGGTCATGCGGGCGAAGCTGGAGCGGTTCGAGGAGGCCGGGCCGCCGCCCGAGCTGCCGACCGACGAGAAGGTCGCGCCGCGGCTGCGCGGCGGCCGCACCGGCGTGCGGGCCGTCACGTGCCGGAACCTCGAGCTGACCGGCCTGATGAAACCGTTCGACGTGGAGGTGTTCTTCGAGGACAGGGTGGCCGTGCTGGGCTCGAACGGCTCCGGCAAGAGCCACTTCCTGCGGCTGCTCGGCGGCGGCGACGTCGCGCACACCGGCGTGTGCCGGCTCGGCGCGCGAGTCGTGCCCGGCCTGTTCGCGCAGACCCACCAGCACCCGGAGTGGATCGGCCGCACGCTGGTCGACATCCTGTGGCACGGCGAGGACGGCCGCGCGGGCCGCGACCGCGGCGCGGCGATGGCCGTGCTCAGCCGGTACGGGCTCGGCAAGCAGGGCGACCAGCGGTTCGAGACGCTGTCCGGCGGGCAGCAGGCGCGGTTCCAGGTGCTGCTGCTGGAGCTGTCCGGCGCGACGCTGCTGCTGCTGGACGAGCCGACCGACAACCTCGACCTGAACTCGGCCGAGGCGTTGCAGGAGGCGCTGGAGGGGTTCACCGGCACCGTCGTGGCGGTCACCCACGACCGCTGGTTCGCCCGCGGCTTCGACCGGTTCCTGCTGTTCCGCTCCGACGGCGAGGTGGTCGAGGTGGACGAGCCGGTGTGGGACGAGACGCGGGTGAAGCGGGCCAGGTAGGGGCCGGCCGTCGCCGTCGCCGTCGCGTGCGGGCCGGCTACCGGCCGCTCGGCTCCGGTGTCCTGGTGGCCGCGTCGCGGGGCCGTGTCGGCTCGACGCCCTGCTCGAGCAGGTGGGCCGTCTCGCACTCGCGCTCCAGCACCCACGCGCCGTCCTCGCGCCGCCACGACGTGAGCGAGGCGTTGGGCACCGCCGAGTTGCGCGCGAACGCCGCCAGGTCCGGCTCCGGCAGGGCCTCCAGCAGGTAGCGCAGCAGGTGGACCTGCAGCTCGTGCCCGAACAGCAGCACCCGGCGGCCGTCGAGGTCGCGCAGCAGCGACCGCAGCCGCAACGCCACGTCCGCCCACGACTCGCCGCCCGGCGGCCGGTAGTAGAACTTGCCCAGCCGCCGCTCCCGCTCCCGCTCCTCGGGGTGTCGCCGCGCCACGCCGTGCGTGGTCAGCAGGTCCAGCACGCCCAGCTCCCGGTCCCGCAGCCGCTCGTCCACCCGCGCCCGGGGGTGCGTGCCCAGCGCCAGCCGCGCGGTGTCGATCGCCCTCTTGTACGGGGAGCACACCACCAGGTCCGGCCACTGCTCCCGGGGCAGCGCCGCGAACCACCGGCCGAGCGCGCGGCCCTGCCGCAGCCCCTCGCCCGACAGCGGCACGTCCGCGTCGCGCCGCGCCAGGTCGATGACGTCGTGGCCGGCCGACTCCGCGGCCTCCCGCGCCACGTTCCCGGTGCTCTCCCCGTGCCTGATCAGCCCGATCCAGTCCAGCCCAACGGAGTCCACCCGAACCAACTTAGCCCTCCGCCGCCGCCCCGGCACCGCCTGGTGTTCACCCGGACGCGGTACACCCTCCTCGCGGACGCCCACGACCCGGTGGCGGGACGGGTCATTCGCGCTCGGCGGGCAGCCGGCCCGACCCGACCGCGGCGACCAGCTCCTCGTGGTCGGCGCACGTGCGGTCGGCGTAGTCCAGCGCGTAGCGGGCGATCGCGGAGTCCAGCTCCTCGCCGCCCGCGCAGTACCCGGCCAGCAGCCGCGGGTCCAGCGACCGGCTGTGCGCGCGGGCCAGCAGCGCGCCCGCGAGCCGGCCGTAGTCGTCCAGGGCGTCCCGCTTCAGCGTGGTCGCGTCGATCTCGCCCTTGCGGTTGCGGAACTGCCGGACGATGTAGTGCCGCCGGTCGATCGTGGTCCAACCGAGCAGGATGTCGGTCTCCGCCTGCACCAGCCGCGCGCCGTGCACGATCCGCTTGCCCTCGTGCTTGACCGGGCCCGTGCCCAGGAACGGCGCCAGCGCCGACGGCCGCGCCTCCTTCACCTGGAGCACCAGCGCCTCGTCGCCGTTGCCGTGCAGCAGCACGAGGTAGTTGCGCAGGCCCACGCTGCCCGTGCCGACCACGCGGAACGCCACGTCCGACACGCTGTAGCGCATGATCAGGTTGTACCGCGACTCGCGCAACGTGTCCACATAGGACGGCAGCGCGGCGACGACCGACCGCGCCTCCTCCGCGGGGATCCGGGACAGCACGGGCGGGTCCGGCACGAACCGGATGTGCTCGCCCTCGCGGCGCGTCCACTTCGCCGCGACCCGGGCGCTGGTGTTGCGGCGCGCCTTGGCCGCGGCCCTGGCGAAGTCGTCCGACAGGTCGTCCGCCTTGGCCTTGGACAGCACCGACTCGTCGCCGAGCGCGCTCCACGAGTCCAGGAACGGCATCTCCGCCAGCCGCCGGGCCGCGCCGCGGTAGGCGCGCACCGCGTCGGACGCCGCGTCGCGGCAGCCCTTGTCCGACACGCCGCCCTCCCGGCCCGCCAGCACCAGCGACGTCGCCAGCCGCTTGAGGTCCCACTCCCACGGTCCGGGCAGGGTCTCGTCGAAGTCGTTGACGTCCATGACGATCCGCCCCTCGGGCGTGCCGTAGAGGCCGAAGTTCGCGGCGTGCGCGTCGCCGCAGAGCTGCGCCTGGAGCCCGCTGCGCGCCCCGACCGCCAGGTCGCCCGCCATCAGCCCGGCGCTGCCGCGGAAGAACGCGAACGGCGAGGCGAGCATCCGGCCGACCCGCAACGGCACCAGGCCGGGCAGCCGGCCCTCGTTCGAGGCGTGCACGAACTCGACCACGGACGGCCGGTCCGGCGCGAGCGCCAACTCCCGGTGCGCCTCGTGGCCGACCGCGGCCCGCAGCTCCCGACCGCGCGCCACGACCTCCCCGGGCTCGACCCACCGTCCCAGCGCGACGGCCGCCTCGGCCCGCTTGCGTTCACCCATGCGGGTAAGGATGCCTGCCGGACCCCGCCGGATACGTGTCCCGCCACACGTCTGTGACCTGCGTTAACGGTCCGTGGTCAGCACCTCGCCGAGCGCGTCGATGCCGTGGTCCAGCTCCTCCCGCGTGATCACCAGCGGGGGAGCGACGCGCAGCGTCGTGTCGTGCGTCTCCTTGCACAGCACGCCCAGCGCCGCCAGCGCCTCCGACGCCGCGCGCCCGCGCGGACCGCCCGACGCGATCTCCACGCCGGCCCACAGCCCGCGCCCGCGCACCTCGGCCACCCCGCGCCCTACCAGCTCGCCCAGCCGCGCGTGCAGGTGCGCGCCCAGCTCGCGGGACCGCTGCTGGAACTCGCCGGTCGCCAGCAGTCGCACCACGGCCCGGCCGACCGCGCACGCCAGCGGGTTGCCGCCGAACGTCGACCCGTGCTCGCCGGGCCGCAGCACGCCCAGCACCGCGCGGCTGCCCACCACCGCCGACACCGGCACGATCCCGCCGCCCAACGCCTTGCCCAGCGTGTAGAGGTCGGCCCGCACGCCCTCGTGGTCCAGCGCCAGCAGCTCGCCGGTGCGGCCCAGGCCCGACTGGATCTCGTCCGCGATCAGCAGCACGCCGTGCTCGTCGCACAGCGCCCGCACCCCGGCCAGGTAGCCCGCCGGCGGCACGACCACGCCCGCCTCGCCCTGGATCGGCTCCAGCAGCACGGCCGCCGTCCGCTCGGTGATCGCCGCGCGCACCGCGTCCAGCGACCCGTACTCCACGACCGTGAACCCCGGCGTGAACGGCCCGAAGTCGGCCCGCGCGGCGTCGTCGGTGGAGAACGACACGATCGTGGTGGTGCGGCCGTGGAAGTTCGACCCGGCGACCACGATCTCCGCCGCGCCGTCCGGCACGCCCTTCACCCGGTACGCCCACTTGCGGGCGACCTTGATCGCCGACTCGACCGCCTCCGCGCCGGAGTTCATCGCGAGCACCATCTCGGTGCCGGTCAGCTCCGCCAGCTCGCGGCAGAACGGGCCGAACTGGTCGTGGTGGAACGCGCGGCTGGTCAGCGTGAGCCGGCCGAGCTGCCCGACCGCGGCGGCCACCAGGTCCGGGTGGCGGTGCCCGAAGTTCAGCGACGAGTAGCCGGACAGGAAGTCGAGGTACCGGCGGCCCTCGACGTCGGTCACCCACGCGCCCTCGCCGTGCGACAGCACGACCGGCAGCGGGTGGTAGTTGTGCGTGCTCCATTCGTCGTCGAGCGCGATGAACTGATCGGACGTCGGGGCGTGCCCGGCGGGGAACGAAGCGAGGGCGGTCATGTCACCAGGCTAAGGGGCTCCTGCCGGCGATTTCATCCGTCAGGCATTGCGTGTCCGGCATGTTCGTTGCGCAATCGGGCGGTTTCGCGGCGATCCGTTGTGGCGGCGCCATGGTCCCGGGCGGGGCGTTACCCTCCGACGATGGCCGAGAAGTCCCCGCGGGTCCAGTCGGTGTCGGACGCCTTTCGGGTGGACCCCGAGTCCTTCGACCTCGCCGGGGTCGACCCGGCCGCGACGCCGGTCGGGCCGCGCTCGAAGGCCGCGGCGGCGCGGGACCTGGCGGTGGTCGGCGAGGAGCTGGACCGCCTCCAGGAGGCGTTGTACGCGGAGGGCGTGGGCGGCGGCACGCGGCGGGTGCTGCTCGTGCTCCAGGGCATGGACACCTCCGGCAAGGGCGGCACGATCCGGCACGTCGCGGGCCTGGTCAACCCGCAGGGCCTGCGCATCGCCTCGTTCAAGAAGCCCACCCGGGCCGAGCTGCGGCACGACTTCCTGTGGCGGATCCGCCGCCAGGTGCCCCCGCCCGGCCACATCGGCGTGTTCGACCGCTCGCACTACGAGGACGTGCTGGTCGCGCGGGTGGACAACCTCGTGCCGGCGACCGAGTGGCAGCGGCGGTACCGGCGGATCAACGCGTTCGAGCGGGAGCTGGCCGACGAGGGCGTGACGATCGTCAAGTGCTTCCTGCACATCTCCCCGGAACGGCAGCGCGACCGGCTCATCGCCCGCCTGGAGGACCCGCTCAAGCGCTGGAAGTACAACCCCGCCGACCTGGACGCGCGGGGCAAGTTCTCCCGCTACCAGGTCGCCTACCGGGACGCCCTGGTGAAGTGCTCGACCCCGGCCGCGCCCTGGTTCGCCGTGCCCTCGGACCGCAAGTGGTACCGCAACTGGGTGGTGGCGAGGCTGCTGCTGGAGGCGCTGCGCGGCCTCGCGCCCGCCTACCCGCAACCCTCGTACGATCCGGCGGTCGAGTTGGCACGGCTCCGCGACGCCGACCCGTTGCGCTAGACGCAATTAACGTTGCGCCTCTTGCTTGACCGCCGTGGTCCAGGCCACTGTGGGACCGCCGCGGGCGGGTCGAGCGGAGGTTCGGTGTGGTTGTGGACAGGCGGCGGTTCCTGGGAGCCGTTGGCGTGGGAACGGGGATGCTGATGACCGAGGGTGTCGGCCGGGCGGACGGGCCCGGAGCCGAGGACGACCGCGACCGGGCGGAGGTCCGCGCCTACCTGGGCACCTACACGTCCTGGCCGGGCGGTGGCACGGGCCTCGGGCTCGCCGCCTACGACCCGGCCACGGGCGCGCTGCGCGTCACCGGCGTCGTGCCGGACGTGCCGAACCCGTCGTTCGTGATCGACGCCGGGCGGCGGGTCTACACCGTCAACGAACAGGCCGACGGCGAGGTGACCGCGCTGGCCGTCGGCCCCGACGGCGTGCCGAAGGTCATCGGCAGCCGGAGCACCGGCGGCGCGGACCCGTGCCACCTGGCGCTGCACCGCGGGTTCCTGCTGTCGGCCAACTACGGCTCCGGCAGCGTGGCCGTGCACCCCGTGCTGCCCGACGGCGGCCTCGGCGACCGCACGGACCTGGTCGCGCACCGCGGCGCGGGCCCCGACCCGGACCGGCAGGAGGGCCCGCACGCGCACCAGGTGCTGCCCGACCCGACCGGCGCGTTCGTGCTGGCCGTCGACCTCGGCACGGACTCCGTGCACACCTACCGGCTCACCGACGCGGGCCGGCTCACCCCGGCGGGCGTCGCCCGCCTGCACCCCGGCGCGGGCCCCCGTCACCTCGCGTTCCACCCGTCCGGGAAGTACGCCTACATCGCCAACGAACTGGACTCCACGATCGTGGTCGCGACCTACGACCGGGGCGTCCTCACCCCCGGCCCCAAGGTGTCCACCCTGCCGCCCGGCGCGCCGACCACGCCCCGCAACCACCCGGCCGAGATCCTCCTGTCCCGCGACGGCCGGTTCGCCTACCTGTCCAACCGGGGCCACGACAGCGTGGCCGTGTTCGCCGTCGAGCGCGGCGGCGCGGCGTTGCGCCTGGTCGAGACCACCCCCGTGGGCGGGAAGTTCCCCCGGCACCTCGCGCTCGCGCCGGACGGCCGGTTCCTGCTCGCGGCCAACCAGAACTCCGACTCCGTCACCACGTTCGCGGTCGACCGGACCACCGGGAAGCTGCGGCGCACGAGCACGTCCGCCGCGCCCGTCCCGGTGTGCGTCGCCCTGACGAGGTAACACCCGACGGGCTGACTTTCGGCCGCCGGGACCGTCCACAGTGGTACGACGACCGCATGAAGATGATCGCGATCGCGTTGCTGATGGCCCTGGCCCCGGCCCCGGTCGCGCCGGAGCTCGTCGCGTTGGGTGACTCCTACGCGGCGGGCCTCGGCGCGGGCGACGAGTCCTCCGACGAGTGCCGGCGCAGCCCGCACGCCTACCCCGTGCTGTGGGCGGAACGACACGACGCGTCGCTGGTGTTCGCCGCCTGCTCCGGCGCCGTCACCACCGACGTCGTCCGCCAGGCCGAGCGCATCACGCCCGCCACCACCCTGGTCACCATCACGGTGGGCGGCAACGACGCCGGGTTCGGCGAGGTGATGACCAAGTGCACCCTGAGCACCGACGACGAGTGCGTGCGCCGGGTCGACCAGGCCGAGGGCTTCATCCGCGGCGAGCTGCCCGGCCGCCTGGACGCGGTGTACGGCGCGGTGCGCGAACGCACCTCGGCCGACGTCGTCGTGCTCGGCTACCCGCGGATCTTCTCCTTCGAGACGCTGTGCCTGATGACCAGCGCCAAGCGGAAGGCGATCAACCGGGCCGCCGACGTGATGTCCGAGGTGATCGCCGACCGAGCGAAGGCCGCCGGCTTCGAGTACGGCGACGTCCGCGGCGTGTTCGAAGGCCACGGCGTGTGCGCCCAACGCCCGTGGATCAACGGCGTCGTCCTGTCCGCCACCGACCGCTCCTACCACCCGAACCGCGACGGCCAGGAATCCGGCTACCTCCGCACCCTGGACAGCGCCACCAACACCCAAGCCACCTGACCCACCCTGGCCAGGCACCTCACTGACTCCGACCGCTTCGCGCACGGCTCCCGCCCCGCGAGGCCAGGCGACCTCGCCGCCGTCTGCGGAGCAGCGGCAAAATGACGCGGTGAGTTCACCCACCGGGCTGCGCCAGGTCGCGGCCACCCGCTACGTCACGCCCTTCCGGGAGGGCGGCTCCCTACCCGGGCTCGTCGAGGCCGACGACCTCGGCATGTACGTGCTCAAGTTCCGCGGCGCGGGCCAGGGCGTGAAGGCGCTGATCGCCGAGATCGTGGTCGGCGAACTGGCCCGCCGCCTCGGCTTCCGCGTGCCCGAGATCGTGCTGGTCGAGCTGGACCCGGAGCTGGGCCGGGCCGAGCCCGACCAGGAGGTGCAGGAGCTGCTCAAGGCCAGCGGCGGGCTCAACCTGGGCCTCGACTACCTGCCCGGCTCGTTCGACTACAACCCGGTCGTGCGCGAGCCGTCCGCCGAGACCGCGACCCGGCTGCTGTGGCTGGACGCGCTCACGCTGAACGTCGACCGGAGCTGGCGCAACCCGAACACGCTGCTGTGGCACCGCGAGCTGTGGCTGATCGACCACGGCGCCTCCCTGTACTTCCACCACTCCTGGCGGCCGGAGCGGTTCCCGGCGGCGACCTACCGGTTCGACGCGGCCGACCACCTGATGCTGCCGTTCGCGGGCGACCTCGCCGAGGTCGACGCCGAGCTGTCCGCCCGCGTCACGCCCGAACTGGTGCGCGAGGTGCTGGCGCTGGTGCCGGACCCGTGGCTGGCGCAGGACGAGGCGTTCGCCACACCCGAGGCCGTGCGCGAGGCGTACGAGTCGTTCTTCACCGCCCGCCTGGCCGCGCCGCGGACCTGGGTCGACGCTCTGGAGGCCGCCCGTGCCGCACGTGTTTGAGTACGCGCTGCTGCGCGCCGTGCCGCGGCAGGAACGCGGCGAGTTCGTCAACGTCGGGGTGCTCGTCTACTGCAAGGACCTGGACTTCCTCGGCGCCCGCGTGCACGTGGACGAGCGCCGCGTGCTGGCCCTCGACCCGTTCCTGGACGTCGAGGTGCTGCGCGCCCACCTGGAGCACCTGGGGCTGTCGTGCGACGGCGCGCCCAAGGCCGGTCCGGTGTCCCGCACGTCGGCCGGGCAGCGGTTCCGCTGGCTCACCGCGCCGCGCAGCACGATCATCCAGACCTCGCCCGCGCACACCGGTCTCACCGACGACCCGCGGGCCGAGCTGGACCGCCTGCTCGCCGCACTCGTGCTGCCGCCCGACCACTAAGGTGGCAACCTCTCGCCGCGCCCCGCGTCCTTGGGTGTGCGAGCAGTGACCGACACACGGACGGGGTCGCGTGATGAACGCCGGATACCAGCGAGGCGGGTATCAGCAGGGCGGGTACCAGCAGGGCAGGCCGCGGGCCGGGCAACCGAGGCAGGGCGCGCCGCAGCCGTACCGGCAGGACGGCTACCCGCGGGGCGGACGCCCCCAACCGACCGCCGCCTACGCGCAGGCCGGTCCGCGGACGGCCAGGCGCCGCAGGCCCCGGGTCGGGCGGGTCATCGGGGTCGTCCTGGTGCTGCTGCTGGCGCTCGGCGTCGGCCTGTGGTTCTACGTCGACGGGTCGCTGCGCCGGATCGACGCGCTGGCCGACTACGAGGGCCGGCCCGCCGACACCCCGGGCACCAACTGGCTGCTCGTCGGGTCCGACGCGCGCGACGACCTGACCGAGGAGCAGAAGCAGGACCTGTCCACCGGCGACGCGGGCGGTCGGCGCACGGACACCATCATGCTGCTGCACATCCCGGAGGGCTCCGGGAAGTCCACTTTGGTCAGCGTCCCGCGCGACTCCTACGTGGACATCCCCGGCAACGGCAAGAACAAGATCAACGCGGCGTTCGCGTTCGGCGGGCCGTCGTTGCTCGTGCAGACGGTCGAAGGGGCCACCGGCATCCACATCGACCACTACATGGAGATCGGCTTCGGCGGGTTCGCCGGGATCGTGGACGCGGTCGGCGGCGTGGACATGTGCATCGAGGAGCCGATGCAGGACCCGTTGGCGGGCCTGGACCTCCAGCCGGGCTGCCAGGAGCTGGACGGCGCGCAGGCGCTGGGCTTCGTCCGCACCAGGGCGTTCGCCACGGCCGACCTCCAGCGGGTCGAGAACCAGCGCAAGTTCCTGGCCGCGCTGACGGACAAGGCGACGAGCTTCGGCACCCTGGCCAACCCGTTCCGCGCCTTTCCGCTGCTGTTCGCGGGCACGGACTCGATCTCGGTCGCGTCCGACGACCACCTGCACCACCTGGCGGGCATGGCGTTCGCCATGGGCGGGGGAGTGGACACGGTGACCGTGCCGGTCGGCGGCACGCCCACCGTGCCGGGCGCGGGCTCGGTCGTGCAGTGGGACCGGGAGAACGCGCTGCGCCTGTTCGGCGCGCTGGAGAAGGACGAACCGGTGCCGGCCGACCTCCTGCCGGCCCCGAAGTAGCACTTGAAGCGTGACGCGACGGGCCGCCGGGGATATCCTCGGCGGCCCGTCGTCGTCACGGCATCGCGGTGACCCTTGGTCCACTATCGGGTGATCTTCCGTGTGCGACCAAAGAAGACACTGTTATTATTGCCGTGAAACGTCGGGAGAAACAACGAGGCCCGCGACCGACCCACCGCGTGCCCCTGCCGCCTGACACACCGACCGCCGACACACCCGCCAGTCGCCAGACACCCCAGACACCCCAGACACCCCCGGTCTACGGTCTGCGCGCCGCAGCCGGCGCGCACCCGTTCGCAGCGAACCGCCCGCAGCCAACGGTGCGCGACCTACCGCCTCCGGCCCGCGTGCCACGGCCGCCCCGCGAGCCACGGCCCGCACCGCATCCCGTGCCCCGCACCGCATCCCGTGCCCCGCACCGCGTGCCCCGCACCGCGTGCCCCGCACCGCGTGCCGCGGCAGCGGCCATCCGTCGTCACGCGCTCTTGGCGACCGGGATGTCGGGAACCCCGAGCCGGCGCACCGCGCGCGGCACGACGATCGCGCCCGCGAGGATCATCGCCGCCGCCACCAGGCACGCCACCCACCAGTTCGCCCCGTCGTACAGCGCACCCGCCGCCAGGCTGCCGATCAGCGCCCCGACCAGGCACGCCGCCTCGTACACGCCCATCCCGCGGCCGACCTGCCCGTCCGACGCCTCCGCGATCACCGCCTGCTGCACCGGCATCACCGCCGCCCACGCCAACCCGGACAACACCCACAACCCCGCGATCACGTACGGGTTCGGGGCCCACGCCAGGCCGATCGCGAACCCGGCGCTCGCCACCGACGCGGCCGTGAGCACCACCCGCCTGCCGAACCGCAGCACGTACCGGTGCAGGTACTCGGCGGCGGCGCTCATCGCGATCGCGCCGGGCAGGAACACGTACGCCACCTCGTCCAGCTCCAGCCCGAACCCGCGTTGCAAGTGCAGGAGCAGCAACAACCCCACCGCCGCCTCGGCGGCCATGGTCATCACCACGGCGAACAACATCGGCCGCAATCGTTTGCCCCACGATCGGCGGCGCGGACGTGGCGACCGCGGACACGATCGGCGGTGCGACGGATGCGGGGGTGGTCGGCGGCGCGGGCGCGGCGGCGGCCGGGCTCGGCGCGGTACGAGGGCGACGACCCGCTGCCGGGCGACTGGCGGGCCAAGCTGGAGGCGTGGGCCCGCAACGACCACGACGGCTACCGCAGGCACCCGTGGGTGCTCCAGCTCGTCGCGGACGCGGCCGCGCCCGGGCCGAACCTGCTGCGGTGGATGGACTCGGCGCTGCGGGTGCTGGACGGCACCGGGCTGACCGAGGCGGAGAAGATGGCGGTCGTCGAGTCGGTCGACGCCTACGTGCGCGGGCAGGCCAAGCTGGCCGTGGACACCGCCGAGCCGAGCCCCGGGGAGGTCCGCGAGCGCAACGCGCTGCTCGGCGAGCTGGTGGACTTCGAGTCCTACCCGGCGTTGGCGGCGACCGTGCGGGCGGGGGTCGCGCCGTACTCGGCGGACCGGTTCGAGTTCGGCCTGCGCCTGCTGCTGGACGGCGTCGAGGCCCTCATCGCCGCGCGGAGGGCCCCGACGCCGTGACGGCGGTCAGCCCTGGTCCGGCTCGACGTCGGGGGTCGGCCCGTCGGCCCGCGGCGCGTCGCCGCCCTCGGCCGTGCCCGTCGCGACGGCCTCGGCGGCCTCGCTGACGAGGAGGATGCCCTCGAACTCGCGCAGCAGGTCGTCGTAGATCGGTGTGAGTGACACTTGGTAACCCCCAAAACGTCGTTCATCCCCCGAACGGGCCAAAGCAGCGTACCCATGGCCCTACGGCAACTGCACCCGGTATTGGGTTATCCGATCATTACCCGGCTCACTGTCGGCTAAACACATGCCTCGACCCGAGGTTGTGGTCCTGTCTCACATGGGCGGTGCACCGCAGGTCACCTAGCGTTTCCGGCCATGACGAGTGTCCCTGGTCACAGCGACGACCTGGCCGGCCGCACCGCCCTGGTCACCGGCGCCGGCAGCGGCATCGGACGGGCGTGCGCCGCCGCGCTGGCCCGCGCCGGAGCGCGGGTCCACCTGCTCGACCGCGACGAGACCACCGTCACCGCCGCCGCCGACGCGATCGGCGGCACCCCGCACGTCGTGGACCTCGCCGCCGACGACCCGGACCGCGACGTGCCCGCCGAGATCGACATCCTGGTCAACAACGCCGGCCTCCAGCACGTCGCCCCGGTGCACGAGTTCCCACCGGACCGGTTCGCGCTGCTGCAACGCGTCATGGTGACCGCGCCCTTCCTGCTGGCCCGCCGCGTGCTGCCGCACATGTACCGGCGCGGCTGGGGCCGGGTGGTCAACATCTCCAGCGTGCACGGCACCCGGGCCAGCGCGTTCAAGTCCGCCTACGTCGCCGCCAAGCACGGCCTGGAAGGGCTGAGCAAGGTCGTCGCGCTGGAGGGCGCGCCGCACGGCGTGACCAGCAACTGCGTCAGCCCCGGCTACGTGCGGACTCCGCTGGTCGAGCACCAGGTCGCCGACCAGGCCCGCGCGCACGGCATCGGGCCCGATCGGGTGCTCGCCGACGTGATGCTCACCCGCCACGCCATCAAGCAGCTCATCGAGCCGGAGGAGGTGGCCTCCGTCGTGCTGTGGCTGTGCGGCGCGCACTCCGGTCACGTCACCGGCTCGTCGTTCACGATCGACGGCGGCTGGACCGCCCAGTAGCCCCTCGTTCCCCCATCCCCCAACGAAGTGGTGACCGACATGACGAAAGCCGCCCCTCCGCAGCCGAAACCGTCCTTCGCCAAGGTCGTCGTGGCCAGCCTGATCGGAACCACGATCGAGTGGTACGACTTCTTCCTGTACGGGTCCGCCGCCGCGCTGGTGTTCAACAAGCTGTTCTTCCCCACGGCGGACCCGCTCACCGGCACCCTGCTCGCGTTCACCACGTACGCGATCGGCTTCCTGGCCCGACCGCTCGGCGGCCTGGTGTTCGGCCACTTCGGCGACAAGCTCGGCCGCAAGAAGCTGCTCGTGCTGAGCCTGCTGCTGATGGGCGGCGCGACGTTCGCGATGGGCCTGCTGCCCACGTACGCGGCGATCGGCGTGGCCGCGCCGCTGCTGCTGACGCTGCTGCGGCTGGTCCAGGGCTTCGCGCTGGGCGGCGAGTGGGGCGGCGCGGTGCTCATCGTGTCCGAGCACGGCAGCGCGGAGCGGCGCGGGTTCTGGGCGTCCTGGCCGCAGGCGGGCGTGCCGATGGGCAACCTGCTGGCGACCGCCGTGCTGGCGGTGCTGGCCGCGGTGCAGAGCGACGAGGCGTTCCTGTCGTGGGGCTGGCGGGTGCCGTTCCTGCTGTCCGGCGTGCTCGTCCTGATCGGGCTGTGGATCCGGCTCAGCGTGTCCGAGTCGCCGGTGTTCCTGGAGGCCCAGGCGAAGATCGAGGCCGGCAGGCTGGAGGAGAAGCCGCCGATCGTGGCGGTCGTGCGCGACCACTGGCGCGAGGTGCTGATCGCGATGGGCGCGCGCATGGCGGAGAACGTGTCGTACTACGTGATCACCGCGTTCATCCTGGTCTACATCACGTCGGAACTCGGCATGGCGCGGTCGGCGGGGTTGAACGCGGTGCTGATCGCGTCGTTCGTGCACCTGGTGACGATCCCGCTGTGGGGCGCGCTGTCGGACCGGATCGGCCGGCGCACCACGTACCTGATCGGCACGGTCGGCATCGGCCTGTGGATGTTCGCGTTCTTCGCGCTGCTCGACACGAAGTCGTTCTTCCCGATGACGGTGGCGGTGACGATCGGGCTCGTGCTGCACGGCGCGATGTACGGGCCGCAGGCGGCGTTCTTCTCCGAGCTGTTCGGCACGAAGGTGCGCTACTCGGGCGCGTCCATCGGCTACCAGCTCGCGTCGATCGCGGCGGGCGCGGTGGCGCCGCTCATCGCGACCGCGCTGCTCCAGGCGTACGACAGCACGCTCCCGGTCGTGTTCTACGTGCTCGCGATGTGCGTGCTCACGGTGATCGCGGTCGTGGCGGCGAAGGAGACGAAGGGCAGCTCGCTGAACCGCGCCGACGCTGGCCGGCCGTCGGTGCGAGCATGAGGGGATGAGCGAGGCGGACGCGGTGGAGCACCTGCTGGAGCTGCTCGACCTGCTCGCGGCGGACGCGGGCAGCGAGCGGCTGGCGGCGGTGCTCCCCGCGGCCCGCGCGGCGGGCCTGCCCGACCACGAGCTGGACCGCGTCGCGCGGGCCACCGAGTGGGCGCTGCGGATCCGCCGCACGCTCACCGCGCACCGCCGCCGCGAAGCCGAGCTGGAGGCGTTGTTCGACACCGCGAACGACCTGGCCGGCGTGCGCGACCCGGACGCGGTGCTGCGGTCCATCGTGCGGCGCGCCCGGCTGCTGCTCGGCGCGGACATCGCCTACCTGAGCATGAACGACCCCGGTGAGCGCGGCACGTACATGAGGGTCACCGACGGCTCGATCTCCGCGCTGTTCCAGCAGGTCCGGCTCGGCATGGGCGAGGGCCTGGGCGGGCTGGTGGCGCAGACCGCGCGGCCGTACGTGACCGCCGACTACTTCGCCGACGACCGGTTCAACCACACCGGCCCCATCGACGCCGCGGTGCGCGACGAAGGGCTGGTGGCGATCCTGGGCGTGCCGCTCAAGCTGGACCGCCGGGTCATCGGCGTGCTCTACGCGGCCAACCGGTCGCCGCGCCAGTTCCCGCCCGACGAGGTGGCGCTGCTGTCGTCGCTGGCCGACCACGCCGCGATCGCGCTGGACACCGCGCACCTGCTGGAGGAGACGCGGGCGGCGGGGGAGACGATCCGCGCCCACAACGAGGCCATGCGCCGCGCCGAGGAGGCGCACGACCGGCTCACCGACCTGGTGCTGCGCGGCGCGGACGTGCCCGAGGTGGCCGCCGCCGTGGCCAAGGTGCTCGACGGCGGGATCGTGGTGCACGACAGCGACGGCGCGGAGCTGGCCCGCATCGGCACGACCCGCGCCCTCGCGCCCCGCACGGCGGTCAACGCGTCCCGGGCGAGCGGCCGCGCCGTCCCGCAGGACGGCACGTGGGTGTGCGCCGTGCTGGCGGGCCGCGAGCTGCTGGGCAGCATCACCCTCACCGACCGCCCGGACCTCGGCGACGCCGACCGCAGGCTGTTCGAGCGGGCGGGCGTGGTGACGGCCCTGCTGCTCCTGCTGCGCCGCACGGTGGCCGAGGCGGAGAACAAGGTGCGCGGCGAGCTGATCACCGACCTGCTGACGTCCGCGGTGGACTCGGTCGCGCT
The DNA here is from genome assembly GCF_053601135.1 of Actinosynnema sp. NPDC004786. NCBI lineage: Bacteria > Bacillati > Actinomycetota > Actinomycetes > Pseudonocardiales > Pseudonocardiaceae > Actinosynnema > Actinosynnema sp. NPDC004786. The sequence goes on along the minus strand of NZ_JBSGBG010000020.1, from coordinate 53,235 downwards.
GCGCGCCCGCGCCCGCCGGGTCGGCGTCGAGCTGGCCGCCGACCACGTGGTGCTGGTCGCGGACGGCCCCCGCGACCGGCTCCTGGCCGCCGCCGCGCACCACGCCTCGACGTGCCGCGGCCTGGCGGGCGTCCACGGCGAGCACGTGGTGCTCGTGCTGCCCGGCGTGGACCCGGCGGCCGCGGCGCGGGACGCGGCGAGGGTGCTCGGCAAGGCGGTCGGCCTGCCCGTGACGGTCGGGTCGGGCGGCCCGGCGCACGGCCCGGAGGCGGTGGCCGCCGCGCACGCCGAGGCCGTGCGGTGCCTGCGGGCGCTGGTCCAACTCGGCCGCGTGGGCACCGGCGGCACGCTCGCCGACCTCGGTTTCGTCGGCGTGCTGCTGGGCGACCGCACGGACATCGCGGGCTACGTGCGCGCCACCCTCGGGCCGCTGCTCGACTACGACGCCGGCCGGGGCACCGAGCTGGTCCGCACGGTCACCGCGTACTTCGCGTGCGGCGCGAACCTCAGCCGCGCCAAGGACGAGCTGCACGTGCACGTGAACACGGTGGTGCAGCGGCTGGACCGGGTGGCGAGCCTGCTGGGCGAGGACTGGCTGTCGCCGGAACGGGTGCTGGAGGTCCAGCTCGCGCTCAGGCTGATGAAGGTGATGGGCGAGTAGCGACCCCGCCGCCCGGCGCGCCCCCGGTGGGCGCCGGGCGGCAGGGTCGCCGGGTCACGCCAGCGCGCACTCCGTCGCGGTCACCGCCGCCGGCCGCGGCACGGTGGTCGAGGCCGGCGGGCGGACGCCCGACAGCCAGCCCTCCAGCGCGGCGAACGCCGACCGGTGGCACGGCGTCAGCGGGCGCAGGCGGTCCGGGAACGCGTCGTACAGCGAGTCCACGTGCGTGCCCCCCTCGATGCGGTAGTAGCGGAACAGGGCGTCGCGGCCCGCCCGGCGCACCATGTCCGCGTACACGTCGGAGTCGCGGGTGATCGGCAGCAGCACGTCCAGCGTGCCGTGCAGGGTGAGCAGCGGCTTGCCGATCCGCCCCGTCAGCGCGATCCGCTCGACCGCGCGCTGCGCCGCCGGCCGGGACGCGTAGTCGTAGTCCGCGTCGCACAGCGGCGTGCCGGGAGCGCAGAACGGCGTCCCCGCCTCCAGTTCGCCGTCCCAGGCCGGGTCCAGCTCCTCGCGGTAGATCCGCTGCGTCAGGTCCCAGTAGTACTGGTGGTGGAACGGCCACAGGAACTCCGACTCGGCGGGGAACCCGGCCGCCACGACCGCCGCCTTGTCGCCGGTGGCGTAGCCCTTCAACGCGGGCGGCAGGAACGTCAGCAGGTTCGGGCCCCGCGCCGTCCACAGCGTGCCCTCCCAGTCCACGCCGCCGTCGTACAGCTCCGGCCGGTTCTCCAGCTGCCACCGCACCAGGTAGCCGCCGTTGGAGATGCCGGTGGCCAGCGTGCGCGACGGCGGCCGGCAGTACCGCTGCGCCACCACGGCCTTCGCCGCCCGGGTGAGCTGGGTGACCCGGTGGTTCCACTCGGCGATCGCGTCGCCCGGCCGCGTGCCGTCGCGGTGGAACGCCGCGCCGGTGTTGCCCTTGTCGGTCGACGCGAACGCGTACCCGCGCGCCAGCACGAAGTCGCTGATCGCCCGGTCGTTGGCGTACTGCTCGCGCACGCCCGGCGAGCCGGTCACGACCAGGCCGCCGTTCCAGCGCTCCGGCAGCCGGATCACGAACTGCGAGTCGTGCGCCCAGCCGTGGTTGGTGTTGCCGGTCGAGGAGTCGGGGAAGTAGCCGTCCACCTGCGTGCCCGCCACGGGCGTCGGCGCGGGCAGGCCCGCCGGGGTCAGCCCGGCCCAGTCGGCCGGGTCGGTGCGGCCGCCGGCGGTGGACAGGTCGGCGAGGTGGGTCAGTTCCTGGTGCTCGGCACCCGGAACGCGCAGGGGACCGCATCCGTGGGCGGACGCGGGAACGGCCTGCGCCGTCGTCGCGAGGAGCGCTGCGATCAGCGGAACGGCGATGTTCACCCGAGGCACGGTAGGACCGCGGGGCGCGGCGCGGAATGGCTCCGGTCGCCATGGCCACCGGGGCGGATGTGGTGCGTGAACCCATCCGCGACGCACCTGCGAGTGACCCTCACAGGGGTGGTCGGTACAGCACCGAGTCACCCCGCACGGTCACCGGCCCGACCACCGGGTCGGGTGACTTCGCGTGGTGCGCGATCGCGGCACGGGACGCCGTCACGACCGCCCGAACGGCCCTGTGACGGCCGGTCGGCGGGTGCGCGGCGTGGCGTCTCGCCCGGCGGTGGCGACCTTGAGTCGCACGATCGGTGCGTTTCGACGCCCTCGGCCGGGGTAGCTGGAACGACCCAGTGAAGTTCGCACTGCCAGGTGATTTACGTTCACCCGGCGTGAGGTGTCTGCTTCCGGGGTGACTGAGCAACGGCGCTCTACGCGCACTGACCAGGAGTGGGACCTGATCCGGCGCATCCAGAACCTGGCCCACCGGGCCGAACGCACCGCGTTCGACCACTCCAACCTCGTCGGTCCGCCACCGTCCCAGCAGCACTTGGACATCCTGGCGGAGATCCGGGCGCTCACCGAGCAGGCGGTGGCGCAGCGGATGCCCAGACCGTCCGCGCTGCCCCGCCAGGCCGAGCCGGTCGGCGAGCGGAAGGTCTCCGCACCCCTCCGCTGACCGCGTGCGCGGGCCGGGCCTGACTCCCGGCCCGCGCACCCGGCGCGGCTAGCGGCGCCGGACGAGCTTCACCAACCCCTTGAACGTCTCCTCCAGGCCGGACGAGAACGGGTTGTCGTTGACCAGGTAGGTCCAGGTGGTGTTCGGGCGCTTGACGCCCGCCTCGGCCAGGTGCGCGCCGTCGGCGTCGATCGTCACCTTGGCGAAGGTCTCCTCGGCCTCGTCCCACGCGTCCGGGACGATCTTGTGGTAGGCCGGGATGGCCTCCCGGTGGAACTCGTCCAGCGGGTTCTGCCGCGCCAGCGCCCGCAGGTGGATGCCCTCCCGCAGGTCGGTCAGGAACTGCAGGTGGTCGCTCCACCGCTGGTCGAGGTGGTGCAGCGCGATCAGCCGGGCCGCCTTCACCTTCACCTGCTCGTCCAGGTCCTTGAGCTCGTGCGCCTTGTCCGGCTTGCGCTCGGACAGCTCCCGCCACGCGAGGTCGGTGCGCAGCAGCTTGTCCCGGTACTCCAGCAGCAGTTGGCGCTGGTGCTCGATCAGCTTGTTGTACCGCCAGGTGTTGCGGTGGATCTCCAGGTGCACGCCCTCGGCCACGCGCTGCGCGTGCTCGACGGTGTGCAGCGTGCCGGAGTCGGTGATCCGGCCGTCCTCGTCCACCTCGGCGGGCTCGTCGTGGTCGGGCACGTACTGCGTGACCAGGTCGTCCTGCAGCGAGGAGAAGAACACCGAGCCGCCGGGGTCGCCCTGGCGGCCCGCCCGGCCGCGGAGCTGGTCGTCCAGCCTGCTGCTGGAGTGCCGGCCGGTGCCGATCACGTAGAGGCCGCCCAGCTCGGCGATGCGCTCGTGGTCGGTCGACTCGTGCCCGCCGAGCCGGATGTCCGTGCCGCGGCCCGCCATCTGGGTGGACACGGTGATCCGCTCGAACGACCCCGCGTCGGCGATGATCGCCGCCTCCTCGGCGTCGTTCTTCGCGTTGAGCACCACGCACTCCAGGCCCGCCTCGGCGAGCTTGCGGGACAGGCGCTCGGACTCGGCCACGTCCAGCGTGCCGACCAGGATCGGGCGGCCGGTCTCGTGCACCTTCTCGATCTCGGCGACGATCGCGGCTTCCTTCTGCTCCAGCGTCGTGTAGAGCCGGGGCGCCTCGTCCTCCCGGATGGTCTCCACGTTCGGCGGGATGACCAGGACCTCGAGCTTGTAGAAGTCGCGCAGCTGCTCGGCCACGGCCACCGCCGTGCCGGTCATGCCGCACACCGTCGGGTAGCGGCTCAGCAGGGCCTGCACGGTGATCGAGTCCAGCACCTCGCCCGCGTCCGTGGTGGCCACGTTCTCCTTGGCCTCGACCGCCGCCTGCAGGCCGTCGGGCCAGCGCTGGAGCTTCGCGATCCGGCCGCGGGTGTCGTTGATCAGGTGCACCTTGCCGTCGCGGACGATGTAGTCCACGTCCCGGTGCAGCAGCACCTGGGCGTGCAGCGCCACGTTGACCTTGCTCAGCGTGGTGGACACGTGCTCGTCGGAGTACAGGTCGATGCCGCCGAGCGCCCGTTCGACCAGCTCGCTGCCCGCGCCGGTCAGGTAGACGTTGCGCTCCTCGTCGTCGATCTCGAAGTGCAGGTCGCGGCGCAGCCGCTTGACCAGGTCGGCCAGGGCCGGGTCGACCGCCGGGCCGGCCGTGGAGCCCGCCAGGACCAGCGGCACGCGGGCCTCGTCCACCAGCACCGAGTCCGCCTCGTCGACCAGGGCGACGCGCGGCTCGGGCACGATCAGGTCGCCCTCGTCGGTGGCCAGCCGGTCGCGCAGCACGTCGAAGCCGATCTCGGAGACCGACGCGTACATGACCTCGGCCTGGTAGGCGGCGCGGCGCTCCTCCGGCTTGGAGCTCTGGTTGATCCAGCCCACGCTCACGCCCAGCAGCGCGTACAGCGGGCCCATCCACTCGGCGTCGCGCTGGGCGAGGTAGTCGTTGACCGAGACCACGTGCACCTGGTCGCCGCGCAGCGCGAAGCCGGCCGCGGCGATGGCGCCGGAGAGCGTCTTGCCCTCGCCGGTGGCCATCTCGACCACGTGGCCCTCCAGGAGGCCGAGCGCGCCGAGGATCTGCACGTCGAACGGGCGCAGGCCGAGCGCGCGGTCGGCGGCCTCGCGGCCGAGCGCGCAGACCTCCACCAGCTCGGCGCGGCCGAAGTCCGTTTTGTCCCGCAGTGCGGCCGCCGCGGCGGTCAGTTCCTCGTCGCTGAGCTTCCCCACGCGCTCGGCCTGCTCGTTCACCTCGTCGAGCAGCTTCCGGTAGGGCGTGAGGTCGGCGGAGCCGGGCTTCTGCGCGAACCGGCGCAGCCGCTGCTTGAACCGTCCCAGGAGAGTGGTCACGGCACCGCAACGTACGGCAAGCGCGCAACGTTCCGCACGTCACCCGGTTGACAATTCACTCCTGGTCGACGCCCTCGGCCGGTGTTGCTACTCATCGTCACCTCGTTCGCGGTCGGTCCCCCTGTGGGGGAAGGGGTGTGCCCGATCGGGGATACCCCTTCCCCCGTGAGATCGCGGTCAGGACCGGTGGGTCTCCCGCAGCCCGAGCACCGACCCGAGCGTCACCAGCGCCATGACCAGCAGGAACGCCGACACCGACGCCGACGTGCCGGTCGCCGCCAGCAGCGCCGTCATGACGACCGGCGAACCGCCGCTGACCAGGATCGACGCCAACTGGTACGCCAGGGACGCGCCGGAGTAGCGCACCCGCGGCTCGAACAGCTCCGCCAGGTACGCCGCCACCGGCCCGTAGACCAGGCTCGACGCGATCCCGGACACGGCCAGCGCGACGAACACGAGCCCGAGCGACCCGGTGTCGATCAGCCAGAAGTACGGGAACGCCCACACGGCCATCGCCACCGCGCCCGCCACGATCGGCGGCCGCCTGCCGTGCCGGTCCGACCACCGGCCGGCCAGCAGGATCACCGGCACGCTGAGCAGCGACGACACCAGCGTCACGACCAGCACGGAGTTCCGCGCCAACCCCAGCTCACGGGTCGCGTAGTCCAGCACGCCCGCGATGCTGACGTAGAACACCGCGTTGGACGCGAACATCAGCCCCGCGCCGAGCACCACCGGCCGCCGGTGCCTGCGCAGCACCTCCTTCAGCGGCGCGGGCGGCGGCCCGGACGGACGTTGGGCCTGGATCTCCCGGAACACCGGGCTGTCCTCGATCTTGAGCTGGATGAACAGCACCACGGGGAACAGCAGCGCGCTCGCCAGGAACGGCACCCGCCACCCCCACGCGGCGAACGAGGCGGCCGGCGCCACCGCGCCCACGACGAGGAACGCGACGTTGCCCAGGATCACCCCGAGCGGCACGCCGGCCTGCCCGAACGTGCCGGCGAACCCGCGCCGCCCCGGCCCCGCCGTCTCGGTCAGCAGCAGCACGACGCCGCCCCACTGCCCGCCCACCGCGATGCCCTGGAGGAACCGCAGCAGCACCAGCAGCACCGGGGCGAGCACGCCCAGCGTGGCGCCGGTCGGCAGCAGCCCGATCAGGAACGTCGCCCCCGCCATCAGCGCGAGGCACGCGACCAGCGCGGGCTTGCGGCCGAACCGGTCGCCGACGTGCCCGAACACCAGCCCGCCGACCGGCCGGGCGATGAACCCGGCCCAGAACGTGCTGAACGACAGCAGCAGCCCGATCAGCGGCGAGGCGCCCGGGAAGAACAGCTTCGGGAACACCAGCGCCGCAGCGGTCGCGTAGATGAAGAAGTCGTACCACTCGAGCGACGAGCCGACGAGGCCGGCCGCCATGAGCCTGCGCAGCGTGCGCCGCTCGGGGGGAGCGGTCGTGACCATGTGCGGAATCCCTTTCACCAGGTGTCCACGAACGGGCGTTTCTTGCCGGTCCCGGCCGGGGCGGGGTCGGGACCGGTGAGCAGGGTGGTGATCCAGCGCCGGGTGTCGGCCGGGTCGATCACGTCGTCGATCTCGAAGGCGGACGCCACGTTGAGCGCCTTGCCGTGCTCGTAGGCGGCCGAGACCATCGCCTCGAACACCTCCTTGCGCTGCGCCGGGTCGTCCACGGCGTCCAGCTCGCGCCGGTACCCCAGCCGCACCGCGCCCTCCAGCCCCATCGGGCCGAACTCGCCGCTGGGCCACGACACCGCGAACAGCGGCACCTTGAGGCTGCCCGCCGCCATCGCCTGCGCGCCCAGGCCGTACGCCTTGCGCAGCGCCACGAACCCGAACGGCACGTCGAGGTTCGCGCCGGTCACGAGCATCCGGGTCAGGCGCCGCACGCTCGCGGTGCGCTCGGCGTCCGGGCCGACCATGAACCCCGGCGTGTCGCACAGCGACACCACCGGCAGGTCGAACGCGTCGCACAGCCGCAGGAACCGCGCGGCCTTGTCGGCCGAGTCGGAGTCGATCGCGCCGCCGAGGTGGCCGGGGTCGTTCGCGAGCACGCCGAGCGGCCGGCCCTCGACCCGGACCAGCGCGGTGACGATGCCGCGCCCGAACCCCGGTCGCAGCTCCAGCACCGAGCCGGTGTCGGCGACGGTCTCCACCACGGACCGCACGTCGTAGGCGCGGACCCGGTTCTCCGGCACGAGGTGCCGCAGCCGGCGCTGGTCGGCGCACTCCCAGGAGTCCGCCGGGCCCTGGAAGTACGACAGGTACTTCCTGGCCGCCGCGACGGCCTCGGCCTCGTCGGACACCAGCACGTCGATCACGCCGTTGGGCGCCTGCACGTCCACCGGCCCGATCTCCTCGGGCCGGAACACGCCGAGCCCGCCGCCCTCGACCATCGCCGGGCCGCCCATGCCGATGGTCGCGTCGCGGGTCGCGATCACCACGTCGCACGTGCCCAGCAGCACCGCGTTGCCCGCGAAGCAGCGGCCGGACGCGATGCCGACCAGCGGCACCAGCCCGGACAGCTTCGCGAACAGGTGGAACGCCAGGCAGTCCAGGCCGCTGACGCCGCCGTGGTCGGTGTCGCCCGGCCGGCCCCCGCCGCCCTCGGCGAACAGCACCACCGGCAGCCGCCGCTGCTCGGCCAGCGCGAACATCCGGTCCTTCTTGGCGTGGTTGCGCAGGCCCTGCGTGCCCGCCATGACCGTGTAGTCGTAGGACATCGCGACGACCTGGCGGCCGTTCACCCGGCCGACGCCCGCCACGAGCCCGTCCGCGGGCGTGCGCTCGACCAGCTCGTCCAGCGACCGGCGGCGGCGCTGCGCGGCGATGGCCAGCCCGCCGTACTCCACGAAGTCGTCGCACAGGTCGGCGATGTTCTCCCGGACCGTGCGGCGGCCCGCCGCGTGCCGCTTCGCCTCCGCCTCCGGGCGCGAGAAGTCGTGCCGCGCCAGCGCTTCCGCGAGGTCGGGGCGCACGTCGTCCAGGTCGGCCTCGACGGACTTCTCCTCGACCGCGACGTCCACGCCCTCGGCGAGCAGCGCGCCCTCCGCGACCGTGTCGCCGACCCCGACCAGCACGCGCGCGTCGCCGACCGGCACGACGTGCTGCATCTTCATCGCCTCCACGACGACCGTGCCGTCCTCGACCGCCACGACCGTGCCCCGCACGGGGGAGCGGGCCCCGGTGTCCTCGCGGGGCAGCGAGTCCACCAGGCCGGTGTGCGCCTTGAGGATGTCCGGGTGGTCCAGGAGCCCGCGCAGGAAACCGATGTTGGTCTTCGCACCGTCCACGGTGAACTCGTCCAGCGCGCGGCGGGCGCGGCGCAGCGCGGTGTCCGGGTCGTCGGCGTGCACCACGACCTTGGCCAGCAGCGGGTCGAAGTCGAGGCCCGCGCGGTAGCCCGCGGACGCGTGGGTGTCCACCCGCACCCCCGGCCCGGTCGGCGGGACGAACGCCGACAGCCGTCCCGTCGACGTGAGGCTCACGCGCAGTTGCAGCGCGCTGCCGCGCGGTGTGTGCGTCAGGTCCGGCTCCACCTCGGTCGCCAGCAGCAGTTGCGCGCGCACCAGGTCCAGCCCGGTGACCTGCTCGGTGACGGTGTGCTCCACCTGCAACCGCGGGTTGGCCTCCAGGAAGGCGAACCGGCCGTCCGGCGCGACCGAGAACTCCACCGTGCCCAGGCCCGTGTAGCGGACGGCCCGCGCGATCGCCGCCGCCGCGTCGTGCAGCGCGGACCGCAGGCCGGGGGACAGGTCGGGCGCGGGCGCGACCTCGACGAGCTTCTGGTGCCGCAGCTGCACCGAGCAGTCCCGGTCGCCCAGCACCGTCGTGCCGACGAGCTGCACCTCGACGTGCCGGGCCGGTTCCAGCAGCTCCTCCACGAACACCGTGCCGTCGCCGAACGCGGCCAGCGCCTCGGCCCGGCACCGCTGCACGGCGGGCGCGAGGTCGGCGAGCCGCCGCACCACCCGCACGCCCTTGCCGCCACCGCCGGCGACGGCCTTCACGACCACCGCGCCGTGCGCGCGGAAGAAGTCCTCGAACCCGTCCTCCGCGCCCGCGAGCACCGGCACGCCCACCTCGGTGGCCAGGGCGCGGGCCCGGCTCTTGTCGCCGAGCAGCTCCAGCACCTCCGGCGGCGGCCCGACGAAGGTCAGGCCGGCCTCGGCGCAGCGGCGGGCGAAGACCGCGTTCTCGGCCAGGAAGCCGTAGCCGGGGTGCACCAGGTCGCACCCGTCGGCGGCGGCGAGCACGGCGTCCACGTCCAGGTACGAGCCGCGCAGGCGGACCGCCCGGTCGGCGAACCGCCCGTGGGCGTCGTCGGAGTCGGTGACCAGGGCGACGGTCCGCCAGCCGAGGTCGGCGGCGGCGCGCAGCACCCGGACGGCGACCTCACCCCGGTTGGCGACGAGCAGCGTGGGCACGGGAACCTCCTGAGCGACCGCTTAGTATGTGACCGCGGTCGCATACTGGCACCTGCGCTTGGCGTTCGTCCAGAGGGAACCGATGCACCCACCGAGGCGTCCTTGCAGCGAGACGAGCCCGAGGGCGTGACCGAGAAGCAGGCCAGGAGGCACCACCGTGGTTTTCAAGAGGATGTTGCGCGCGTTCGGGGTCGGCGGTCCCACGGTGGACACGGTCCTGGCCAACCCGAACGTCCGGCCGGGCGAGCCGCTCGCCGGCGAGGTCCGGATCGCGGGCGGCGACCACGCCGCCGACATCGACGAGGTCAAGCTCTCCCTCGTCACCCGGGTCGAGGTGGAGAGCGGCGACAACGAGCACAACCGCACCGTCGAGTTCGCCCGCGCCGTGGTCGGCCGGCGCATCACCGTCGCGCCGGGACAGCACCTGGCGCTGCCGTTCCGGTTCCCCGTGCCGCCGGAGACACCGCTGACCGTCGTGCACGGTCAACACCTGCACGGCATGACCATGGGCCTGCGCACCGAGCTGGAGGTCCGCGGCGCGGTCGACCCCGGCGACCTCGACCCCGTGGCGGTGCACCCGCTGCCCTCGCAGGAGCACGTCCTGAACGCGTTCGGCGCGCTCGGGTTCCACTTCCAGCGGGCGGACAACGAGTCGGGGCGCATCCACGGCGTGCCGCAGCAGCTGCCGTTCTACCAGGAGATCGAGTTCCTGCCGCCGCGCCAGTTCCTCGGCAAGATCAGCCAGCTGGAGCTGACCTTCGTGACCGACCCGCACCGGCTGTACGTGGTGCTGGAGGCCGACCGCCGCGGCGGGCTGTTCCGCGCGGGCGGCGACACGTTCGGGCACTTCGCCATGTCCCACGATGAGGTGATCCGCACGGACTGGGCCGGCCTGCTGCACCAGTGGATGGACCAGGTGGCGGGCAGGCGTTCTGCCGGCGGTTACGGGCTGCACGGCGGTCACCGCGGCGGTCACCACGGCGGGGGAATCGGCGCCGGCGGCGTGGTCGCCGGGGCTGCGGCCGGCGTGTTCGGTGGGATGATGATGGGCGAGGCCCTCGACGAGATCGGGGACTTCTTCGAAGGCGACTAACCCGCAGGAGGCATCGTGGGCATCGGCGGTGTGATCAGCGCTCTGATCGTGGGTCTCATCCTCGGTTTGCTGGGCAAGCTCGTGGCGCCCGGCAAGCAGGCCATCCCCCTCTGGCTGACGATCATCGTCGGCATCGTGGCGGCGTTCATCGGCACGTTCATCGCCCGGGCGCTCGGCGTGGAGGACACCCCCGGCATCGACTGGATCGAGATCATCGTGCAGGTGATCATCGCCGCCATCGGCGTCAGCCTCGTGGCGGGGTTCTACGGCAAGAAATCCGTCCGCTAGGCCCGCGCCGGACCGCCGACCGGCCGACAGCCCGCCCCGGAGGGTCGAGGCAGGGGTCCTCCCACGAGGACCCCTGCCGTTCGTTCACCCGGTGGTCAGTGCACGTGACGCATGATCGTCCCCCCCTTCCCGTCGCCGCCGCGCGTGAACGCCGGCGGCGTTGTCATCCCGTCGCCACGACGAGCCGTTCCAGGCCGCGCAGCGTGGCGTTGCGGTGGAACACCGGCTCCTCCACGAGCCGCGGCCCCCGGCGCGCCACGGCCGTCAGCACCGCCCGCGCCAGCACCAGGGCGAGCGTCGAGCCGGGGCAGGCGTGCGGCCCGCGGCCGAAACCCAGGTGCGGGTTCGGCCGGCGGTCCGGGCGCAGCGACCCCGGCTCGGTGAACACGTCCGGATCGCGGTTGGCCGCGCCGAGGAGCACGGTGACCGTCTCGCCCGCGCGGATCGGCCGCCCGGCCAGCTCGGTGTCCGCCACGCAGCCGCGCGCCTCGGCCTGCACCGGCCCCGCGAGCCGCACGAGTTCCTGCAGCGCCGCGTCCGGCATGCCGTCGGCGAACCGCTCCAGCGTCCCCGGTTCGTCCAGGCACGCGAGCAGCGCGTTGCCGAGCAGGCGGCTCGCCGACTCGTAGCCGGAGTGCAGGACGACGCGCAGCGAGTTGCGCAGCACGCCGTCGTCGACCCCGTCGTCGCGGTGCGCGGCGAGGAAGCCGATGATCCCGTCACGCGTGGGGTGGGCGAGCCAGTCGCCGGTCAGCTCCGCCAGCTCGGCCCGCGCCCGCCGGCCCGGCGCCGCGGTCTCCGGGCGCAGCGCGTAGTCCATCGAGTCCACGATGGCCGAGGACAGCGCGGCGAAGGACGCGGTGTCGGGCGGGTCGGCGCCGAGCAGGTCGGTGACCGCCTCCAGCGCGAGCGGCACGGCGAAGTCGACCATGAAGTCGAACGAGGGCCGGCGTGCCACCGCGTCGAGCCGGGCGTGGACGCGGTCCTCCACCCGGCGGGTGAAGCCCTCCCAGTCCCGGGCCCGGAACGCGGCCACGAGCAGCTTGCGCGCCGCGGTGTGCGCCGGCGGGTCGAGGGTCTGCACCGACAGCGCCGAGGGCGGGACGTCGTCGCCGATGCGGCGCCAGTCCGAGCAGAAGCGCCCGGCGTCCAGCAGCACGGCGGCGCACGTCGCGTGGTCGGCCACCACCCAGGAGTCCAGCACCTCGCTGCGCCAGACCCGGTCGCGGCGGCGCACCGCCGACCACACCGTCTCCGGGTCCCGCAGGCCGCGGGGCGTGAGCAGGTCGGGCAGGGGGTCGTGCGCGACCGGCGTGCCGATGACCACGACGACCTCCCCGTGCCCGGGAGCCGCTGCGGTGCGGCCCTCTCCTCCCCAGGGTGCACGCCGATCCGGCGCGACCGGGTGACGGAACACCGCCATCACCCGATCCAACGACACCCGATCCAGCGACAGCGGGTCCGTCGTCCCGGCCGCCCCGCGACCGGACGACGCGATCGTGTGACAACCGCGGCGGGAGCCGTCCGCGGTGGCGGGACGCCCGGAGCACGGCCTTTCGTCGTGAGCGTTGAATTCGGGGTGCGTGAGCGTTGGACACACGCGTCGTGAGCGTTGGACTCTCGCGCCGCGGGGGTTGGACTCTCGCGGTCGGTCAGGCCGCGCCCACCATGCGCAGCACCAGGTCGGCGTAGAGGTCGCCGATCTCGGCCGGCGTGCGGCGGCCCGAGGGCTGGTACCAGCGCGCCACGTCGATGCACAGCGACAGCACCGCCAGGGTCGCCCCGCGCACGTCCGGCACGTCGAAGACCCCGGCCGCGACGCCGGTCTCGATCATCCCGCGCACCGCCGCCTCGATCCGCCGCCGCAGCGCGACCACCTCGGCCAGGTGCTCCGGCGTCAACGCGCTCAGCTCGTACTGCACGACGCGGGCCGTCGTGTGGTACTCCGCGTGCCACGACGCGAACGCGCGCACCGCCGCCGCGAGCCGCGCCACCGGCTCCGCCTCGGTCACGCCGGTCAGCACCGACAGCGACGTCGCGTGCCCGACCCGCGAGATGTGGAACAGCAGTTCCTCTTTGGACCGGTAGTGGATGTAGACGGCGGCGGGCGACATGCCGGCCTGCGCCGCGATGTCGCGGGTCGTCGTCGCGTGGTACCCGCGCACCGAGAACGCGGCCGCCGCAGCGATCAGCATCCGCCGCGCCGCCGGCGGCGTCACGGACGACCACGTCTCGTCCAGGAGCGCGAACTCACCACCGGTCGTCGTCACAGTCGACCCTCCTTGACACGAACCCGAACGATACCGCAGGCTAAGCAGACGCTTAGACCTAAGCAACCGCTTAGTATGGAGGATGCGAGAAGTGCGCCGCACGCTGTTCGAACCCGACCACGAGGCGTTCCGCGAGACCGCGCGGGCGTTCTGCGACCGCGTCCTCAGGCCGAACTACGAGCGGTTCGTGCACCAGCGCCAGATCGACCGCGACGTGTGGCTGGAGGCGGGCAGGCAGGGGCTGCTGGGGCTGGAGGTGCCCGAGGAGCACGGCGGCAGCGGCGCGAACGACTACCGCTTCAACGCGGTCCTGGGCGAGGAGCTGGCCAAGGTCAGCGCGGGCATGTCCTCCTGCCTGGGCATCCACGGCGACGTGGTCGCGCCCTACCTGGTGGACCTGTGCACCGAGGAGCAGAAGCGGCGCTGGCTGCCCCGGTTCTGCTCCGGCGAGCTGACCACCGCCATCGGCATGACCGAGCCCTCCGGCGGCTCCGACCTGGCCGCGCTGAAGAGCACCGCGGTGCGCGACGGCTCCGACTGGGTCCTCAACGGCTCCAAGACCTTCATCACCAACGGCTACTCCGCCGACCTGGTCGTGGTCGCCGCGCGCACCAGCCCGGAGAAGAAGGCCAAGGGCATCACCCTGTTCGCGGTCGAGACCGGCATGAAGGGCTTCGAGCGCGGCCGCAAGCTCGACAAGGTCGGCCAGCCGGAGTCCGACACCGCGGAGCTGTTCTTCGAGGACGTCCGCCTGCCGGCGGAGAACGTCATCGGCGAGGTCGACCGCGGCTTCATCCACATGATGGAACGCCTGCCGCAGGAACGGCTCGGCGGCGCGATCTCCAACCTCGCCCACGCCGAGCAGATTCTCCTGGAGACCATCGGGTACACCAAGGAGCGCAAAGCGTTCGGCCAGGCCATCGGCTCGTTCCAGCACAACAAGTTCACCCTCGCCGAGCTGGTCACCAAGATCGACGTGACGCAGGCGTTCCTGGACCGGTGCACCGACGCGCACACCCGGCGCGAGCTGACCGCCGTGGACGCGGCCAAGGCCAAGTGGTGGAGCGCGGACGTGCAGAACGACGTCATCGACGCGTGCGTGCAGCTGCACGGCGGCTACGGCTACATGACCGAGTACCGCGTGGCCCGCGCCTGGATGGACGCCCGCGTGACCCGGATCTGGGCCGGCTCCAACGAGATCATGAAGGAACTCATCGGCCGCGACCTCGGCCTCTAGACCCCAGGAGCACCGCCATGCCCGAGGCTGTCATCGTCGCCACCGCGCGGTCCCCGATCGGCCGGGCGCGCAAGGGGTCGCTGGTCGACCTGCGCCCCGACGACCTGGCCGCGCAGGTCGTCGCCGCCGCGCTCGACCAGGTGCCCGAACTCGACCCCGCCACGATCACGGACCTGCACCTGGGGTGCGCCGAGCCGCAGGACGAGCACGGCCAGAACATGGCCCGCCGCGTCGCCGTGCAGCTCGGCCTGGACACCCTGCCCGGCACCACGGTCAACCGGTTCTGCGCGTCCTCGGTGCAGACCGCGCGGATGGCGTTCCACGCGATCAAGGCGGGCGAGGGCCACGCGTTCGTCAGCGCGGGCGTCGAGTGCGTGTCCCGCTACCGCCACGGCGACCCGCACCTCAACCCGCTGTTCGACGAGGCCCGCGTACGCACCGAGCGCACCGCCGGGACCAACGAGCCGTGGCACGACCCGCGCGAGGACGGCCTGCTGCCGGACTACTACATCTCAATGGGCCAGACCGCCGAGAACGTGGCGACCCTGCTCGGCATCGGCCGCCGCGACCAGGACGAGTTCGGCGTCCGCTCGCACAACCTGGCCGAGAAGGCCATCGCGGACGGCTTCTACGACCGCGAGATCACCCCGGTGACGCTGCCCGACGGCACGGTCGTCGCCACCGACGACGGCCCGCGCCGGGGCGTCACCTATGACGCCGTCGCGGCGCTCAACCCGTCGTTCCGTCCACAGGGGACGGTCACGCCGGGGAACTGCTGCCCGCTCAACGACGGCGCGGCGGCCGTCGTCGTCATGAGCGACGTGCGGGCGCGGGAACTGGGCCTGACCCCGTTGGCGCGCATCGTGTCCACCGGCGTGTCCGGCCTCTCGCCGGAGATCATGGGCCTCGGCCCGGTCGACGCCACGAAGCAGGCCCTCGCGCACGCCGGCCTCACCATCGACGACATCGACCTGGTCGAGATCAACGAGGCGTTCGCGGTGCAGGTGCTCGGCAGCCAGCGCGCGCTCGGCATCGACATGGACAAGCTCAACGTGCACGGCGGCGCGATCGCCCTGGGCCACCCGTTCGGCTCCACCGGCGCCCGCATCATGACGACCCTGATCAACGGGATGCGCGCGCGGGACGCGCAGTTCGGGCTGGAGACGATGTGCGTCGGCGGCGGTCAGGGCATGGCGATCATCCTGGAGAGGCTGAGCTGAATGGGAATCCTGGACAGGTTCCGGCTGGACGGGCAGGTCGCGATCGTCACCGGCGCGTCCTCCGGCCTCGGCGTGGCGTTCGCGAAGGGCCTCGCTGAGGCGGGGGCGGACGTCGTGCTCGCCGCCCGGCGGGTGGAGCGGCTCAAGGACACCGCGCGGCTGGTCGAGGACGCGGGCCGGCGCGCGCTCGTCGTGCAGGCGGACGTGGCGCAGCCGGACGACTGCCGCGAGGTGGCGCGGGCCGCCGCCGCGTTCGGCCCGGTGCGCGTGCTGGTGAACAACGCGGGCGTCGCGTCGGCGGTGCCCGCGTCCCGGGAGACGCCCGAGCAGTTCCTCGGCGTGGTCGACGTCAACCTCAACGGCGCGTACTGGATGGCGCAGGCCGCCGCGGCCGTGATGACCGACGGCGGCTCGATCGTCAACGTCTCCAGCGTCCTCGGCCTGGTGTCCGGCGGCCTGCCGCAGGCGGCCTACTCGGCGTCCAAGGCGGGCCTGCTCGGCCTGACCCGCGACCTGGCGCGGCAGTGGACGGGCCGCAAGGGCATCCGGGTCAACGCGCTCGCGCCCGGCTACTTCGCCTCCGAGATGACCGACCAGTACCCCGAGGGCTACCTGGAGTCGCACATCGCGCGGCTGCCGATGGGCCGCGTGGGCGACCCGGAGGAGCTGGCCGCGGCCGTCGTGTTCCTCGCGTCGGCGGCGGGCGGCTACACCACCGGCGCGACGTTCGTGGTCGACGGCGGCGTGACGTTGGGCGGCTGATCCCCCCGGTTGTAACCCACCCGGGCGGCACGGCGATCTACCCTCGTGGGCAGGGGAGATCACCGACCGCACGGGGGAGTTCCGTGGTCGCGAGGAGCACGACCGAAGAACCCGGGTTGACCATCCTCGACCCGCCGAGGCCGGTGTTCCGGCGCAAGCGCTTCGTGCTGCCGTTCGCCGTGTCGGCGGGCATCGCGCTGGTCGGCGCGATCGCCCTGTTCGCGGCCGGCACGGTGACGCTGCCGTTCCAGCGGATCACCGTGGTGACCGCGATGATGGCGTCCAAGGCGGTGTACTTCCAGGACGCCGAGGTGCGGCGGATCCTGATGTCGCACGGCGTCGATGTGCGCGTCACCGACTCCGGCGGCTCGCGCGAGATCGCCCGCGACCGGCAGGACCGGGTGCGCGAGTTCGACTTCGTGATGCCGTCCGGGCAGGCGGCGGGCGAGCTGATCCGGGACCGCTTCGGCGGCCGGGTGTTCTACCCGTTCGCCAGCCCGCTCGTGCTCGGCGCGTTCCGCGAGTACGCGCAGGCCCTGGCCGCGCAGGGCATCGCGCGCGAGCAGCCCGACGGCCAGGGCCTGTACTACACCCTCGACCTGACCGCGTTCGTCCGGCTGTCCCTGGCCGCCGACGGGCCGCCGATGACGTGGGAGCGGCTGCGGCAGCCGGTGCCCAACCGCAACCGGATCGTCGCCCAGACGCCCAACCCGTGCGACTCCTACTCTGGCTCGGCGTGGCTCGGCCTGGTCGCCTTCGCGGCGAACGACTCCGCCGCCCCGACCGAGCAGGACGCGCTCGCCGTCGCCGCCACGATCAAACCGGTCTTCGAGATCGAGGGCCTGCACGGCTCCGGCATCGGCACCACGTTCTTCCACCCGGACGGCCGCACCACCGCCCCGGTCGGCGTGATGTACGAGCACCAGTACCTGGCCTACCAGCTCTCGGAGGTGGCCAAGCACGGTCGGGCCGACCGCGAACGGGTCCTGCTCTACCCCGACGCGCACCACCGCACGGAGCCGTGGCTGATCGCGTTCAGCCCGGCCGGCGAGCGGGTCGGCGAGCTGGTGCGCGCCGACCCGCGGCTGCGCCGACGCGCGCTGGAGCTGGGTTTCCGGCTGGACAACGAGGAGTCCACCGCGCTGAACGACCTGCTGAAGGACAAGGGGCTGCCGGAGCCGGAGCTGAGCCGCACCGAGGGCTTCCTGCCCAAGCCGCCCGAGCTGGAGGCCATGATCCGGCAGGTGGGCCGCTGCCCGGAGATCCGGGTGCCGCTGTGAGGCCCGCCCTGCTCCTGCTGCTGGCGGCCGCCGTGCTGGCGGGCTGCGCGACCGGCCCGTCGGAGCGGGTCACGCTGACCGTGCTGGCGAGTTCCGAGCTGGCCGACCTCGCCCCGGTGCTGGCCGACCTGCGCCGCGACACCGGGGTGGAGCTGAGGCTCGACCACCGCGGCACCGTGCGGGCGAGCGAGGACCTGGCCGCGGGCGTGGACCACGACCTGGCCTGGCTCGCCACCAACCGGTACCTGAAGCTGAAGGGGGCCGACCTGCCCCTGTCCACCAGCACGATGCTGTCGCCGCTGGTGGTGGGCGTGAAGGCGGGCAAGGCGGACGCGCTGCGCGGCGCGTCCTGGGCCGACGTGGCGAGCCGCGCGGCGGCGGGGGAGCTGCGGTTCGGGATGGCCGACCCGAGGGTGTCGGGCAGCGGGCTCGCGGCGCTGATCGGGGTGGCCACGGCCGCCGCGGGCACCGGCGCGGCCCTGCGGCCCGAGGACGTCGCCTGCGACAAGCTCCAGGGCTTCCTCGCCGGGCGGGTGTTCGGCGCGGACGGCGCGGCGGAGGTCGGGGACGAGTACGTGCGGCGGCAGGGCGAGGTGGACGCCGTGCTCGCCTACGAGTCGACGGTGCTGTCGCTGAACGCGTCCGGGCAGCTCCGCGAACCGCTGGAGGTCGTGTACCCGCGCGACGGGATCGTGCTGTCCGACTACCCGCTGATGCTGCTGGAACCGGACAAGCGGGCCGCCTACGACCGGGTGGTGGAGTGGCTGCGCACGCCGTCCGCCCAGCGGGCGATCATGGAGCGCACTTACCGCCGTCCCGTCGACCCGCAGGTCGAGCGGGTCGAGGCGCTGCGCGAACCCCTCGGCACGGCGCTGTACTTCCCCGGCACGCAGGAGGTCGTGGACGCCCTGCTCGCCGCCTACGACCGGGCGGGCCGGCCGGCCCGGGTGGTGTTCGTGCTGGACCACTCGACGTCCATGGCGGGCGCGCGGATCGCCGGGCTGCGGGAGGCGTTCGCCACGCTGGGCCGCGCGGGCGGGTTCGACCGGTTCCGGGTCGGGGAGACGGTCGTGCTGGTGCGGTTCGCGGGGACCGTGCTGGAGGAGCGCGCCGTCACGGTGCGCGGCCCGGCCGACCTGGAGGCGCTCGCCGGCGCGTTGGCGTCCGCGGACCTGGCCGACGGCACCGCGATCTGGTCCGCGCTGGACCACGCCTACCGGGTCGTCGGCGACGGCGCGGTGGTGCTGATGACCGACGGCGAGAACAACGCCGGCATGAGCGCGGACGACTTCCTGGCCGCGTGGCCGACGCCGCCGGCGCGCACGTACGCGATCCGGTTCGGCGAGGCCGACCCGGCGGAGCTGGACCGGGTGGCGCGGGCGACCGGCGGGCGGGTCGTGGACGCGGGCGCGGGGTCGCTGCTGGAGGCGGTGAAGGAGATCCGTGGCTGTCGATAGGGCGTTGTGGTGGTCGGTGTGGTGGCCGTGGGCGGTCGTGTGGATCGTGACCGCGCTCGCGCTCGTCGTGGCCGCCGGGGTCGCCGTGTGGGCGTGGCGGTCCCGGCGCCGCTACGCGCCGCCGCGCGAGGCGCCCGGCCTGACGATCTACCTGCACGAGAAGTCCGTGATGGACCTCTACCAGGTCGGCCGGTACGGCGACGCCATGACCAAGGAGGTCGTGGACCGCGTCGGCGTCACCAAGGACGGCAAGATCGCGCTGAAGGGCCTCGACCTGGGGCTGGAGGGCGCGCGGACGTCCGGGCGCGAGGTGGTGAAGACCTACATCGAGCAGTACGAGCCGATCGCGGTGGTCGGCCTGCTGCTGGACGCGCTGGAGTCGGCGTCCGCGGTCGTGCACGTGGACCTGCGCGACCTGACCGTGCTGCGGAACGCGGCGTTGGAGCAGCACCTCCGGGAGGGCGACGCGGTGCGGCTGCGGCGGATCGACTCGTACGTGTCGGTGAAGGGCGTGTTCCGGGTGGCGTCCGACCGGGACGGCACGACCGTGTTCCTGGCGCCGTTCGGCGACCCGGACGACCCGGAGGAGGGGCCGCAGGTGCGGGTCGAGTGCCACCACACCGGGCTGCGCGACGACGTCGTGCCCGAGGGCGGGTTCCAGGCCCGCTGCCTGGGCAAGGTGCAGGCGTGGAAGGCGGACGCGCAGCAGCTGGTCATCCGGCCGATCGCCATGTTCCAGTGAGCGGGCGTGCGATGCTTGGCCCATGGCATCGGTACCGGAACGGCTGATCGACGCCGCGACGCGGTTGTTCGCCGCCAAGGGCTTCGACCGGGTCGCGGTGCAGGACATCGTGGACCTGGCGGGCGTCACCAAGGGCGCCATGTACCACTACTTCGGGTCCAAGGACGACCTGCTGCACGAGATCTACGGCAGCCTGCTGCGCATGCAGACCGAGCGGCTGGAGCACTTCGCGGCCGGGTCGGCGCCGGTGGCCGAGCGGCTGCACGCGGCCGCGGTCGACGTGGTGGTCACGTCGGTGGACAACTTCGACCAGGCGCGGGTCTACTTCCGGTCGGCCGACCACCTCGCCGAGGACAAGCGGCGGGAGATGCGGGCGGAACGGCGGCGCTACCACGAGCGGTTCCGGTCGCTGGTCGAGGAGGGGCAGGCGGAGGGCGTGTTCCGCGCGGACGTGCCCGCGGACCTGACCGTGCACTACTTCTTCGGCTCCGTGCACCACCTCGGCCAGTGGTACAGCGCGGACGGCCCGCTGTCGGCCAAACAGGTGGGGCGGCACTTCGCCGACCTGCTGCTGGCGTCGCTGCGCCCCGTCCCGGGAGGAGACTCGTGAAGTCCGACCTGCACCGCTACCTGCGCACGGCGCGCGAAGCGCTGCTGTGGAAGCTCGACGGCCTGTCGTCCTACGACGTGCGCCGCCCGCTGACGCCCACGGGCACGAACCTGCTGGGCCTGGTGAAGCACCTGGCCGGGGTCGAGGTCGGCTACTTCGGCGACACGTTCGGCCGCCCGTTCGCCGAACCCCTGCCGTGGGCGGCCGAGGACGCCGAGCCGAACGCCGACATGTGGGCCACGGCCGAGGAGTCGCGCGAGGACGTGATCGCCCTCTACCGCCGGGTGTGGGCGCACTCGGACGCCACGATCGAGGAGCTGGACCCGGACGCGCCGGGCGTCGTGCCGTGGTGGCCGGCGGAGCGCCGGCAGGTCACCCTGCACCTCGTGCTGGTGCACGTGATCGCCGAGACGAACCGGCACGCCGGCCACGCCGACATCGTGCGCGAGCTGATCGACGGCGCGGCGGGCCTGCGCCCGGACGCCGACAACCTGGGCGCGGTGGACTGGCCCGCCTACCGGGACCGGCTCGAACGCGTGGCGCGCGAGGCGGACGACTGAGCGTCAGCCCCGCAGCAGCGCGGTGATCCGCTCGAACTCGGCCGCCATCTCGGGCGTGCCGAGGAAGTCGTCCAGGTCCGCCGACACCCGGTAGTCGACCTCTTCGAGGGACACGATCGCCAGCCGGGCGACGGCCTCGACGTCCTCGGGGTCGTCCAGGTAGGCGGCCCACCGGTCCAGCGCCTCGAGCGCGAACACGAGCCGGGGGTCCATGTCGCCGTCGGAGAGTGTGCCCTCGTCGATCCGCTCCAGCCACTCCCGCAGCTGCGCGGACGTGCTGCCCGCCGGGTCCTCGCGGGCCGCCTCGAACGCCCGCCGAGCGTCGTCGTCGAACTCCGCCTCGGCGGCCTCCGCCGACTCGTCGTCGCCGGTCAGCCGCTCGACGACGGCCGCGCCGAGCCGCCGTCTGCCCCGCGCCCCGGCCGCCGCGACCAGGTCGCGGACCGCCTTCTCCACCTCGTGGTACTTCACGGCGTCGATGGTAGGGGCGGCCGCCCGTGGCACGACGCGGGCGGGCACGGCGCTCCCCGGGTGAGGAGCGCCGTGCCCGTCGCGTGCGTCGGCGTCGCGGGCCGGTCAGGCGGCCGGCACGAGCAGCACCACCGTCTCGGCCACGCACGCGGGCTTCGGGTTGTCCTCGATCTCCACGGTCACCCGGACCACGGCCTGCTTGCCCTGCGCCACGTCGGCGACCTCGACCAGCTCGGCGCCCGCCCGCACCCGCGACCCGACGACCACCGGGCTGGGGAACCGCACCTTGTTCAGGCCGTAGTTGACGCCCATCGCCAACCCCTCGACCGTGTAGATGTCGCGCACCAGCAGGGGAATCAGCGACAGGGTCAGGTAGCCGTGCGCGACGGGCGCGCCGAACGGTCCCGCGGCGGCCTTCTCCAGGTCGACGTGGATCCACTGGTGGTCGCCGGTGGCCTCGGCGAACAGGTCGATCTGCGCCTGGGTGATCTCGTGCCACCCGCCGTGGCCCAGGTGCTCGCCCCGGGCGGCGGCCAGCTCGTCCAGGTTCGCGAATACCCGCATGTCAGTCCTTCGGTCCGCCGGCGACGTAGATGACCTGGCCCGACACGAACCCGGCCCCCTCGCTCACCAGGAACGAGGCGGTGTGCGCGATGTCCTCGGGCGTGCCGACCCGCTGCACCGGGATGGCCGCCGCCGCGGCCTTCTTGAACTCCTCGAAGTCGACGCCGACGCGGGCCGCCGTCGCGGCGGTCATGTCGGTCTCGATGAACCCCGGCGCGATCGCGTTGACCGTCACGCCGAACTTGCCCAGCTCGATCGCCAGCGTCTTGGTGAACCCCTGCAGGCCCGCCTTGGCCGCCGAGTAGTTCGCCTGACCCCGGTTGCCCAGCGCGGACGTGCTGGAGAGGTTGACGATCCGGCCCCACTTCGCCTCGGTCTGGAACCTCTGCACCGCGCGGCTCATCAGGAACGACCCGCGCAGGTGCACGGTGATGACCGCGTCCCAGTCGTCGTCGGTCATCTTGAACAGCAGGTTGTCCCGCAGGATGCCCGCGTTGTTGACCAGGACGGTCGGCGCGCCCAGCTCGTCGGCGACCCGTCGCACGGCCGCGTCGACCGCCGCGCTGTCGCCGACGTCCACGCCCACCGCGACGGCGGTCCCGCCGGCCGCCTTGATGGTCTTCACGGCGTCGGCGCAGCTGCCCTCGTCGAGGTCGAGCAGCGCGACGGCCAGGCCGTCCCGCGCGAGCCTCGTGGCTACGGCGGCGCCGATGCCGCGTGCGGCACCGGTGACGATGGCCACCCGTGCGTCCGTCTCGGCCACGGTCACTCCTCCTTGATCCGCTGTTCTAAGCAACCGCTTAGTAACCTACCGGCGAGGTCGCCTTGACGCCAGAGCGCGTCAGGAGAACCATACCGACTGGTCGGAATGCCAGCCAGAGGAGGCGCGGTGGAGTTCTCGGGCAAGGTCGCACTGGTCACCGGGGCCGCGAACGGCATCGGCGCGGGGGTGGCGCGGCGGCTGGCGGCCGGCGGCGCGTCCGTCGTCGTGGCCGACGTGGACGACGAGCGCGGCCGGGCCGTGGCCGACGAGGTGGGCGGCGTGTTCGCGCACTGCGACGTCCGCGACCCCCGGCACAGCGAGGAAGCGGTCGCGCTGGCCGCGGCGCGGTTCGGCGGGCTCGACATCGCCGTGCTCAACGCGGGCATCGCCACCGGCTTCGGCCTGGGCGACGACTTCGACCCCGAGCGGTACCGCGCGGTCATGGGCATCAACCTCGACGGTGTCGTGTACGGCGTGCACGCGGCGCTGCCCGAGCTGCGCAAGCGCGGCGGGCGCATCGTCGCCACCGCCAGCATGGCGGGGCTCATGGCCATGCCCATGGACCCCCTGTACGGCGCGAACAAGGCCGCCGTCGTCGGCCTGGTGCGCGGCCTGGGCCCGGTGCTCGCCGCCGACGGCGTCACGGTCAACGCCGTGTGCCCGTCGTTCGCCGACACGGCCATCATCGCCGACGTCAAGTCCGCGCTGGAGTCCGCCGGCATGCCGGTGATGAGCGTGGACGACGTGGTCGACGCGTTCGTGTCCGTGTTGCGCGACGGCAAAGCCGGTGAATGCTGGTTCGTGCAGGCCGGGCGGCCCAGCGCGCCGTTCACCTTCCCCAACCCTCCCGGGCCGCGCACCGCCACCGGCGACCGCGTGCGGCTCGACCACGACCCGATCGCCGGCAAGGAGAGCTGACACCGTGCGCGCCATCCAGATCACCGAGTTCGGCGGACCCGAGGTCCTCACCGAGGTCGAGCTGCCCGACCCCGTCCCGGGGCCCGGCGAACTGCTCGTCGAGGTCAGCCGCGCGGGCCTCAACTACGCCGACACCCACCAGGCGGAGAACTCCTACCTGGCGAAGATGGAGCTGCCGCTGGTGCCCGGCGGCGAGGTCGTCGGCACGGCCGGCGACCGGCGCGTGGTCGGCCTGACCACCTTCGGCGGCTACGCGGAGCGCGCCGTGGTGCCCGAGGCGACGGCGTTCGACGTGCCCGACGGCGTGGACGACGTGACCGCGCTGAGCATGGTCGTGCAGGGCGCGACGGCGTGGCTGCTGCTGCGCAAGAGCACCCACCTGGAGCCGGGGGAGAGCGTCGTCGTGCACGCCGCCGCCGGCGGGGTCGGCTCCATCGCCGTGCAGCTGGCCCGCAAGTGGGGCGCGGGCCGCGTCATCGCCACCGCGAGCACTCCGGAGAAGCGCGAGCTGGCGCTGGACCTGGGCGCGGACGTCGCGGTCGACTCCACCGCCGAGGACATGACCGAGGCGTTGCGCGAGGCCAACGGCGGGCGACGCGTGGACGTCGTGCTGGACATGACGGGCGGCGCGGTCACCGACCAGAGCCTCGCCGCGCTGGCCCCGTTCGGCCGGCTGGCGTTCTACGGCATGGCGAGCCGCGAACAGCCGACCCCGGTCGACCCGGCCCGCCTGCTGGTCCGCTCGACCGCCGTCGCGGGCATGTGGCTGCCGCACGCGTTCAAGCTCCCGGGCCGCGTCGTGCACCGGGCCATGGCCGAACTGTTCGACCTGGTCCTGGCGGGCGACCTGAAAGCCGTGCCGGGCGGCGAGTACGCCCTGTCCGAGGCCCGCCGCGCCCACGAAGACCTCCGCGCCCGCCGCACCACGGGCAAACTGGTCCTCGACCCGTCCCGCTGACGCCCCGGGCCGACGCGGTCCACCGGGTGGCCGGCTCCCGATTCCCGTCGCGGAACCCGGGGGTCGTCGTGCCGCGGCCCCCGGGTCCCGGTGCGTCAGTCGCTCAGCTCCGCCAGCGCGGCCTTCACCTTGGCCAGCTCGGCCTCCAGCTCCTCCATCCGCGTGCGGTGCTGGGCGCGGGCCGCCTCGATGACCTCGTCGATGCCGCCCGCGATGTCGTCGTGCAGCTCCTTGGCCGCCCGCGACACGGCCGCGGCCGAGATGGACAGGCCCTGCACGACCCGCTTGGTGCCGTGCACCAGGTCGGCCTGCCACTCGCCGTCGGCGGTCCCGGTGACGGTCAGCGTCAGCTCGACCGTCCGGGTCTTCTTGGCCGTCGACTTCGGCCGCTTGGCGGGCTTGGCCTCGGCCTCCGCCGGCTTGTCGGCCTCCGTCGGCTTCTCGGGCTGCTCGGGCTGCGTCACGGGCGCGTCCTCCTGCTGCACGGGTGCGGCGGGCGCCTCGGCGTCCACCTTCTCTTCCTGCTCCACGAGCGTGTCCGCCACGATCTTCTCGTCTTCCTCTCTGCGCATCCGGCTCGACCCGGCGTGATCATAGAACACGTGTTCGATGGTGGGTCGGTTGCCCCGCACAGCGTAGGGTGTCGGCCTTGTGAGCGGTTGGAGGGACTTCTCCGCTCGCCGGTTCCTGGACCGGTTGAGCGACGAACTCGGTGTCACGGCGGTCCTGGCGTCCGGTGTGCCGGCCCCCGGCGTGCTGGCGGCGGTCGACCAGCACGGCGCGGCGGTGCGCGACATCCTCGCGCTGGGCGTGCCCGCGGCGGCGGTGGCGGGCGTGGTGCTGCTCGCCGGGTACGCCGAGGGCGTGCTGGACGAGGCCGCGGCGCGCGGCTGGACACCGCCGGCGATCGTGGACTGGGCGAACGCGGACTGGCTGACGCTCCGCCTCGCCGCCGTCTGCCACCTCGCGGGGCACGACCAGCCGGCGCTGGAAGCCTAGCCCCGGCTACCGGACCGGTCTGCTGACCAGGCGCACGTCCGGCCCGGAGCGGGCGACGTCGACCAGTTCCAGGCGCAGGATCCCGGACATGCTGCGCACCCCGGCGTCCCCGAGCCCGCTGCGGCCCGAGCCGAGCAGCGCGGGCGCGACGTAGGTGACGACCCGGTCCACGAACCCGTGCGCGAGGAAGCCGCCCGCCAGCGTCGGCCCGCCTTCCAGGAACAGCCCGCGCACACCGCGCCCGTGCAGCCCGGCGAGCACCGCCGGCAGGTCCAGCCCCCGCTCGGCCCGCGGCGCCCTCAGCACGTCCGCCACGCCGTCGAGGTGCGCGGCGTCGGCGTCCTCGGCCACCACGACGAGCGTCGGGGCGGCGTCGTCGCAGACCTTGGCGTCCCGGGGCGTCGTGGCGTTGCTGTCGATCACCACGCGCAGCGGCCGGCGGCCGTCCGCGGCGGGTCCGCGCACGGCCAGGCTGGGGTCGTCGGCGCGTTGCGTGCCGGAGCCGACGACGGTCGCGTCACAGCCCGCGCGCAGCAGGTGCACCTCGGCCCGGCTCTCGTCGCCGGTGATCCACCGGCTGGTGCCGTCGGCGGCGGCGACCCGGCCGTCGAGCGTGGCGGCGAACTTGTAGACGACGAACGGCCGGCCCAGGTCCCGGTTCACCGCGTCCCACTCGTCCCGGCCGACCAGCTCGTCGACGCTGAGCCCTCCCACCCGCACCCCTCCCGGTTGTCCACAGGCACGTCGTCGGCCCCGGATCTTGTCGGACCCGGCCGGCAGGATGAAAGCAGGGGTCCCCTTGGCGGGGACCCCTGCGGAGCGTTCGTCGGCCTGCCGGAGCGAGCGTTCGTCGGCGTGCCGGCGCGTTCGTCGGTGGCCCGGAGCGTTCGTCGGCGTGCCGGCGCGTTCGTCCGTGGCCCGGCGCGTTCGTCGGTGCCCGGCGCGCGGCCGGGCCGGACGTCGTCAGCGCTGCTCGCCCGGAGGGTACTGGCCGGGGTGCGGCGGCACGGGCCGCGTCGGCTGACCGGCCGTGCCGGGCTGCTGCACCGGCGTGCCCACCGGCGGCGTCGGCATGGTCGCCGCGTGCGCCGGCGTCTCGGTCATCCGGGACGCACCCGAACCCGGCGCGCCCTGGGCGGCGGTCCGCTGCACGTCCTCACGCCCGCGCTGGTACGCCTCGGCCTGCGCCTTCGCCTGCGGGGCCTCGTTCTCCGCCCTGGTCAGCCACCCCTCCCAGCGCTGCTGCATCGGCTTGACCAGGCCACCGCCCACACCGACCACCGCGATACCGCCGACCGTGGCCAGGATGGCGATCAGGATCGGCGTGGTGACCGTGGTCGCGATGCCGATCTGGTTCAGCGCCGCGATCACGCCGAGCGCGATGATGAACCACGACGCGACCTTGCCCAGCGTCGGCCCGTAGGACAGCCCGCCCAGCGCCCGCGTCGCGATGTCCCGCACCGCCCGCGCGATGGCGGCCGCCACCACGATGATCACGATCGCCACGATCGCCCGCGGCAGCCAGGCCACGATCTCCGTCAGCAGGTCGCTCACCGGGTTCGACCCGAACAGCCCGAACGCGATCTGCAACGCGATCAGCAGCACCGCGTAGTACACGATCTGGGCGACCAGCCCCGAGGCGTCGAACCGCGACCGCGCCAGCGCGTCGCTCAGCCCGCCCCGCTGCACGGCGCGGTCGAAGTGCACCCGCTCCAGCACCTTGTTCACCGCCGTGCGCAGCAACCGGGCGACGATCCACCCGATGAGCAGCACGACCAGGAAACCGACCAGCTTCGGCACGAAGGTCACCACGGAGCGCAGGGCGTCACCGGCGGCGTCGCCGATGCCTTGGGCCTGCGCCGTCTGCGCGGCGAGCAGGGCGTTCATCGTCTTCGACCTCCTCGGACGACCGGTACGTCTTCAGCAACCGGTTACCCGAGGTGGCCGACCCAAACCTGAGCCACCCGGACGAGTGACGCTCAGGTCTGCGCAC
This sequence comes from Actinosynnema sp. NPDC004786, assembly GCF_053601135.1. NCBI lineage: Bacteria > Bacillati > Actinomycetota > Actinomycetes > Pseudonocardiales > Pseudonocardiaceae > Actinosynnema > Actinosynnema sp. NPDC004786. Next base: position 25,551 of record NZ_JBSGBG010000020.1, on the reverse strand, counting down.
CCGGTGTCGGGGGCAGCCCCACGGCGCGTTCCACCTCGACGTGCGCGACCCCGGGCACGGCCCCGAGCCGGTCGACCGCACCCGGCGCGACCGACCCGGTGACCACACCCAGCGACTCCAGCACGCTCTCCACCACCATCCCGGCGTCGCGCAGCGCCGAGACCACGGCGGGCAGGCCGGCCGCGCCCGCGTCGGCGACCGAGACCACGACTTTGTCCACGGCCGCCTCCGTCAGGGCCTAGGGAGCTTGCACCAATCCTGCACCCACGTCCGTGGAAGGCAAGCCCAACCTGCGGGCGCTCTGCGACAACCTCGCCCACAGCTCCCAGCCGCGCGCGCCGTGCTTCTCCGCGATGAGCAGCGCCACCCCGGCCACGTGCGGCGTCGCCATGCTCGTGCCCTGGATGCGCTTGTGCATGCCCAGGCCGGCCTCCTCCTTGTTCCAGCTGGAGTAGATGTCCACCCCGGGGCCGACCACGTCGACCTGGCCGATGGTGTCCACCGTGCCGCAGGAGAAGAACGCGACCGACCGGTGCACGTCGACCGCGCCGACGGCCAGGATCGACGGGCAGTTCGCCGGGTGGCCGACCGGCGCGACGGTGTTCGGCCGGGTGCTGTCGTTGCCCGCCGCCGCGATGATCAACGTGCCCTTGGCCATCGCGCGCGTGGCGGCCTGCTCGAAGATCTGCGAGTGCGGCGTGTTCGGGCGCACGGTCGCGCCCAACGACATCGAGACCACCGCGCAGCCGTTCGCGATGGCCCACTCGATGCCCGCCAGGATCCCGCTGTCGGTGCCGCTGCCCCGGTTGGACAGCACCTTGCCCGCGTAGATGTCGGCCTCGTAGGCCACGCCGTAGCCGGGACCGCCGGAGGCGGCCTGGCGCGGACCGGCGGCGGAGCCGATGCAGTGCGTGCCGTGGCCGTGCGCGTCGTCCACGGTCTCGCCCTGCACGAACGACTGCGTGACCACGGTGCGGCCCGCGAAGTCGGGGTGCGCGACGGTGAACCCGGTGTCCAGCACGGCCAGCCGCAGGCCCTTGCCCGTGGCGGAGCAGAGGTTCGCGCCCACCGCCTGCAACCCCCACGTGAACACCGACTCGTCCACGGCCGGGGCCGCCGCCTGGTCGGCGCCCGTGTCGGGCGGCGCGGTGTAGGCGTGCACGACGCGCTCGGCCTCGACCACGGAGATCGGGCCCGGCGCCTCGGCGGCCCGGGTGAGCTGGGCGACCTGGTCGGGCGTCGCGTTGACCACGGCGACGCCCAGGTCCTGGAAGATGACCCCGTCGGCCGCGGCCAGCTCCGCCCGGGTGGCGGAGTCCGCGGTGCTGGCGGCGCTGATCCCGGCGACCCGGCTCATCTCCCGCGCGCCGGCCGTGACCGACTTCTCCTCCAGGAGCACGAGGTAGCGGCCGGTGGTCTCGGCGCCCGTTGGTTGTGACATGACGACCCCCTTCGGGGTTGGGACGGCAGTCAGGTGTAACTCCGGATCGCGTTCGCGTTCAATCGGCCGGAAGGGTCGGCCCGGGCGCGAACGCGGTTCGTCTGCCCTGATGGAGCGGTGAGGTCGCGGGGAGATACAGGTCAGGCTGTCGCGGTCGTCGCCGCATCACGCTTCCGAGTGAACTTCCTGGCCAAGGGCTCCACGACGCGTGCCGCCACCGGTCCCAACACCGCCATGAGCAGCACGTACGCCGTCGCCAGCGCCGCCAGCTCGCCGTCCACCGCGCCGGACGCCACCGTGAGCGACGCGATGACGATCGAGAACTCGCCCCGCGCCACCAGCGCCGCGCCCGCCCGCGCCCGGCCCATCCGCCCGATGTTCTGCCGCCGCGCCGCCCACCACCCGGTGGCCACCTTCGTCAGCGTCGTCACCACGGCCAGCGCCACCGCGAGCCCCAGCACCGGCGGGATCGACGCCGGATCGGTGTTCAGGCCGAACACCACGAAGAACATCGCCGCGAACAGGTCCCGCAACGGCTCCAGCATCCGGGTGGCGTTCTCCGCCGTCGACCCGGAGATCGCGATGCCCAGCAGGAACGCGCCCACCGCCGCCGACACCTGCAGCTGCGACGCCACACCCGCCACCAGCAGCGCCGCGCCCAGCACCTTGAGCAGGAACACCTCGGGGTCGGGGCTGTCCACCACCGCCGACACGTACCGGCCGAACTTCAGCGCGATCACCAGCACCACGGTGATCGCGGCCAGCGAGATGCCCACCGCGGTCAGCCCGCCGACGAAGCTCACGCCCGCCAGCACGGCCGTCAGGATCGGCAGGTAGACCGCCATCGCCAGGTCCTCGAACACCAGCACCGACAGCACCACCGGCGTCTCCCGGTTGCCCAGCCGGCCCAGGTCGCCGAGGACCTTGGCGATGATCCCGGACGACGAGATGTAGGTGACGCCGCCCATCGCCAGCGCCCCCACCGGGCCCCAGCCCAGGATCAGCGCCGCGATCACGCCCGGCGTCGCGTTCAGCACGATGTCCATGAGCCCGGCGGTCCACGACCGCTTGAGCCCGGTCATCAGCTCGGCGGCCGAGTACTCCAGGCCCAGCAGGAGCAGCAGCAGGATCACGCCGATCTCGCTGGACAGGTGCGTGAAGTCCTCGATGCCGTGCAGCGGGACCAGGCCGCCCTGCCCGAAGGCCAGGCCGCCGATCAGGTAGAGCGGGATCGGGGAGATGCCGACCCGCCACGCCATCTTGCCGAGCAAGCCCAGCCCGAAGAAGACCGCACCCAGTTGGATCAGTGCGATTGCGGTGTTGTGCAAGGTGCTCAGCCACCGCCCAGCAACTCGGCCGCGGCGTTCAGGCCGTCCGCGGTGCCGACGACGACGACCAGGTCGCCGCCCTCGAAGGGGAAGTCGGGGCGCGGCGACGGGTGCACCGAGCCGCGGCGCACGACGGCCACGATGGACGCGCCGGTGCGGGTGCGCAGCTCCGTCTCGGCCAGCGGGCTGCCGTCGAACCGGGAGCCGGGCACGATCGGGAACTGCTTGGTGGAGATGCCCGCGACCTCGCGGTGCTGCTCCTGCAGGTGCGCGACGAGCTGCGGCGAGCCGAGCAGCCCGGCCAGCGTGCTCGCCTCGGCCGGCGTCAGCGCTATGGACGTCGCGCAATCGTCCGGGTCGTCGCGGCGCGACACGATCAGCTCGAACTTGCCGTCACGGTGTGTGATCACCCCGATCCGGCGGCCGGCACGGATCATGAAGTCCTGCCGGGTGCCGATCCCCGGAAGCGGCGTCACCTCGACGTTCACATCATGTGATCCTAGACGAATGGGTACACGTGTTCGGGCGATCCGTCGCGGATGGGTGGTTCGCGACCGCGTGCCCGGTCCGGACGTGGACGAGTTCGCCGAACCGGAGCGGATCGTCACCGCACTGGCCCGCGCCCGTCCGGGCACGTTGCTCGCCGTGCAGCACCCCCACCGGACGCCCGCCGCGCTCGCCGCCGGCCAGGGCCTGCTCGACGCCCTGCCGCACGCCGTCGCCGAGCTGGCCCGCCTGCGGCGGACCGCCTACCGGGAGGTGCACGACGTGGTCGCCCCCTATCGGGTGGACGGCCCCGACGGCACCGCCTACGGGCTGTTGTGCATGGTGGACCCGGCGGAGGTCGGCCACACCGAGGAGGTCTACCCGGACGTGGTCGCCGAACGCGCCCGCGTGCTGACCGCCCTGGGCTGCGTGACGAGCGCCGCGATGCTGGTGCCGGTGGCCCGCGAGGTGCGGCTGACGCGGTTGGTCGCCGAGGTGGACGACGAACCGGCCGCGTCCGTCGTCGACCCGGGCGGGCGGCGGCACTGGCTGTGGCTGGTCGGGCCGGGCGAACGGCAGGAGGCCCTGCTGGCCGCCGCGGGCGAGCACCCGCTGATGGTCGCCGACGGCAACCACCGGGTCGCCGCGTCGGCCGGCCTGCCGGGCCTGCTGGCCCTGGTCACGGCGGGTCCGGACCTGAGGGTGGGGCCGATCCACCGGGCCGTCGCCGGCACCGGCCTGACCCTGGCCGACATGACGGCCGCGTGGCGGGGGCTCGGGCTCGCGGTGACCCCGGTCGAGGCTGGCACCCCGCCGTCACCCGGGGCCGTGGTCGTGGTGGCGGGGCCGGACGCGGTCCGCGTCGACCTGCCGTCCGCCGGCGTGGACCACGCCTGCGTCGAGGACGTGCTGCTGGACGAGGCGCTCGGGCTGGACCCGGAGAGCCCGCACGTGCGGCCGGTCACCGGCGACCTGCCCGACCCGGCCTCGGTGGACGCCGTCCTGCTGATCGCCCCCGTGCCGCCGGCGGACGTGCTGGCCGTCCACGCCGCGGGCGGCCGGATGCCGCGCAAGAGCACCTACTTCACCCCCAAGCCGCGCAGCGGCCTGCTGCTGGCCGACCTGGACTGACCGCCGCCGGGGGACCGGGACCGGACGGTCGCCGAACCGGGGCCGGCGTGGTTCCCGGGCCGGCCAGGTTCCGAACCGGAGCCCGCCGGGCTCGAACCCCGGCCCGCCGGCTTCCGAGCCGAGCGCCCACGCGGGTTCCGGACCGAGGCCCCGCGAACGGGCACGGCTCTCGGCCGTCGGGAGTTGTCCACAGGCCGCCCCTCCGTGCCCCCGAACCGTCCGCCCGGGCCGGCAGGATAAAAGCATGGGGTCCCCTGGGCGGGGACGCCTGCGCAGCGTGGCCCGGCACCCGCCGCGAGGCCCGTCCCGGGGCGCAGCCGCAAGATCACCCGCCCACCGCCCGCACCGTCCACCGGCCCGCGGCGAACCGAACCCGGACGGCGCAACCCGCCTCGAACGGACGTTCCGGCGGCCACCGGCCACCTGATGCGGGTGTGACGGGCCGCACCAGGCACAATTGGAGGTTGACGACCGTCGTCGCGTTGAGGAGGAAAACCCCGTGGGACACGGTGAGCTGCGTGGCGTGGTGGCCCTCGACGGGCCCTCCGGCACCGGCAAGTCCTCCGCAGCGCGCCGGCTCGCGGCCACCCTCGGCGCGCGCTACCTCGACACCGGCGCGATGTACCGGGCGGTGACGCTGGCCGTGCTGCGCGCCGGCGTCGACCCCACCGACGACGTCAAGGTCGCCGAGGTCGCGGACGCGGCCCTGGTGGTCCAGGGCACCGACCCGGAGCGCTCCACCACCTCCCTCGACGGCGACGACGTCGGCGCGGAGATCCGCGGCCCCGAGGTGACGCTGGCCGTGTCCCCGGTGTCGGCCGTGCCCGCCGTGCGCGAGCTGCTGGTCGCCGAGCAGCGCCGGATCATCGCCGAAGCGGTCGACGAGGCGGGCGGCATCGTGGTCGAAGGCCGCGACATCGGCACCGTCGTCGTGCCCGACGCGCCGCTCAAGGTCTACCTGACCGCCGACGCCGAGGCCCGCGCCCTGCGCCGCGCCAGGCAGGACAACGACTCCGGCCGCGCGTCCACGCTGGACGCCACGCTCGCCGACGTGCAGCGGCGCGACGCCTACGACTCGTCCCGCGCCGTGTCGCCGCTGCGCGCCGCCGAGGACGCGATCGTGCTCGACACCACGTCGCTCGACCTCCCCGGCACGCTGACCGCGTTGCTGGACCTGGTCGACGCCCGCGGTCTGCTGGCCCAGCCGAGCGGACGGGTGCGCGGGTGACCGACCAGCTCCCCGAGGGGTCGCTGACCTGGCTGCACGACGTCGGCCGCTGGATCGCCCGCCGACCCTTCCGGATGCCGTTCCGCGTCCGGGCGCGCGGCGTGTCGCGGGTGCCGTCGAGAGGCCCGGTGGTCGTCGTGGCCAACCACAGCTCGATGGTGGACGGACCGATATTGTTCGGCGTCCTGCCCCGGCGTGTGGTGTTCTTGATCAAGCAGGAGATGTTCAAGGGCGTGGTGGGCACGCTGCTGCGCAAGATCGGCCAACTGGCCGTGCGGCGCGGCGAGCCCGACCGCGCGCCGCTGCTCGCCGCCCAACGGGTGCTGCGGGCGGGCGGCGTGGTCGGCGTGTTCCCCGAGGGCACGCGCGGCACGGGCGACGTGGCGCAGGCCCAGGCCGGCGCGGCCTGGCTCGCCCGCACGACCGGCGCGGTCGTCGTGCCCGTCGCGTGCCGGGGCACCCTGCGCCCGGCCGGGACCCGACGGAGGTTCCGGCCCGTGGTGGACGTGCTCGTGGGTGAGCCGTTCGAGCTGCCCGGCGACAAGGGTCGCCAGGCGCTCGTCAAGGCCACCGAGCAGGTCCGCGACCGCTTGGCCACGCTGGTGGCCGAGCTCGACAGCCAGCGAGGAGAAGCACGATGACGGACTTGGACGGCACCTGGGCGGACGAGTCCGACTGGACCGCGTTCGAGGACACGGCCCAGGACGAGGAGGCCGCCGCGCCGCCGATGCCCGTGCTGGCCGTCGTGGGCCGGCCGAACGTCGGCAAGTCGACGCTGGTCAACCGCATCATCGGCCGCCGCGAAGCGGTCGTGCAGGACGTGCCCGGCGTGACCCGCGACCGCGTCGCCTACGACGCGCTCTGGAATGGCCGCAAGTTCACCGTGGTCGACACCGGCGGCTGGGAGCCCGACGCCACCGGCATGATGGCCTCGGTCGCCGCCCAGGCCGAACTCGCCATGGCCACCGCCGACGCGATCCTGTTCGTGGTCGACGCCACCGTCGGCGCGACCACCACCGACGAGGCCGCGGTCAAGCTGCTGCGCCGGTCCAAGCGACCCGTGCTGCTGGTCGCGAACAAGGTCGACGACGAGCGGCTGGTGGCCGAGGTCGCGGCGCTGTGGTCGCTCGGCCTCGGCGAGCCCATCCCGGTGTCCGGCCTGCACGGCCGCGGCTCCGGCGACATGCTCGACGCCATCCTCAAGGCCCTGCCGGAGACGCCGCGCGAGACGTTCGAGGCCGTCCGCGGCGGACCGCGCCGGGTGGCGCTCGTCGGCCGGCCCAACGTCGGCAAGTCGTCCCTGCTCAACCGCCTGACCGGCGAGAACCGGTCCGTCGTGCACGACGTCGCGGGCACCACCGTCGACCCCGTCGACTCCCTGGTCGAGCTGGACGACGAGCTGTGGCGGTTCGTCGACACCGCCGGCCTGCGCAAGCGGGTCAACTTCGCCTCCGGCGCGGAGTACTACGCGTCGCTGCGCACCAAGGCCGCGATCGAGTCCGCCGAGGTCGCGATCGTGCTGCTGGACGCGTCCGAGCCGATCAGCGAGCAGGACCTGCGGGTGCTGACCATGGTCGTGGAGTCGGGCCGGGCGTGCGTGCTGGCGTTCAACAAGTGGGACCTCGTGGACGAGGACCGGCGTCACGCCATGGTGCGCGAGCTGGAACGCGGGCTCGTCCGGGTGCCGTGGGCGGAGCGGGTGAACATCTCCGCGTTGACGGGACGTGCCGTGCGCAAGCTCGCGCCCGCCCTGCGGACCGCCTTGAACTCGTGGGACACCCGCGTGCCGACCGGTCGGCTGAACTCGTGGCTGACCGACCTCATCGCCGCCACCCCGCCGCCCGTGCGCGGCGGCAAGCAGCCGAAGGTCCTGTTCGCCACCCAGGCCGGGACGAGGCCGCCGACGTTCGTGCTGTTCACCACCGGTTTCCTGGAGGCGGGCTACCGCCGGTTCATCGAGCGCAAGCTGCGCGAGGAGTTCGGCTTCCAGGGCAGCCCGGTGCGGATCTCCGTGCGGGTGCGGGAGAAGCGCCCCAAGAAGTGACCCGGACCCGACCGCCGACCGACCCGTGACGCGGCCCGCGGACCGGCCTGCGGCTCGACCCGCGTTCCGACCGACGCCCCGCCTGCCCCGGGTTGGTCGGCTTGGGTCCGGTCCGGTCCGATCCGCGAGTTGACCGGTTGCTCCGCCAGGCCGAATGCGGTTGCCTGGCGTGGTGCCGGTCCGATTGGTGCTAGCCGACGACGAAGCGCTGCTCCGTCGGGGCCTCAGGGTGCTGCTGGAGGCGGACGGCCGGGTCGAGGTCGTGGCCGAGGCCGCGGACGGCGCCGGCCTGCTGGAGGTCGTGCGCCGGCACCGTCCCGACGTGGCGCTGGTCGACGTGCAGATGCCCGGCATGGACGGCCTCGCCGCGATGCGCGCCATGCTCGCCTGGCCCGACCCGCCCGCGCTCGCCGTGCTGACGACGTTCGACCTGGACGACTACGTGGCCGCGGCGCTGGAACTCGGCGCCCAGGGCTTCCTGCTCAAGGACGCCGAGCCGGACGCCCTGGTGCGCGCCGTGCTCGACCTGGCCGCCGGGGGAGCGGTCCTGGACCCCCGGATCACCGCCCGGCTGCTGCCGAAGCTGCGGCCGTCGAGGCTGCGCGGGAACGCCCAGCTCGCCACCCTGAGCGCGCGAGAGCGGCAGGTGCTCGAACTGCTGGCGAACGGGCAGCCGAACAGCGCCATCGCCACCGCGCTCGGGCTGAGCGAGGCCACGGTCAAGAGCTACGTGTCCACGGTGCTCACGAAGCTCGGCGTGGAGAACCGCGTCCAAGCCGCCCTCGTCGCCCACCAGGTGGACACGTGGTGACCGCGCTGGTCGAACTGCTGGCCGTCGTCGTGCCCGCGGCCATGGTCCTGCTCGCCGACCACGTCCCGTACGCGTGGTCGATCCCCACCGCGCTCGCCGCGTGCGCGGTGCTACCCCTGCGCCGCCGATGGCCCCGGCTCGTCGCCCTGACGTCCCTGCCCGGCCTGGTCGGCGGCCTGGGCTGGCCGCCGACCGTCGTCGCGCTGTACCGGGTGGGCCGCAAGTGCCCGGTGCCCGCGATGATCACCTGGGTGGCCCTCGCCACGGTCCTGCCGTCCACCCTGGTCGTGACCACCCAGCGCCTGCCACCCGGAGCCGCCCTGCTGACGTTCGCGTTCAGCCTGTTCATGGCCGGAGCCCCCACCGCCCTCGGAGCGCTGATCACGACGAGGCGCGACCTGACCGCGAGCCTCACCGAGGCCTCCCGCGCCAGGACGGCCGAGCTGGAGGCACGCGAAGCCGGTGCCCGAGCCGCCGAACGCGCCCGCATCGCCCGCGAGATCCACGACGCGGTCGGCCACCACGCCACCCTGATCGCCGTCGAAGCCGCGGCCCTCGCCGCCACCACGGACGAGCAGAAGACCAAGGACACGGCCCTGCGCCTGAGGTCGCTGGCCAAGGAGGCACTGGCCGAGATGCGCGCCGCCCTGGGCCTCCTCACCACCGAACCGACCCCGGGCCTCGACGGCATCACCGCCCTGATCGACCGCGCGAGATCCGCCGGCCTGACCGTGACCTGCGAAGACCACAGCGGCCACCCACCACCCCCACCCACCGGCCGCGCCGCGTACCGCGTGATCCAGGAGGCATTGACCAACGTCGCCAAGCACGCCCCGGGCGCCACCGTCCACATCACACTGTCCAGCCGGGACGGAACCCTGCGCGTTTCGATCGTGAACGGCCCTCCAACGCTCCCCACCCCACCACCGGACCAAGGCGGCCACGGCCTGCACGGCCTCAAGGAGCGGGTGACCCAAGCCGGCGGAACCCTGACCACCACCGCCCGCCCGGACGGCGGCTTCGCCGTCCACGCCAAGCTACCGACGGGTCTGCCAAAAGTTGACAAAGAAGACTCGACTTTCGGCGGTAGCCCCCGAAACCCGACGACCGCATAGTTGCCCCCGAGCCCGCCGACCGGGGGAACGTCCGCCGGCTCACCGAGGAGGGGAACGAGGGGTCCGCACCACCGCGGACCCCAACCCTTCCCGCAGCTAGACCGCCCTCTCCTCCCGAAGCACCCCCCACCTCCACCCCCCACCACGCGTGCGCTAAGCTATCGCCGCACCCCGCACCACGGGGCGCGGCCGGGACGTGGCGCAGTTTGGTAGCGCACTTGACTGGGGGTCAAGGGGTCGCAGGTTCAAATCCTGTCGTCCCGACGGTCTGGAGAAGCCCGCTCGATCTGGATGTTTGTCCAGGTCAGCGGGCTTTTTCGTGCCCTGGTGTCGATCTTCGTTCGGTCACGAAACGGTAACTTCGCGATCTTGGTGAACGCTGTTTAGGAGCGAAATCAGGAGCGGACCGCTCCAGATCTTTGACCAACGCCAAATAGGGTCGTGCCGAATGGGTGAAATCGGCCAACCGACGCCAAACGCCACCCATTTGGGGTTAACCGCGTCCACCGTGCGCCGAGCGTCCTGAACACGTCCTGACCTGCTGATATCGCCGCCTGGTGACCTGAACCGACGCGATCGGAAGCAGACCGCGGGGCCGCACGCGCCCTGCGATCACCGTGATGGCGACGGCATGGCACTGCGGCCGCGCACTACGGCACATCGGCACGTTCGACTGCCACGTCGAGCAACCCCGGTGACGCCTGTGGACGACGTCCATGTCACCGCCGGATGGTTCTCGCCATGGGTTCTGACAAGCACCAACAGTCAGTCGAGGGAAAGTTCAGGGTGAAGGTGTTCTTGCGGGATCGACTGGGCCGAGGACCACCGCGACGTCGCCCTGGTCGACGCCCATGGTGTCCTGGTGTCCTGGTGTCGCATCGACGACTCGGCTGACGGCTTCGCCGAGCTGCTGGCCATGCTCGCCGACGCCGGTGACGCCGCGACCGCACCCGAATCCTGGTGGCGATCGAGACTCCACGCGGCCTGCTGGTCGCCGGCCTGCGACAGACCGCGCGACAGGCCTACTCGATCATCCCGATGGCGGTGGCCCGCTACCGCGGACGACGCAGCGTCTCGCGCAAGAAATCCGACCACGTCGACGCCATGATCTTGGCGAACATCCTGCGCACCGACGCCCACGCCCACCGGCCGCTGCTCGCCGACAGCGAGCTCGCCCAGGCCGTCGTGGTGCTGTCCCGCGCAATCCAGGACGCCATCTGGCGGCGATCCCGCGCCACGCAGGAACTTCGCGCCGTGCTGCGCGAGTACTACCCTGGGTTCCTCGCCGCGTTCGCCAAGGGCGGCGCCACCGACCTCGCTAGTTCCGAAGCGCGCGTGGTCTTGGCGCTGGCACCGACACCCGCCGCTGCCGCGAAGATCACCAAGGTCGCGCATCGTCGCGGACCTGCGCCGTGCCGGTCGCCAACGCGGCATCGACGCCTGTTCGACCGCTTCCTCGGACAGCTCCACCACTGCCTCCAGGCGGCCAGACCTACGGACCCGATCAAGGCATTCGACGCCCAGCTCGACACCCCAACCGGGGCTGCGGCTTGACAGTGAGCAAGATCGGAGGTCTACCAGCGGTCCGACGGCGCCACCGTGTCCGGTGGCACCACCCCCGGATCATGCCTTCGACTGGGGACGTCGGTCACGCCGGACCCGGCTACCACGACTCCTTGATCAGGAACTACGAAGAAGGTAAAGGGGGACGCTCCTTGCCGTCCTCGTTGTCCATGCCCCGCGAGATGGGAGCCGCCGCCTCCACCGACTCGTGGGTCGCCATCATGCTGTACGCGATGTAGAGTTGGCGGCCTCTCGGCGGTGCCACGTCCGTGGCTCTCCCAGCCGCCGGTGATCTACAGGGAGCCACAAGTGAACTTGCCCGCGCCGAAGGGGCACCAGCGTGACGTCGTCTATCTGCCGGCCCGCGGCCATCAAGTAGTCCTCGGTACCGCTGGCACGGGTAAGACCGTGATGGCGATCCACCGTGCCGCGCACCTCGCTGACACTCGCACGCGGAACCACGGGCCGACGTTGTTGCTGACGTACAACAACTCGTTGGTCACGTACTTGCGCCACCTGGCGGCCCGATTGCCGGGCGTTACCATTGAGACGTACGGCAAATTCTCCCGCGGTTATCTGGCCGCTCAAGGCTTGATGGGCTACAACCAAATCGCCACCCCTGACGTGCGGCGACACTTCGTCGAGCAGGCCGTCAAGGCCACCATGGCTGGCTACAGGCCGCCGTACACGTTCTTCGAGCGCGCTACCGACTTCTTCCTCGATGAACTCGAGTGGATTGATGGCCACGGTCTCACCACAGTGCAGGACTACCTTGAGGTGAAGCGCACCGGCAGAATGGCACCGCTCCAGCAGGGGCAGCGGCAAGCTGTTTGGGCCATCCGTGAAAACTACTTGAAGGCGCGCCGTGCAGGAGGACGCCCCTATGACTGGGCTGGCCTTCCAACGGTCGTCCGCGCTGCCCTTGCCGTAGACACGGACGCCCGCCTGTACAAGCATATCGTGGTCGACGAAGCGCAGGACCTGTCACCGGAGGCGATCCGCTCCCTGGCTGAAGCCATCCCGGAAGACGGTAGCTTGACGCTTTTCGCGGACTACGCGCAGCAGATCTACGGACAGCGCGTGTCCTGGCGCTCCTGCGGGTTGACCGTCGCGAAGGCGGAACTCTTCCTCGACAACTACCGCAACAGCCCGGAGATCGCTCGCCTCGCGATCGCGATGGCGGACATGCCTCACTTCAAGGACTCGGCCGACCTCGTCGAGCCTCGCGCCCCGCAGCGTGCTGCCGGAGCGAAGCCCACGCTCGTCCGCTACTCATCGCCAGCGGCCGAAGCGGCTGGCGTGGCCACCAACGCCGCCGACTTCGGCAAGTTCGCACGCGTCGGCGTGCTCGCGAGGACCAGAGCCGAAGCGCGCCAAGCTGTCGCTGGCATCAAGGGGGTCCGCATGCTGCACGACAACATGCAGAAGTGGGAGATCAGCGCGGGCATCTATGCCGGCACCTACCACTCCGCCAAAGGCCTCGAATTCGATGTTGTGTTCCTCCCCTTCTGCGGCGCGAACCGATGCCCGGATGGTGACACTGTGGCTGCATTCGGCTTCGAGGAGGCTGCAAGCCGCGAGAGCCGTCTGCTTTACGTCGGGGTGACCAGGGCCTGCGACGAGCTGATCATCACCCACAGCGGGGGCTTGACGCCGCTGCTCCCCGCCGCAAACTCCGGCCTCTACGAGGTGACGACGTGACCGACACGAACATCGAAGTTGCTGCCGCGCTCAGCGCGCTGCCGTTCACGCGACTCACTCACTTCACGCCGTCGCTCAACCTGCCGAGCATCGTCGCTGACGGAGAGCTGAGGAGCGTCAAAGACCTCAAGGATGACGTCCGGGCCTGCTATCGGGCCACCGACCTGCAGCGCCTGGATGGCTACCACGACAAAGTGTGCTGCAGCATCCAGTACCCCAACGGCTACTACTTCGACATCGCCCGCCGGAAGCACGACGTGATCAACTATCCCGATTGGATCTGCCTCGTGCTGGACAAAGGGCTCGTTGCGACCGAGGGAACGCTGTTCTCACCGCGGAATGCTGCAGCTACCGGGGCACGCCCGGTTCCAGGTGCGGCAGGTCTGCGAGCCTGTTACGCCCCGTCGGTTCCTGGCCAAGGTGGACAGACGCGCACCCGCGGTCCCCGGCATGATCCGCGCTGTCCGACGGACGTGCAAGCTGAAGTGCTCGTGACCGCCCCTGTGCCGTTATCCGCCATCCATGGGATCGTGTTCCCCACTGCTGCGGCGGCCGAAGAGGAGTACGGACGGTTAGACCGATTCGGGATGCTCCCACCCGACCAGGTGCAGTGGATCATCTCACCGAGCATGTTCGACAAGATTGCGATCGCTAACGCCGTTCGACTCGGGCACGGCCTCGCTGAGGCCGTGTGGTCATCTCCCTCACAACAGGTTGAATCTCATGACCCCGATTGATGAAACGTTGAGGCGTACCGCGCGAGGCATCTTCCTCGGTGCAGCGGTCGGCGACGCCTTGGGTTGGCCTCAGGAGGTCAAGGGCGGACTTGTCGGAGGTCAGAAGGAGCGCGATCGTGCTACCCCTCGACCCGAATTTCGAACCTGGGTCCGCAACGCCGGCCACTACACACGCCGTTACCGAGATCCGGTCCGCGCGGGTGAGTACAGCGACGACACTCAGTTGCTACTTGTCTCCGCAAGGTGCTGCCTTGCGGGCGACCAGTGGTGGCAACGTCTCACCGAGGTTGAACTTCCGACCTGGCCCTTGTACCAGCGTGGCGGCGGAGGCGCGGTTCTTAGGGCCGCCGCGTCCTGGTCCGAAGGGCGCCCTCCATGGCACAGCAATTCCGTTCGCACGCGAAGTGCGGAGGAGCGTTACAGGAAAGCCGGTGCCAACGGCGTCGCAATGCGTATTGCCCCGCACGTGTTGTGGGCCGACGGACCCGAAGATCTAGTCCGACGGGTAGTGCGTGACGGGATTGCGACCCATGGACACCCCCGAGCACTAGTCGGTGCGCTTGTCTACGCCTTTGCGCTTCGCCATGCCGCGACTTCAGTTGATACACACGGATTTGGCGACAGTGTCGGCGCCGCAACGGCAGGCTTGATAGATGTCGAACAAGTGCTCCCGATGCTGCCTTCGGACTGGGGCACTGCCCAGCAGCTTGATTTTTTTGCAAACACATGGCAGCATACAAATGAGGAGGTAGTACGGCTTCTTGACAATATTGCGCAGTCCTTGGGTCGTGGCGCAATGAGTAACCCTAATTCAACACTGGAACAGCTTGGTTGCACCGACCCTAAGGTCAACGGTTCCGGAACAATATCAGCCGTTGCGGCGATCTACCTCGCAAGCAGATTTGCTGCACGTCCACAAGGTGGACTGGTATCGGCAGCCTATCTCCGCAGAGGCGACACGGATACGTTGGCCTCACTTACTGCAGCTATACTCGGGGCACTGCACGGCACGCAATGGCTTGGAGAATCGCTACACGCTGTGCAGGATGTGGACTATATTGGCAGCGTCGCCGAAAGTGTGGTTTCACGGGCGGGCAAAAATTTGAAATGGCCGAGCCGTCAGCCTTCCGTGTTGCGTCATGCACTTTTGGAAAGCCTGCTGGATACGCCGGTTCGGGAGGGTGAGTTTCCCGATGGCCGTAAATACTTCGTTCGAGATGTGGAAGACCTTTCCAATGAGGTCTGGCGCACTCGACTCCTTCTCGACGACGGTCAAACCGTATTGGTTGACCGCCGGGCGAACCCGACTACGCCCCCCTTTCTTCGGGAAGTTGCTAGAACGGAACAACAAGGCGCTGCACATTCAAGTGTTCACAAAGAGGGGCAGCATCGGAAAGATCTCGGGCTAAAGATCGAAGATTCTACGACGGTGGAATCGGTGGATGACGTCGCACCTCTTCGTGTTGGGGCTGGCGTAGTCCTCGATGTAAAGCGACTAACTCAGACCGTAGATTTCTATGCTCGGCTCATCGGCGATGACATCCGAGCGCGCGGAAACTTTGCTGAGGTTAGTTCAGAAATTGTGCTTCGCCAGGCACAACCAAACGATCCTGTAGGAAGCTCGGGATTGACGATCCGCATCGCGGTGGACAATCTGTCAGAAGCACTCCGACGCGTGGGACTTGAGGTCGCCTCCAACCGTCATGGTGAAACCATCGAGGTAACAGACCCTGACGGTCGACGGGTGCTTGTCAGCCAAGTGGGTATCACCGTAGAACGACCGCAGAAGGTGTTCTGGGACCGAATCGACGCAAGAGACTTTGAGCGCCTCCTGGTGCGGGTGCTAGAACAGTCGGAGGCATATGAACGAGTGGATCGCTCGGAGCCTGAACACGGCCCTGACGTTGGCGTCGATGGATACGCTTATATGCAAGCGAATGATAACGCTGCTGACTCTGCGCAACTGGTGATTTTCCAGGCGAAGCACTCGCCTAATCGGCCGGTCGGTCTGGCCGAGATTGAACATCTCGTAAATGCGAAGCTATTCCGCGTCGACAGCGGATCGATCGATCGCCTGATCATTGCCACTACTGGATCATTGACGCGTGCCGCCGTAAAGTGGGTAGAGAAGTACAATCAGGATCAGTATCCGATGAGTATCGGCGTGTGGTCCTCAAATGATCTTGAGGAAATTCTCCGAAAAAAGCCAGCGATTCTGGCAGAGTTCGGACTGGTGGGCTAATGCCGGGGCAAGTCAGAAATGATGAAAGACTGGCTCACGACCAGCTTCTCAGTGTGGCCAACGGTCCTGTGGCAACCAGTCGGTCGATGCTCGAGCCCTCGTCGGGGTAGACAAGCGTCGACGTGAACGCAGCGCTGGCACTCACAGGCCAGCGAGGATCGCAACTACGGCAGCGTGACGGCTCGCGGGTGCTCGGGGTTCCAGCGCTGGCCTTCCGAGACTGGCGAGGATCGCAACTGAAGCTTCGTGTAGAAGCCCTGCGGGTTGGTCCGGCAGCGGCTAGCCTCAGGGCTGGTGAGGATCGCAACACCGTGTCGCACAGCGCCGCGACCGGCGGCGCGCCAAACAGCGCCAGCCCTCCAGGACTGGCGGGGATTCCAATGAGGCCAGCAACAGCCACGGCCACCACCTGGTCGGCCGCGCCAGTCATTTGGGGTTGGCGAGGATCGCAACGGCGTTGGTTTCACCGGATGCGGCAATACCACGGAGCAGTGTCAGCCTCTGGGGCAGCGAGGATTGCAACGGTCCGAAGGGCGCGCCCCGCATCCGAAGCTGGCGAGTACTGCAACAAGATCAAGTTGTACTGGGGACGCGACCGGCAACTACCCGAGCGCCAGTTCTTCGGAGCCGACGAAGATCATAATTAGACGTTGTTTTCCGCCTAGCGGACGTGACGCTGCTGCCAGCACTGGCCTTCCGGAGGGCCTGCGAGGATCGCAACGTCGCGGCGTACGCCCGATCTCGGTCCAGCGGAGCCAGCGCCGGCCCTCCGGGGCCAGCGAGGATCGCAACCGTGAACCGGAGTACGTGTTCCTTGCTCCACTGGTCCCAGCGCTGGCCCTCCGGGGCTGGTGAGGATCGCAACGCCTACCACCTGGTCCTGGCCGCGACCGACGAGCAGCCAGCACCGGCCCTCCAGGGCCGCGTAAGCCGCGCAGGCGGACCTGCACCGCGTGCATCCGCCGATGCCCGTAGCCGCCGTGGGCTGGCTCGAACGCCTCGGTGATCGCGACCTTGAGGCTGGCGCGCGGGTCGTCGCGCACGAGCCGGGCCTGACAGTAGAAAGCGTCGACTGGGCCACCTGGCGGCCTCCAACAGGGTTGACCAGGACGTTTCCGCCCGAGCTGGTGGATCGGGTGATCGCCGGGACCGGGCGGGCGGGGCAGCGTGACCGGCTGCTGCCGCCGCGGGTGGTCGTCTACTTCGTGCTGGCCATGTGTCTGTTCACCGGTCAGGGCTACGAGGAAGTGGCCCGATTGCTAACCGAGGGCGTGTCGTGGGCGGCGCGGTGGTCGAAGCCGTAGCGGGTGCCCACGACTGCGGCGATCTCCCGGGTCCGGGTCAGGCTGGGCGCGGCACCGTTGAAGGCGTTGTTCGAGCAGGTCGGGTGGCGGTGGCCGAATGCGGCACGCACGCGATGACCGCCGCGACGTTGGGGCCGATCACCAAGGCCGAGTCCACCCTGGCCCGGGACCTGTTCCCCGCCCTGGGCAAGGGAGAACTGCTGATGGCCGACCGGGGATTCGCGGGGTTGCCGTTGTGGCGCGCCGCGTCCGCGGTCGGCGCGGACCTGTTGTGGCGCGTGCGGGCGAACATCGTGTTGCCCGTGCGGCGGGAGCTGCCCGACGGTCGTACCTGTCGGAGATCGTGGCTACCGAAGACCACTACCGGCGCAAGGATCCGGTGACGGTGCGGGTGGTCGAGTACGTAACTGGCGGGGAGCGCAACCTGCGGCAACATCGACGCCGAGGTGTACGCGCGCCTCTCTGGGAGTAGCGCGCATCGGAACAGTAGGTTGTTGTGATGCAAGCCGTGCTTGCGTCGCAGGTGCTGGTTTTGCAGGGCAGGTTGGGGTCGCAACGCGTCGGCCCCGGTGTCGGTGTCGTCGTACAGATCCAGCGTTGGTTCTTCGGGACTGGCGAGAATCGCAACTACTAGTGGCTGCGCACTGTGAGTGCCTGGAACGGGTCGGACCCTTGAGTGGTCCGACCCGTTTTGTTTGCGGTAGTCACGATCACTCGATCGGGTACCGCTTGCAGTGCGAGGCACTAGTAGAACTACAAGTCAGTTAGCCTCTGCTGCGGCGGTCCTGACGCTGGCGCGCCGGGACGGCACGGCATCCGCGTGGCGTACTCGCTATAGGAAGGTGGAACTGGATTGACCACTACTAACGCTCGAACCTGGGAGGTCAGGCTGACGCGTACTGAACGGGCCGGAACGGTGACACGTCGGCTCCAACTCAGGACCAGCAAGGCGATCGTCTTTCTCGGACTTGGTCGGCGTTGACGACCTGCCATGCGGGTGATCGTTGCCGACGGTGGGTGTCGCCCGCATGGCCTGGTACGCCTGTCATCGGCTCTGGTCAAAGGATCTTTCGGCTGAGCGAGGTAAAACCTGATATTTGCGGTTACTGGCGAGTTCATGTCTATGTGGCCGTCGATTGTCGATCGTGCGTTCGACCCTGCCCGCCTATCAGGTGATGATTGCCGGTGTTTTCGTGAGGAAGGTTCGGTTTCATCTGTTTTTGTCGGTGTCGCGGAGTAGTACCTGACGCGTGTCGTCGGATGAGAGTGATGGGTGTCTGTGGGCGCACAGCGCCAACCGTGTCGGGACGTGGCACGGGTTGGAGGAGCACCTGCGGGCTGTCGCGGCGCGGGCCGAGTGCTTCGCCGAGCCGTTCGGTGCCGGGGTGCTGGCCTGGTGGTTGGGGTTGTTGCATGACGTGGGTAAGGCGACCGTCGCGTGGCAGTGCGGCCTGGCGTCCGCGGCGGCTGCGGGTGGGCCGGTGGGGATTGATCACAAGGCTGCCGGTGCGCGGTGGGGGATCGGGTTGGGTTTGTGGCGGTGGGTGATGGCTGTGCACGGCCATCACGGTGGCCTGACCAGTCCGGCGGATCTGCACCGGTTCCTGAGCAGTCCGGAGCGGGACCGGGTGGCCGAGGCGGAGGCTGTGCGGCGGTTGACCGGGTCGATGCCCGAGTTCCGCAGCGCCGTGCGTCCGACGTGGCCTGAGGGGACGCGTGAGGACCTGCTGGCGGGGGAGATGCTGCTGCGGATGGTGTTCTCGGCACTGGTGGATGCCGACTATCTCGATACCGCGGCGCACTTCCGGGGTTCCGGTGGCGCGGTGGAGAGCGTGCCGGTGGGCATGGGGGTGCTGCTGGATCGCTTCGAACGGGGACGTGTGGAGAAGGTGTCCATGCGTAGGCCCTCGCCGGTCGACGAGGTGCGCAAACGCGTCTACGAGGCTGCGGTGGCCGCCGCCGGGGGAGAGCGGGGCTTTTTCCGGCTCGGTGCGCCGACCGGGTCGGGCAAGACGTATGCGATGGCAGGGTTCGCGTTGCACCATGCCGTGCGGCACGGGCTGCGTCGGGTGGTTGTGGCGGTGCCGTTTCTGTCGGTGACCGATCAGAACGCGAAGGTGTACCGGGATCTGCTCGATCCGGAGCGGACGGGGCAGGTGGTGTTGGAGCACCACAGCGCGGTGGATCTGGAGGATGTCCGGCGGCGTACGGTGCGGGGGCGGCGTGGTCGGTCGGTGCGGTGGCAGCGGTTGGCGGCGGAGAACTGGGACGCCGAGTTCATCGTGAGCACCACGGTGCAGCTGTTCGAGTCGTTGCACGAGCGCAAGCCGAGTCGGATGCGCAAGCTGCACCGGTTGGCGAACTCGGTGATCGTGCTGGACGAGGTGCAGGCGATCCCGGTGCACGTGCTGGAGCCGGTGCTGTTGATGCTGCGTCAGCTGGTGGAGCACTTCGGTGTCACGGTGCTGTTGGCCTCGGCGACCCAGCCGGAGTTCTGGGATCTGCCCGTGCTCGACGGCGTGGAACCGGTGGACATCGTCGACGACGCGGCCGAGCTGTACGGGCAGCTGCGGCGGGTGCGTTTCGACTGGTGGAGCCAGGGCAGGCCGACGCTGACCGAGGTGGCGGGGCAGGCGGCGCAGCGGGGCCAGGCGCTGGTGGTGGTCAACACCACCGACCACGCCCGCGAAGTCTACCGGGGGTGGCGGGTGCTGCGGGAGCGGGGCGTGATCGCGGCCGAGGTGGAGTTGCGGCATCTGTCGACCCGGATGTGTTCGCGTCACCGGCTCGACACCATCGAGGACATCCGTCGACTTCAGGGTCGCGACGGCGCGCGGGTTCTGGTGGCCT
Organism: Actinosynnema sp. NPDC004786; assembly: GCF_053601135.1. Classification (NCBI taxonomy): domain Bacteria; kingdom Bacillati; phylum Actinomycetota; class Actinomycetes; order Pseudonocardiales; family Pseudonocardiaceae; genus Actinosynnema; species Actinosynnema sp. NPDC004786. The sequence goes on along the minus strand of NZ_JBSGBG010000020.1, from coordinate 5,570 downwards.
CCACACAGCTGATCGAAGCCGGCGTGGATCTGGACTTTCCGGTGCTCTATCGGGCGATGGCGCCGGCGGAGGCGCTGTTGCAGGCGGCCGGGCGGTGCAACCGCGAGGGGCATCTCGGTGTCGAGGGCGGCCTCGTGGTTGTCTTTGATCCGCGTGAGCAGGGACGTCCGCCGTCCTACGAGGTGCCGCTGCACGAGACCCGACTGCGCTTCGGCCCGGGCCGAGCCGAGCCCGACGACCTGACCGCCCTGGCACGGTACTTCCCGGCCCTCTACGCCAGTCTGGGTGCCGAGGCGCTCGGGCGTGCGGTGGTGACGGCGCGACGGGACTGGGACTTCGTCCGCACCGCGGAGTTGTTCCGCATGATCGACGACAACAGTGTGCCGGTCTTCGTCGACTACACCCCCGCCGGCGACTCCGATCTGCGGGCCAAAGCCGACCGCGTGATCGAAGCACTGCGCCGGGGACGCCCCGTCGGTCCCGAACGGATGCGCCACCTCCAACCGTTCCTGGCATCCCTGCCCCGCAGGACCGCCGACCGCATGCCCGAGACGTTGCTGACGCCGCTGATCGGCGACCTGTACCAGTGGCACGGCCCCTACGACCCGCACCTCGGCATCGACCCCACCCACGACCCCGCCACGGACCGGTCCTTGGAGGACTTGTGAGCAGACCACGACTCAAGCCCGCGACCACGGACGCACCCGTGGTCCTGGACATCTCCGGCGACTTCGCCTGCTTCACCCGGCCGGAGTCCAAAGCCGAACGGATCAGCTACCCGATGATGACCCCCAGCGCCGCAGTCGGCGTGCTGGAGTCGATCTTCTGGAAGCCGGAGTTCGACTATCTCGTGCGCCGCATCGAGGTGCTGCGCCCGATCAAGTGGTTCCGCATCCGCCGCAACGAGATCGCCACCCCGCCCAGCTTGTCGACCATCCGCCGCCAGGGCGAGCACTTCCACTACGACGTCACCGCCGACCGCGACCAACGGTTCACCCTGGCGTTGCGCGACGTGGCCTACCGCGTCCACGCCGACATCCAGCTGCGCCCGCACGCCACCGAAGGACTGGGCAAGTACCTGTCGCAGTTCCAGCGGCGCATCGCCCGGGGTGCCAGCTTCAGCCACCCCTACCTGGGCTGCCGGGAGTTCTCCGCCGGCGACTTCGGCCCACCCGAGCCCGGCGTCACACCGGAGCCGCACGACGAAGACCTGGGCGTGATGCTGCTCCGCGTCGACCGCTCCACCGGAAGCCCGCGGTCGCTGTGGTTCACCGCACAACTACACGCCGGTGTGCTCCGCGTGCCCGCCGACGGCATCCACGACCCGGCCCGCGACGCCGCCGCCCTCGGCGAGACCGCCCACGGTGAAGACACCGCTGACCACGACCTCGACCACGAGCAGGGGTGAGCGGTGTACCTCAAACGCCTGCGCGACTTCGCCAAGACCAGCGACGAGATGCCCCTGCCCTTCCACACCTGGAGCTCCGTGCGCTGGATGCTCGACCTCGACCACAAAGGACGACCGCTGGGCGAGTTGGTCGACCTCGCCGTGCCCGACGAACCGTCGCGGCGCAACGGCAAACGCGAACTCGTCCCCAAGCTCCAACGCTCCGGTAGCGGCACCCAACCCCAACTCGCCTGCGACGACCTGAAAAACGCCCTCGGGTGGACCGACCCACCACCACCCCAGACAGGCACCACACCCGTCAAGGACACCGAACGCGCCCGACGCTGCCACGACGCCTTCACCGACCTGGTCACCGCCTGGGCCGACGAGCACCCCCATGACCACGCCGCCCAGGCGTTGCGCGCGTTCCTCGCCACCGGCGGACCACAACGCCTGGCCAAGCCCGCCAAGTACAACGCGAGCGATCTGGTCATGTTTCGCGTCGACGGCGCCCCGGTCCATCGCTCCGCGACTGCGGCCGAGTACTGGACGCGGGTGGCACAGGCCCGCAAGAGCAGCGGCGGCACCGGCGTGTGCCTGGTCTGCGGAGAGCCCGGCAGCCTGGTCGACACCTTCCCCCGCCAGGTCACCGCCGGACTCATCCCCGCCCTCGGCCACGACCCCGACAGCCGCAGCAAGAACCGCCCCCAACCCTCCGCGGTCACCCTGGCCAGCATGAACAAACCCGCCATGGGCTACGAGCTGACCACCCAACTCACCCACGCACCCGTCTGCGCCACCTGCGCCGAATGGAGCGTCGCCGCGCTGGACCACCTGCTGCGCAGCCGCGACCACACCCGACGCATCGGCGACACCGCCCTGACCTGGTGGCTGCTCGACACCGAACCCGGCACCACCGCACCCATCGAACTGCTCTTCGACCCCGACACCGCCGCCATCGACAGCCTGCTCGCCGAACTACCCCCCGACGACCCCACCACCACACGCCCCGACCCACGGCACCTGGTCAAGACCGTCGGCACCATGCTCGACAGCCCCAAACAAGGACGCGAACCCGGACGCGTGGACACCGGCATCTTCTGCGCCGCCGCGGTCAGCGCCAACAAAACCCGACTGATCCTGCGCGACTGGATCGACGTCCCCCTGCCCGCCGCCAAGGCCGCCGTGGCGACCTGGTTCACCCAGCATACCGTCATCGACCCCTGGACCGGCCGACCCGAACGCTTCTCCCTGCACCGACTCCTGCTCGCCCTGGGCCGCTGGGACCCGCGCACCAACACCTACCTACCACTGGGAGACCCCGGCGCCCGACGCCCGCTGTCCGCGCAACGCGACCTGCTCACCGCCGCCCTGCACACCACACCACTTCCGCAGTCACTGGCCTTCCATCTCGTCCAACGCTTCCGCGCCGACAAACGCATCGACAACCCCCGCCTCGCCCTGCTGCGCCTGCTGACGATCCGCACCCTCAAGCCCGGAAAGACGATCCCGATGGCCCTCGACGACAGCAACAACGACACCGCCTACCTGGCCGGACGACTCTTCGCCGTCCTGGAATCCCTCCAACACGCCGCCAGCACCCTCGACGGCAGGAAGAAACTCAACACCACCCTCACCGACCGCTACCTCGCCGCCGCCTCCACCAGCCCCGCCCGGGTCATGCCCGACCTGCTCCGCGGCGCGCAAGCCCACCTCAAGAAACTGCACGGCCGCGACCGCGGCGCCGCGGCCACGGCCTACACCAAACTCCGCGACGAACTGTGCGGACGCCTCAACCCCATGCCCCTCACCCTCGACCTCACCCAACAGTGCGCCTGGTTCAACGGCTACGCCGACCAACGCAACCACCACTTCGCCAGCGCCGCCGCCCGCAGACAAGCCAACCAAGAGGGACTCGACAACGGCGACACCGAACCCGACGCCGCCCTCATCCCCGCCACCGACAACTGACCCGACCCACACCAGGGAGCACACCATGACCGAAGCGCACCTCGACCCGACCCGCCGCCACGACGCCGTCCTGCTCTTCGACGTCCTCGACGGCAACCCCAACGGCGACCCCGACGCCGGCAACCAACCCCGCGTCGACGTCGAAACCGGCCAAGGCCTCGTCACCGACGTCAGCCTCAAGCGCAAGATCCGCGACCAGATCCCGCTCCTGCGCCCCGACCAGCCCCGCTACAAGATCTTCGTCGAAGCCGACACCGCCCTGAACACCAACATCGGCCGCGCCTTCACCGCCACCGACACCCCCGTCACCAAGAAGACCACCCCCGACCAACGCCGCACCGTCCAACAGTGGCTGTGCAACGAGTTCTACGACATCCGCATGTTCGGCGGCGTCGTCGGCACCGGCAACGGCAACGCCGGACGCATCCGCGGCCCCCTCCAACTCACGTTCGCCCGCACCATCGACCGCGTCCTCGTCCAAGGCCACGGCATCACCCGCATCACCCAGACCACCGAAAAAGACATCACCGAAGGCGGCGAATCCACCGAAATGGGCACCAAGTGGACCGTCCACTACGGCCTCTACCGCGCCCACCTCCACTACAGCGCATCCCGCGGCACCGACACCGGCGTCACCCCCGAAGACCTCGCAGTCCTCTGGCAAACCCTCACCAACCTCTTCGAACACGACCGCGCCAGCGGCCGCGGCGAAATGGACGTCAAAGGCCTCCACATCTTCACCCACGACGACGCCTACGGCCGCGCCCGCGCCAGCCAACTCTTCAACCGCATCACCGCCAAACCCCTCAACACCACGCCCCGCACCATCAACGACTACAAAATCGACATCAGCGACAGCGGGCATGCCGGTGTAACCCTTACTTCACTGGTCGGCTAACCGTCTTCCTGGATTTTTTCGCTGAGAGGCAAACCTTGGATCTCGTAACCGTGAGGAGTGATCGCCGGAGTATGGTTTGCAATCGGCAGCGCCACGCTGGAGAGGATCGCAATGGAGCTCAATTCGAACACTTTGGCAACATTGACGCGTTGACATTATTTATGCGCGCATTGCAAGCAGCGTCAGCCCTGTAAGGGCTGACGAGGATCGCAACATCCAGATCAATGCCCGCGACCACCTCGCCTGGCTTGAGCAGCGTCGGCCTTACGAGACTAACGGGAACCTCGACGGCTCCCCAGGCGGTGCCAGTTCCCTGGGAGCTGTCGAGGATCGCAACCCTTCGAGCACGTTGACCGGGCCGTCGTAGACCTTGCGCAGCGCCAGCCTTCAGGACCGGGGAGGATCGCAACGAAGACATCGTCGGCACACAAGCGTCGATGACCGCCAGCACCAGCCCTGCGGGAATGGTGAGGATCGCAACGCACCGACTCGCGGCCGGACCGGCGGCCAGCCGTGTGGCCAGCGTCAGCCCTCCGGGACTTACGAGGATCGCAACGGGGACACAGGGTCGGCGCGCTGGCGCTTCCCGACGCACCACGAGCCCCACACCAAGACCTGTTCACCCCGCGCCCCTGCGGAGACTGGCGTGACTGAACTCCTGCGGACCCTGTTCGCCACCACGCCGGGAACGAGCCTGTACCTGGACGGCGACGTCCTGCGCATCGCGCACCCCGACAAACCCGGACGGCACCTCCTTCCGCTGGTCCGGCTCGACCACATCGTCGCCTGTAACGGCGTCTCCCTCACCGACGACCTCGTGCACCGTTGCGCCGCCGACGGCCGCTCCATCACCTGGGTGACCCGCAACGGCAGATTCCTCGCCCGCACCAGCGGCCCCCACACCGGCAACCCCCACCTGCGCCTGGCCCAGGTCCGCACCCACGACAACCCGCACGCACGACTCAGCCTCGCCAAAGCGTTCGTCGCGGGCAAGCTGCACAACTACCGCCAACTCCTGCTCCGCGCCGCCCGCGACGCCACTGGTTCCCGCCAGACACGGCTTAGGGACATCTCCGACAACCACGCCGCCGCCCTCACCCAGCTCGCCGACGCCACCGCACTCGCCGAAGTGCTCGGCATCGAAGGCCGCGCGGCCCGCGACTACTTCCAGGGACTCGACCAACTCGCCCTGGGCGTCGCCACCGGACGAACCCGCAGTCCACCCACCGACCCCGTCAACTGTCTGCTCTCCTTCGGCTACGGCATGCTCCGCGTCTCGGTCCACGGCGCCCTCGAACAAGTCGGACTCGACCC
>NZ_JBSGBG010000019.1:0-149021 GCF_053601135.1 Actinosynnema sp. NPDC004786 | reverse complement strand
CGACGAGGAACTGCTGCGCCTGGCCGCCGCCGTCGAGGCCGCCGCCACCCACCCCATCGCCGAAGCCGTCGTCCACGCCGCCCGCGACCGGGGCGTGGAGGTCCGGCCCGCGGACAACGTGACCATCCAACCCGGCACCGGGGCCGAAGCCGTCGTCGACGGCCGCCGCATCACCGTCGGCCGCGTCGGCGACTACGGCAACGACCCCTCCGCCGCCACCGCCCTGGCCTCGATCGAACAAGCCGGCGCGACCCCCGTCGCCGTCACCGCGGACGGCGCGCTGATCGGCCTGCTCGGCGTCGCCGACGAACTACGACCCGAAGCCAAGGCCGCCGTCGCGGAACTGCGGTCGCTCGGCGTCACCCACACCACCATGCTCACCGGCGACCGGGAGCGGGTGGCGCGGTCGATCGCCGACCAGCTCGGCATCGACAGCGTGCGGGCGCAGCTCATGCCCGCCGACAAGAGCGCCGCCATCACCACACTGCGCCAACGCCACGGCACCGTCGCCATGGTCGGCGACGGCGTCAACGACGCCCCCGCCCTCGCCACCTCCAACGTCGCCGTCGTGATGGGCGCGGCGGGCACCGACGTCGCCATGGAAACCGCCGACGTCGCCCTCATGTCCGACGACCTGTCCAAACTGCCCTACACGGTGCGGCTGGCCCGGCGGGCCAACCGGATCATCGCCCAGAACGTCGCCGTCTCCCTGGTCGTCATCGCCGCACTCGTGATCGCCGCACTCATCGGCGCGTTCAACCTCACCCAGGGCGTGCTCGCCAACGAAGCCTTCGCCCTCGTCATCATCGCCAACGGCCTACGCCTCCTGCGCGGCGGGAAGAACACCAACCACACCACCACCGTCACCCCGCCCCGAAAGGCCACCGTGACCCACTCCGCCACCCTGCCCCGGCCCGCCTTCGAACTCCCCGTGGTCCAAGCCCTCACCCCCGACGACGGCGGCGGCTGCGGCGACGACTGCGGCTGCGGCACCAAAGCCCAAACCCCCGCCGCACCGAAGATCATCCCCCTCACCCCACCCCAAGCCACCACCGGCGGCTGCGGCGACAACTGCGGCTGCGGCACCTCCGACAAGGCGGTCGAACAGGTCAAGTTCGGGCAGCGCGGCGGCGACTGACCGAGGCACGCACCCGACCGCCCCTGGCGGCGGTGTCACCGGGCTCCCCCCTCCCGGTGGCACCGCCGCCGTCCCACGACCCCGACGATGGAGGAAGAATGCCCAAGCTCGACCCGTTCGCAGGCCCGGGTTTCGCCGCGATGAGCGCGCTGTCCAAGGCCATCGACGACGACGCCGACCTGCCGCTCGGCCTCATCGAACTGATCAAGCTCCGCTGCTCGCAGATCAACGGGTGCACCTACTGCGTGCGCATGCACACCGAGAAGGCCCTGCAGGCGGGCGAGACCGCGGAACGCGTCGACAACGTGGGGCAGTGGCAGCAGCACGCCGCGTTCACCGAGCGCGAGCGCCGCGTCTTCGCGCTGGCCGAGTCGGTCACGCACGTCGCCGACACCCATGTGGACGAAGACGTCCTCGACGCCGCCATCGCCGAACTCGGCGCGCCGGTGACGCAGCAGGTCGTGTGGCTGGTCGCCGTGGTCAACGCCTTCAACCGCCTGGCCATCACCGCCCGCATCGACTGACCGGGCGTCCGCCGGACCGCGGGGCCGGCGGCGAGCAGTTCGAACAGGCCGGCCGGCGCGCTCGGGGACGAGCCGCCGAGCCGGCCGCTGCGCGTGTTCCGACCGCCGGCAAGGGCCGGGCCTTCGGGAGTCCGCACCGTCCGCCGAACGGAGCCACACGATGATCGATCCGGCGTCGGACGATGTCGTCGCAGCACCGAACCTATGCCTTGGAGCAGGACCAACCTCAAGGAGGTTCTTGTGTGACCCACGTCACGGACACCGGGGCGCATGCGGCTCGCGCCGCACGTCGACCCACCACCGTCGGCGGGACGGCCCGCTCCCGTGCCGCCGCGCACCGTTCGAGATCCGCCGGCACCGACAGATCGACCCCGCCGAGCCGCACGGCAGGTCTGCCGGGCCGACCGACCAGGGGGACGACCATGACCGGAGACCTGCTGCCGATCGACCAAGTGGCCAAGGCATCGGGCGTCGCCTCGTCCGCGCTGCGCTACTACGAGCGGGTCGGCCTCATCGAGGAAGGCTCCAAGATCCGGGGCAAGCGGCACTACCCGCGCGACGTGCTCGACCGCCTGTCCATGATCCGCACGTGCCAGAACATCGGCTTCAGCCTGACCGAGATCGCCTCGCTGCTGGACGAGGCGGAGGAGTCGGGCGGGTCGTGGCAGGAGATCGCCGCCCGCCGCCGCGCCTGCATCCAGCGCGAGATCGAAGAGCGCCAGGCGTGGCTGGACACCCTGAACTCGACGCTGGCGTGCGGCTGCCCGCAGCTGGTCAAGTGCCCGCAGGTCGCCGGCTGCCCGTTGATGCTCGCCGCCAACCCCTGAGCACGGCTACCGCACCCGTTCCCACCCGCGCCGGGGCGGCCGGTTGCCCAGCCCCTCGTCCCGGCTGCGGTAGACGATGTAGGGGCGGGTGAGGTAGCCCAGCGGCATCGAGAACACGTGCACGAGCCGGCTGAACGGCCAGAACGCGAACAGCGCCCACGCGGCGAGCGCGTGCAGCCGGAAGCCGAGCGGCGCGGCGGCCATCAGCTCCGGCTCGGGCCGGAAGGAGAAGAGGGAGCGGAACCAGGGCGACACGGACTCGCGGTAGTCGTGCGGGTGGTCGGTGAGGTTGCCCAGCGCGGTCGTGCCGAGGCCGAGCAGGATCGTGCCGACCAGCAGCACGTACATGACCTTGTCGTTGCGGGTGGTGGCGGAGAACACCGGACCGACGGTGCGCCGCCGGTAGACCAGGATCGCCGCGCCCGCCAGCGTGCACACCCCGGCCACGACGCCGAGCCCGACCGCGACCGCGTGGTAGGCGGTCTCGCCGATCCCGACCGCCTCCGTCCACGACTTGGGCACGAGCAGGCCCACGACGTGACCGACGGCCACGACCAGGATGCCGAAGTGGAACAGCGGGCTGCCCAGGCGCAGCAGCCTGCTCTCGTAGAGCTGGGAGGACCGGGTGGTCCAGCCGAACTTGTCGTACCGGTAGCGCCACACGTGGCCGATCACGAACACCGCGATGGCCACGTACGGCACGACGACCCACAGCATGACGTCCAGCGTGCTCACCCCGGTCATCGGCGACCTCCGCGAGGTGGGGGCAGGTACTCGGGCGGGGCGAACGGGGCCAGGCCGACCTCCTCCTCGGGCGGTCCGGCGGCGGCCAGCCGGGCGATCTCGTCGTGCTCGCGGCGGCCCAGGGGCGGCAGGGTGGCCGACACCGACTCCAGGACGTGCGCCCACGGCGAGCCGGCCTCCCGCAGGCCGACGCGGATCAGCTCCAGCCCGGCGCGGTGCTCGGTCATCAGCCGCAGGCCGACCGCCTGGTCGCCCGAGGCGGCGAACTCCAGCACCACGGCCAGGTGGTCGGGCAGCTCGCCGTCGCCCAGCTCCAGGCCGGCGGCCCGGTAGGCGTGCTTGAACCGCAGCAGCGCCAGGCCGCGCTTGCGGGTGTCGCCGTAGGCGAAGTAGGTCAGGTAGGGGCTGAACCGCTTGCGGTGGTCGAAGGTCGCCACGTACGCGGCGGCCAGGTCGGTCGGGGACGTGGTCGCCATGTGGTCGAGGAACGCGTCCAGCGGCTTGGCGAGCGGCGCGGGCAACGTCCGGGTCGCAGCCCGCAGCAGGGGCAGCCGCGCGAACGACTGCTCGTCGGGGTAGCCCAGCAGCAGGGACTGGACCTGCCACGCGGTCGCGCGCTGCGCGTCGGTGAGGGTCACGGCCGGTCCTTCGGCGGGAACAGCCCTTCCGGGCGGCCCTTGCCGTCCCAGTTGAGGAGGTTGACCCGGCTGCCCTTGTCGACCGGGGCGGCGAGGGTGTCGGTGGTCTGCCGGTCGCGGAGCATGCGGAAGTTCTCGACCGCGATCGGCGAGGTGCCGCCGGAGCCCTCGCCGAACGGGCCGGAGCCGCCCATGCCGGGGCCGCCCTCGTAGTCCAGGCTGCACCCGGTGGCCAACTCCTCCAGGCCGTGCGCCTGCTCGGCGTGCGCGGGCGGGATGACGTAGCGCTCGTCGTACTTGGCCAGCGCGAGCAGCCGGTACAGGTCGTAGACCTCCCGCCCGGTCATGCCGACCGAGGCCGCGACCTCCTCCCGCGGCTCCCGGCCGAGGTTGATGTCGCGCATGTAGGCGCGCATGGCGGCCAGCCGCCGGAGCACCGCGTCGACCGGGCCGACGTCGCCCGCGGTGAACAGCCGCGCCAGGTACTCCACGGGGATGCGCAGCGCCTCCACGGCGGCAAACAGGTTGCCGTGGTCCTCGGCGTCGTGGCCGGTGTCGCGCACCACGTCGACCACCGGGGACAGCGGCGGGACGTACCAGACCATCGGCAGCGTGCGGTACTCCGGGTGCAGCGGCAACGCCACCCGGTACCGGTTGATCAGCGCGTACACGGGTGACCGCTGCGCCGCCTCGATCCAGTCCGCCGGGATCCCGACCTGCTCGGCGGCCCGGACCACGACGGGGTCGTGCGGGTCCAGGAACACCCGCCGTTGCGCCTCGCAGAGGTCCCGGTCGTCCGGGACGGACGCGGCCTCCAGCACCTTGTCGGCGTCGTAGAGGACCAGGCCGATGTAGCGCAGGCGGCCCACGCAGGTCTCCGCGCACACGGTCGGGATGCCGACCTCGACCCGGGGGAAGCAGAACGTGCACTTCTCGGCCTTGCCGGTGCGGTGGTTGAAGTACACCTTCTTGTACGGGCAACCGGACACGCACATCCGCCAGCCCCGGCACCGGTCCTGGTCCACGAGCACGATGCCGTCCTCGGCGCGCTTGTAGATCGCGCCCGAGGGGCACGACGCGGCGCACGAGGGGTTCAGGCAGTGCTCGCAGATGCGCGGCAGGTAGAACATGAACGTCCGCTCGAACTCGAACCTGACCTTGTCCTCGATGCCCTTGAGCAGCGGGTCGCGGTCGCCGTGGTCGGGCGCGCCGCCGAGGTCGTCGTCCCAGTTGGCCGACCACGTGATCCGGGTCGGCTCGCCGCTGATCAACGACCGCGGCCGGGCGACCGGGGTGTGCTCCTGGAGCGGCGCGTCGGTGAGGTTCTCGTAGTCGTAGGTCCAGGGCTCGTAGTAGTCGTCCAGGGCGGGCATCTTCGGGTTGCTGAAGATGGTGAGCAGCTTGCGCAGCCGCCCGCCGCCCTTGAGCCGGAGCCTGCCGCGCCGGGTGAGCGCCCAGCCGCCGCGCCACCGCTCCTGGTCCTCGTAGGTGCGCGGGTAGCCCTGGCCGGGGCGGGTCTCGACGTTGTTGAACCAGACGTACTCCACGCCCGAGCGGTTCGTCCACGCCTGCTTGCACGTGACCGAGCAGGTGTGGCAGCCGATGCACTTGTCGAGGTTCATCACCATCGCCATCTGGGCCATGACGCGCATCAGTACGCCACCTCCTGGCTGCGCCGACGGATGACGGTGACCTCGTCGCGCTGGTTGCCGGTCGGGCCGAGGTAGTTGAACGCGAACGACAGCTGCGCGTAGCCGCCGATCAGGTGCGACGGCTTGACCAGCAACCGGGTCAGCGAGTTGTGGATGCCGCCGCGCCTGCCGGACGCCTCGGCGCGCGGCACGTCGATCAGCCGGTCCTGCGCGTGGTGCATGTAGACGGTGCCCTCGGGCATCCGGTGCGACACGACGGCCCGGGCCACCACGACGCCGTTGCGGTTGACGGCCTCGATCCAGTCGTTGTCCGCCACGCCGATCCGCGCCGCGTCCTGCGTGGACATCCAGATGGTCTGGCCGCCGCGCGACAGGCTCAACATGAACAGGTTGTCCTGGTACTCGGAGTGGATGGACCACTTCGAGTGCGGGGTCAGGTACCGGACGGCGATGCCCGGTTCGCCTTGCTCGCCCACGACCGGTTCGCCGAACAGCGCGTGCATGTCCAGCGGCGGCCGGAACACCGGCAGCTGCTCGCCCAGCTCGGCCATCCAGTCGTGGTCGAGGTAGAAGTGCTGGCGGCCGGTGAGGGTGTGCCAGGGCTTGAGGCGCTCCACGTTGATGGTGAACGGCGAGTACCGCCGCCCGCCGGCCTCGGAGCCGGACCACTCGGGCGAGGTGATCACCGGCACCGGGGCGGACCGCGTGTCGGCGAACGTGATCAGCTTGCCCTCGTGCTCGGCGGCCAGGTCCGCCAACGGCGTGCCGGTGCGCCGCTCCAGGGTGCGGAAGCCCTGCGTGGCCAGGCGGCCGTTGGTGGTGCCGGACAGCGCCAGGATCGCCTCGCACGCGTGCACGTCACGGACCAGCGACGGGCGGCCGTCGGCCGGGCCGCCGCGGACGGCGCCGTTGCGCTGTCGCAGCAGCTCCACCTCCCGCTCGACGCGGAAGGTCACGCCCTTGGTGGTCACGCCCAGCTCGTCCACCAGCGGCCCCAGCGCGCCCATCTTGGCCGCGACGGCGGTGTAGTCGCGCTCCACCACGGTGATGCGGGGCATGGTGACGCCCGGCACCGGCTCGCACTCGCCGGCCTTCCAGTCGCGCACCACGCCGTGCGGGGTGGCCAGCTCGTCGGGGGTGTCGTGCATCAGCGGCGTCGCCACGACGTCCTTGCGCACGCCGAGGTGCGTCGCGGCGAGCCGGCTGAAGGACTCGGCGATGGCCTGGAACGCGGCCCAGTCCGTGCGGGTCTGCCAGGGCGGCGCGATCGCCGGGTTGAACGAGTGCACGAACGGGTGCATGTCGGTGGTGTTGAGGTCGTGCTTCTCGTACCAGGTCGCCGCGGGCAGCACCACGTCGGAGAACACGGTGGTGCTGGTCATCCGGAAGTCCAGCGACAGCAGCAGGTCGAGCTTGCCCACCGGCGCCTCCTCCCGCCACACCACGTCCCTCGGCCGCGCCCCCGGCGGCGCCTCCTCCGCGCGCAGCGAGTGGTCGGCGCCCAGCAGGTGCTTGAGGAAGTACTCGTCGCCCTTGCCGGACGAGCCGAGCAGGTTGGCCCGCCAGACGCTCAGCACGCGCGGGAAGTTCTCCGGCGCGTCCGGGTCCTCGCAGGAGAACCGCAGCCGCCCGGCCTTCAGCTCCGCGACGACGTGCTCCCCCGCCGGGACGCCCGCGCGTTCCGCCTCGTCGGCCAGGTCGAGGGGGTTGCGGTCGAACGTCGGGTAGGACGGCATCCAGCCCATCCGCGCGGACTGGGCGATCACGTCCGCCGTCGTCCGGCCCGCGAACCGCCCGCCGGAGCCGGCCGCGGCCAGGGCGTCCGCGCCGAACGCGTCGTAGCGGAACTGGTCGGTGTGCAGGTACCAGTAGGCGGTCTGGACCATCTGCCGCGGCGGGCGCGCCCAGTCCAGGGCGGACGCCAACTGGGACCAGCCGGTGACCGGGCGGCACTTCTCCTGGCCGACGTAGTGCGCCCACCCTCCGCCGTTGCGGCCCTGGCAGCCGGTGAGCGTGGTCAGCGCGAGGAAGGCGCGGTAGATGGTGTCGGAGTGGAACCAGTGGTTCGTCCCCGCCCCCATGATGATCATGGATCGGCCGCGCGACTCCTCGGCGTTCGCGGCGAACTCGCGGGCGATGCGGGCCGCGGCCGCCGCCGGCACGCCGGTGATCGCCTCCTGCCACGCGGGCGTGCACGGCTGCTCCGCGTCGTCGTAGCCGTCGGGCCACTCGCCGGGCAGGTCGCCGCGCCGCACGCCGTACTGCGCCAGCAGCAGGTCGAACACCGTGGTGACCAGGTGCCCGCCCACGTGCCGCACCGGCACGGCCCGGTGCACGGTCGTCGCCGTGCCGTCCGGCGCGTCGAACCGCGGCAGCTCGACCAGCACCGACGCGCCGGACGGCACGGACAGCAGCGGGTCGACGTCGCCCAGGTCGAGGTTCCAGCGGCCCGCGCCGGCCTCGCCGAAGCGGAACCCGAGCGACCCGCCCGGCACCACCGGCCCGCCCGTGGCCGAGTCGAGCAGGACGGTCTTGAACGCCGCGTGCTCCTCGTCGGCGTGGTCGGCCAGGTCGGCGGCGGTGAGGAACTTCCCCGGCCGGACCACGTCGCCGTGCCCGTCCAGGCGGACCAGGAACGGCAGGTCGGTGTAGCGCTTGACGTAGTCGGTGAAGTACGGGGTGGTCCTCTCGACGAAGAACTCGCGCAGGATCACGTGCCCCATGGCCATGGCCAGCGCGCCGTCGGTGCCGGGCCGGGCGGCCAGCCACTCGTCGGCGAACTTGACGTTGTCGGCGTAGTCCGGGGACACGGCGACGACCTTCTGCCCCCGGTAGCGCGCCTCGGCCATCCAGTGCGCGTCCGGCGTGCGGGTGACCGGCAGGTTGGAGCCCCACATGATCAGGTAGCCGGCGTCCCACCAGTCCCCCGACTCCGGCACGTCGGTCTGGTCGCCGAACACCTGCGGGCTGGCCACCGGCAGGTCGGCGTACCAGTCGTAGAACGACAGCATCGCGCCGCCCACCAGCGACACGAACCGCGCGCCCGACGCGTGCGACACCATCGACATGGCCGGGATCGGCGAGAAGCCGGCGACCCGGTCCGGGCCGTGCTCCTTGATCGTGTGCACGTGCGCGGCCGCGACCAGCTCCACCGCCTCGTCCCAGGACGCCCGCACCAGCCCGCCCCTGCCGCGGGCCGCCTTGTACCGCCGGGCCCGCTCGGGGTCGCCCACGATTTCGGCCCAGGCGAGCACGGGGTCGCCGGTGCGGGCCTTGGCCTCCCGGTACAGCTCCAGCAGCACACCGCGCACGTACGGGTAGCGCACCCGCGTGGGCGAGTACGTGTACCAGGAGAACGCCGCGCCCCGCGGGCAGCCGCGCGGCTCGTACTCCGGCCGGTCGGGACCCACCGAGGGGTAGTCGGTCTCCTGCGCCTCCCAGGTGATGATCCCGTCCTTGACGTAGACCTTCCACGAGCACGACCCGGTGCAGTTCACCCCGTGCGTCGAGCGCACCACCGCGTCGTGGCTCCACCGGTCCCGGTAGAACCCGTCGGCCTGCCGGCCGCCGATCCGGTGGAGCGTCCGCAGGTCCGGGGAGACCTCGGCGCGGGTGAAGAAGCGCCGGGTCCGCACCAGGGCGTCGGTCAGTCCGCTGTCGAGTCCCGCCATCGTCGCGCTCCCCTCACCGCCGGTGGCCGTGCACGGCGCGGCGCACCACCGTCGAGGTGAACCCGAGCGCCGCGAGCGCGACCACCGCCAGCGCGGCGAGGCCGAGCGCGTAGGACGACAGCGCGCCGTACAGCGCGCCCATCACCAGGGGCGGGACGAACCCGCCCAGGCCGCCCGCCGCCCCGACCACTCCGGTGACCGCGCCGACCTTGTTCGCCGGGGCGAGCAGCGCGACCAGCGCGAACACCGCCCCGCTGCCCGCGCCGAGCGCGGCGGCCATGGACAGGAACGCGATCGTGCCCAGCGGCGCGAGGTCGGGGGTGAACGCCTGGACCACCGCGCCCACCGCCACCACCGCCAGGCACGCCACCAGCACCCGCACCGCGCCGAGCCGGTCGGACAGCCAGCCGCCCACCGGCCGCATCACCACCGCGAGCAGCACGAACCCGGCCATCCGGTTGGCCGCGTCCGCCTGCTGGAGCCCGTAGGCCGTCTTCAGGTACGCGGGCAGGTACACCGAGAAGGCGACGAACCCGCCGAACGCCACCGCGTACAACGCCGACGCCTGCCACGTGACCGGCAGCTTCGCGGTGTCCACGAGCCGGCGGGCCATCGACCCGGTCGGCACGGTGCGGTCCGGCGCGTCCCGCAGCAGCAGGGCCGCGAGCACCGCGTAGACCGCGAGCACCGCCGCCGTGACCAGGAACGGCGTCGCCACGCCACCGCGGTCCACCAGCTCGACCGTGGTCAGGGCGCTGATCGCGGTGCCGCCCATGCCCACGCCGAAGATGCCGATCGCGAGCCCGCGCCGCTCGGGCGGGAACCAGACGTTGACGAACGGCACCCCGACCGCGAACGCCGTGCCGCCCAGCCCGAGGAAGAACCCGCCGACCAGCAGCCCGGCCGCCGAGGTGGTGCCGGCCAGGCCGAGGAACAGCACCGGCACGATCGTCGCGGCCGACACCAGCGGGAACATCACCCGCCCGCCGAACCGGTCGGTCAGCGCGCCCACCGGGATCCGGCCGAGCGACCCCACGATCACCGGCACCGCGACCACGAGCGCCTGCTGGAACGAGGTCAGGCCGAGGTCGTCCTGCAGCAGCGGGCCCAACGGGCTCAGCAGCGCCCACGCCCAGAAGTTCACCGCGAACCCCGCGGTGGCCAGGCCGAGCATCAACGCCCGCCGACCGGTGGTGGCTGCGCGGCTGTCGGTGGAAGGCGCTGCCCGCAAGCCCCTCACCGCCCCGCGTCCGTCACCGGTGTGCCGCGGCCATCGTCACCCGGACCCGCGGACGTCGCACCCGCACCGGTCACCCGACCGGGTGCCACCGGGAGCCACGGCGTCGCGCCCTGACCGGTGCGGCCGCGAGGCGGGCCGTCACACGTGCGCGGGCACCGGCCTGCCCCACGCCACGATCGCCGCCACCGGGCCGGGGGCTGTCGCGGCGAGAGGAGCCGTGATCGGCCGCTAACGGGTCGCCTGGAACTCCTCGAACAGCTCCGGGATGTAGGCGAGCAGCAGGTCGACCGTGCTGAACCCGCCGGTGACCGGGTCGAGCTGGGCGTAGGCGTAGGCGATCTCCGAGCCCTTGCGCGACGGGGCCGACTCGCGCACGTCGGTGAACCAGTCCACGAACGGCACCCGCCGCAGCACCAGCACCGGGTTCAGCACCACGGCGTAGACCAGCAGCAGGTCCAGCACCACCGGACGGCTGCGCAGCGCCCACCGGTAGAACTCGGAGAACAGGAAGAACCGGCGCTCCACCGCGGTGGGCTTCAGGCCGTGCACCTGCTCGGCCACCGCGACGCCGTGGTCGGTCGACGCCTGCTCGGCCTCGCCCCACGCCCGGTCGTGCACGTTGCGCGCGGTCAGCTCGCCCCGGTCCAGCCTGGTCAGGTAGTCCGCCCAGCGGGCGGAGCCGGGGTTGCCGAACCCGTCCGTCGAACGGCCGAGCGCGAGCGCGACCCCCCGCTCGATCCCTTCCAGGATCGCCGCGTCGACGTGCGAGACCCACGTGCCCGGCGCGCCCAGCCCCCGGTCGCGGAAGAACGCGAGGACGCCTTCGATGTTGCGCCACCGGTCGGACGCGCCGAGCCCGGCCGCGTGACCGCTCTGCACCAGTCGCAGGAACTCCAGCCGCTGCGCCATGTCCAACCGGTCGATCTGGGCGGCCGTGCAGTCGAGCGCGGCGGCGCACTCCGCCGGCGTCCGAACGGCCGCCACCGCCGGCACGGGCACCAGCAATCCGGCCAGCAGAGCGAGGACGACAACCCACCCGGAGCGCTTCACACCGGGAAACCTAACGCCCCCGCCAGGCCGCGGCGGACCCAAACCACCCACACGGGTGCAACGGGAATCGGGGAGCCGAACCTCCCTCGGATGCGCCGTCCCGCGTCCGGACGCCGTCCGGTCACGGGCACCATGGACCACATGATGCGGCAACTCCCCGCGAAGGACCGCCCCGGCAAGGACGCCTGGCTCGGTCCGGTCTCACTGTGCCTGGCGCTGCTCAGCTGGCCGATCCCGTTGGGCGGCCCCGTCCTGGCGCTGGGCGCGGTGGCGTGCGGCGTGCGGTCCATGACCACCAAAACGGAATACCGCATCGACTGGACCGCCGCCGCCGGCACGTGCGTCGGCGTGCTGCAACTGCTGCTGTCGCTGATGCTGTTGGTCATGGACGCAGGCGGCCACTAGACACACCGTCGGGTTCGGCGGCCCCGGACCTCGACGTCGCCCCACATCGGTTCCCGAACACCGCCGGGCGGTTCTCATGCCACCTTGATGACGACTTTCCCCGCGGCGTGACCGTTCTCCACGGTGGCGAGGGCGGCCGGGGCATCGGAGAGCGGGTGGACCGCGGTGATCACGGGTGCGAGGACTCCGTCGAGGGCCAGCCGGGCGGACCGCTCCAGGTTCTCGCGGTCGAGGCGCCGCTCGACGAAACGCCCACCGAGGTCGGGCACCGACATGTCACCCACGGCGATGACGTTGCGGGCCTCCCGGGCCAGCGGGGCGACCGTCCGCAGCGAGGTGCCTCCGGCCAGGTCGACGATCCCGTCCACACCGTCCGGGACCAGCTCGCGCGTCACGGCGACGACATCCTCGGCGGTGTAGTCGACGAACCGCACCCCGACGGCCTCGGCGTGCTCGCGCTTGGCGGTGCTCCCGGTGCCGATCACCCGCAGCCCGCGCGCGACGGCCAGCCGGGCGACGGCGAGGCCGACCCCACCCCCGACCCCGTTGACCAGGACCGTGGCGCCGGCCGGGAGGCCGAGCTGGTCGAGCGCGTCCACCGCGGTCGTCCCGGCCACCGGCAGCGTCGCCGCCACGGTCGCGGACAGGCCCGCCGGGATGCGCGCGGTGTTCGGCGCGGACAGCACCGTCGTCTCGGCGTAGGTGCCGCCACCGGTGAGCGCGAAGCCGAAGACCGCGTCGCCGACCTCGAGCCCGTCGACGTCCTCGCCCGGGGCGAGGACGGTTCCCGCTGCCTCCATGCCCAGCACCCGGGGGAAGGGACGCCCGCCGTCGAGCCCGGGGACCAGGCCCGAGCGCAGGAGGTGGTCGAGGGGGTTCA
Organism: Actinosynnema sp. NPDC004786; assembly: GCF_053601135.1. NCBI lineage: Bacteria > Bacillati > Actinomycetota > Actinomycetes > Pseudonocardiales > Pseudonocardiaceae > Actinosynnema > Actinosynnema sp. NPDC004786. The sequence goes on along the minus strand of NZ_JBSGBG010000019.1, from coordinate 136,252 downwards.
CGCCGGCGACGTCGACCCGGACCAGCACCTCGCCGCGGCCGGGTACGGGATCGGGACGATCGAAGAACTCCTGCACCTCGGGCCCGCCATACCTGCCGAAACCCCACGCCTGACCCATCTTCCGCCTCCTCGTGACGACCGCCCCGGCGATTCCGGGCGCTGTCGCCAGCCTCGCCCCTCACATCGATGTCAGGGGCAAGCCGCTGAGGCGCGGGTCACAGCATCAAGCCGACCGTGCCGCCGGTTCCCGGGTCGTGGACAACTCCGCCCGATGCCTGCTGTTGGCCTCGATCAGCACGTCGAGCGCATCCCGCGTCTCGACCAACTGCGCGATTTCCGCATCGATCCGCTCGCGCTCGCGCATCATCGCCGTGAACGTCTCCTCGGCGACACCCGGGTCACCGGGAACGTCCACGCACGGCAACACCGTCGCGATCACCCGGCTGGACATACCCGCCTCGAACAACCGCCGGATGAGCGACACCCGCTGGACCTCGGCATCGGAATAGTGGCGCTGCCCCGCGCCGGAACGCGAACTGGTCAGCAAACCCTGCTCCTCGTAGTACCGCAGTGAGCGCGGACTGACGCCCGTGCGCCTGGACAACTCGCCGATCCGCATTCCCACCACCCTACGCCCGCGTGCTCCGGCCCCAGACCGCCGGCGAGGCGCGAACACCCGCATCGTGGACACCGCCGCGGCCCTCGGGGTCGTCGCCTCGACCCGACGACTGAGCATCATCGGCCGGCCCGTCGCCGATCCGAGTGGCGCAGCGGCGGTGGGCTGTCGGCGGACGTGGCGCGGGCGGGTGCAGCAATTCGCGGCAGTGGTGTAGCGGGGAGCGGCGGCAGGCGATCACACAGGTGTTCGCTTCTACCGGCGAGCGGATCCAGATGTTGCTGTCCGCACGGGTTCGACGGTGGCGAGACCTGTGACTACGTGGACAAGCCGGGTCCTGCATCCAACTGGCAGTACTTCTACACGCCCACCGTCGAGGCGATCTCGGGATCACTGCGCGTGGGCACGATGACGGACGCACCGGGGACCCGCGGACCCACGTCGTGCATGTCGGCGGACCGCCGACCGCAAGCCCCGCCTGGTGCGGGATCGGGTGCCGACCTTTCGTCGCCGACGTGTACCCCACCGTGGACGCCGACCCTTCACCGGTCGAACTGGGCCTGGTCTTCGAGGTGAACCGACCCGGGGTGATCACCGACGTGGAACTCACCCGGCCCGGCAATCCTCCGACGCCGGTCCGCGTGCGGCTGTGGAACTCGACGGGTGACGTGCTCGCCGACGTGACCGACGTCCCGACGTACGGCTTCCGGACTTCGCTGCCGATGCCGCGGAACACGCAAGTCGTCCCCGGTGAACGCTACGTCGTGTCGTACTCGACCGAGGGCCTGCCCTACCAGTCGACCGAGTGGCAGTTCAGCGGCGAAGTCGTGTCCGACCCGTTCCGGCTCCCGGTTTCGGCGGGTGTCTACAGCTACGACGGCGGCTTCCCGACCGAGTCGTGGCACCACAGCAGCTACAGCATCGTCCCCGTCTTCACCGACTGAGCCGCCCCGCAGGTCCTCGATCCGACGCCCAGTGGGCTTGCCCCCGGGCCGGGTGGTCATCGAGTCGAAAGTGATCGTCTTCCTCCAGGTTGATCGCTCGTGATCGAGGTCGGGGGTGCGCACCAATTACGGCCTGCGGAGCGTGAGGTGTCGCGGTTGCGGGTGGTGGCCGCGTTGGAGTCGGGAAAGATCGAGGGCTATCGGCGGGCCCGCGGAGGTCGGCGGCGGTCGTGGACTCGCAGTCGATGCGCGTGGCTGCCGCCGTCGGCCGGGCCACTCGGGGTTGGGACGGCGGGAAGAAGGTCGCCGGCCGCAAGCTCCACATCGTGGTGGACACCCTGGGTCTGCTGGTGGAGATCGTGCGACGTCCGCACGTGCCGTACTTCACCGCGCTGCCCAGAAGGTGGGTGGTCGAACGAAGTCTTGCCTGGATCACCAGCCACCGCCGCTGCGCCCGCGACTACGAACGACTCCCGCACCACCACGAGGCCATGGCCCGCCAGTCCATGATCCATATTACCACCCGCCGACCCACCCGACCCAAACAACCCGGGAACAACCGCTCAGAGAGAAATGGCGGGGCTATAGATCTGCTGGATCTGGGTGACGGTGTTGTCGGGCCAAAGGACGGCGCCGATGGCGCCGCTCTCGTAGGTCGCCGACACGTGCGGCGACGCGGAGGGGAATGCGTTGACGAACGCCGCGGAGAACTTGTGGCTGTCGGTGGCGGCAACCAGGTTGCCGTTGCGGTAGAGGCCGACCGCGATGTAGATCTCGGGCATGACGTGGGTGCAGTTCAGGTTGCCGAAGGCCTGTTCGCCGCCGCCAGAGCCGCCGTACCAGCGGTTGGGGAGGGTTGCGCTCAATGTGCAGGACCAGGCACCTTTGGACACCGTGGCCGTGGTCTGCACGGAGGCGTCAGGGGTGTGCGCGGACAGCGCGGCCGTGCCGAGGCTGAGGGCTTCGGTGTCGGCGTGCGCTCCGGGGCCGGTCACCACCAGCGCGGCGGTCGCGATCACGACGGCGGCGAGTCGGCCCAGTCGGGAGTGCGGCTGTCTTTTACGTGTTTCCATCTGCGTCCTCACCATCGGGCGATTGAAGCGGTTTCTCGGGGCACTCAAGCTAGCCGTCTCCCGATCGGGCCGTAAATGCGCTTTCCGGGTGACGGCCATTCGGCTCGCCTCCACCGGGGACCGGCGCTCCGCCATACGGTGAAACGGAGATACGACGAATACGGACCGAACTGTCCGCATAAATCGCGTATGGAACATCTCAGGACCGGATTGCGCCATTCGGCGCGGGCACGACCTTCCTTGTCGATGGGCGACTCCGTGCCGGTCACGGTCGTCTTCGAAACCCGCTTGGGCGGCGCGGCGCGGCGGCATCGCGAACCACCTCGTGCCGTGCGAACCGATCGACACCAGGGCGGTGTCGGGCATCTCCACGGCCGTCCCGGGCCCCGGTTGGTCGCCGGGCGATGGCCGGCTGCAGACGGTGGAGATGTTCATCAGCCTTCGAACCTGACAACGGCAGGTCGATCCATCGTCAGCAAGGGTTTCGCCAGCTGCCCCACAGCGTCGGGCCGTCCGGCGCCTGGCCGGTCCGGATCACGTGGAAGCCGTAGGTCTCCAGCCAGGTAACGCGAACGAAGCCCGGACAATGAAGAACATTGAGAGCCGTTGCACGCGGCCCGACACCGTTGAACGCGTTCGACGGCTCCCGGTTTGCTTCCACGGTCCGCTCCCACGAATTCGCCGGATATCCACGCCTCGTACGATGACCGACGGGGGCGGCATCGGATGGTGTGCGCCACAGCCGTCAGCGAACGGCAAACCCAGGTTGCGGGCGCTGTTCGACAAGCTCGCGGCCAACGGGCCGCCGTTGGTGGTGGTCGACCAGGCGGCCACGACCGGGGCGCTGTGCCGGTCGCGGTGGCCCGCGCTCCCGACCACCAAGTGGCCCATGCCCGGCCTGGCCATGCGTCGCATCGCCGAGCTCTGTCCCGGCCGTGCGAAGACCGACGCCCGCGCCGCCTTCGTCATGGGCCCCCTCCGCGCCTGGGCGACGGCCCCGGCCGGTTCGGGTGACCATCGGCGTGGCGACCGCCGGCCGATTCACCCGTGCAACGCCGGTCGAAGACCCGGAGCGACGGGCCCGAATTCGCAATGCCGAAATGTGAACCCGCGATCCCGGCCACCGTCGACCTCATCGACCAGGTCCACGAACGCGTCGGCAACCCGAAGCACATTCGAACCTGACTGGAATCGAACCATTCGGACGTCGACCCGCCCGCGTTGTTCATGCGTCCGGAGCAGCACGACGAGCCGAATGATGCAAATTACAGGTACCCCGTTGAAATCGCCCCGTCACACTGGATAGACATGCGGCAAGGGGTGGCGACCAAGGGGTGGAACGACAACGGTGGAATTCCGTCTTCTGGACGATGTGCAAGTGCTGATCGCGGGGGAAAACGTCGACATCGGTCACACGCGCCAACGCGCGGTGCTGGCCGCGTTGTTGGTGGACGCCAACCACGCGGTGCCCGTCGACCGACTGGTCGAGCGCGTGTGGGGCGAACATCGACTGCCCGCCCGGCCGGCCAACGCCGTGCAGACCTACATCAGCCTGCTGCGTCGCGCCCTGGCCGGGGCCCGTGGCGTCGCGATCACCCGCCGGTCGGACGGCTACCAGATCTCGGTGGACACGGCCGCGGTGGACCTGCACCTGTTCCGCGACCTCATCGGACAGGCGCGGGCCACCGACGACGACACCCGCGCCGCCGGCCTGTTCAGCCGGGCCCTCGACCTGTGGCGGGGCCAGCCGTTCGGCTCGCTGGACACCGCGTGGCTCAATTCGGTCCGCACCGCGCTGGAGGACGAGCGGTACCGCGCGCGGCTCGACCTCTCCGACATCCGGCTCCGCAACGGGCAGCACGCGGAACTGCTCACCGACCTGGCCGACCTCGTCGCCACGCACCCCCTCGACGAGCGCCTGGCCGGCCTGTTCATGCTCGCGCTCTACCGCAGCGGACGGCAGGCCGACGCGTTGCGGCACTACGAGAGGACCCGGCACCACCTGGCCGACGAGCTGGGAGCCAACCCCAGCCAGCCGCTCCGATCCCTGCACCAGCGCATCCTGGCCGCGCACCCCGACCTGTCGACCCCGGCCAGGCGGGTCGCCGCCGCCACCGCGCCGACGCCGGTCCCCCGTCAACTGCCCGCCCCGCCCCGGACCTTCACCGGGCGGACGCGCGAGCTGGCCGAGCTGACCGCCGCCCTGGACCACGACGCGGCCCCGGGCGGCACGGTGGTGATCTCGGTGATCGGCGGCGGGGGCGGGGTCGGCAAGACCTGGTTGGCCCTGCACTGGGCGCACCGCAACACCGACCGGTTCCCGGACGGCCAGCTCTACGTCAACCTGCGAGGCTTCGACCCCAGCTCGGCGCCGACGCCGCCCGAGACGGCGCTGCGCGGCTTTCTCGACGCCTTCCAGGTCGACCCCGCCGCCATCCCCGCCGAACCCGAGGCGCAGGAAGGGCTGTACCGGAGCCTGGTCGCCGACAAGCGCATGCTCATCCTGCTGGACAACGCCCACGACACCAACCAGGTCGTCCCGCTGTTGCCCGGCAGCCCGCACAGCACCGTCCTGGTCACCAGCCGGCACCGACTGCCCGGCCTGATCACCGGGCACGACGCGCAACCGCTCACGCTGGACGTGCTCAGCCCGCCCGACGCGCGCGAGCTGCTCGTCCGCCACCTCGGCGAACACCGCGCGGCCGCCGAACCGGACGCCGTGGGCGAACTGCTCGACCGGTGCGCGGGCCTGCCCTTGGCGCTGCGGATACTGGCGGCGCGGGCGGCGGCCCACCCGACGTTCCCGCTGGCCGTGCTGGCCGAGGAGCTGCGCCGGGATCGCGACCGGCTCGACGCGCTGGACGCCGGCGAGCTGTCCGCCGACCTGCGCGCGGTGTTCGCCGGCTCCTACAACTCCCTGGGCCCGGCCGCCGAGCTGTTCGAGCTGCTCGGTTCCGCACCGGGACCGGACATCGGTCTGCCCGCCGCCGCGGCGCTGGCCGGCCTGCCGCTGACCGCCACCCTCGACCACCTCGAGCGGCTGGAGCGGGCGCACCTGGTCCAGCAGCACCGACCGGGCCGCTATCGGATGCACGACCTCGTCCGGCTGTACGCCACCGAACGCGCCCGCCGCCGACCTCCGACCGCCCTCGACGCGGCGCACCGGCGGTTGATCGGGTTCTACGTGCACACCGCCGCCGCGGGCGACCACCTGCTGGAGCCCCACCGCCCGCGGGTCGAGCTCGGCCCGCCGGAGCCGGGCTGCGACCCGCTGCCGCTCGCCGACCCCGCCGCCGCGACAGAGTGGTTCACCGTCGAGCACCCCTGCCTGCTCGCCGCCCTGGAGTGGGCCGACACCCGCGGCCGGCACCGCGAGGTGTGGCAGCTCGCCGCGACGCTGCACACCTTCCAGCGCAGGCAGGGCCACCTGCACAGCCAGATCGCCACCTGGCGGGCGGGGCTGCGTGCCGCGCAGCGGCTCAGCGAACCCGCCATGGCCTCCCAGGCGCACCGCTGGCTCGGCGACGCGTTCATGCGCGCCCACCGGCTGGGGGAAGCCCGGGACCAGATCCGCCGGGCGCTCGCCCTGGCCGAGCGCTCCGGGGACGTGCGGAGCCAAGCCCACACCCACCACTCGCTCGCGTGGACGTACGAGCTCCAGGGCGACCACCGCGCCGCGTTGGCGCACGCCACCCACGCGCTCCGCCTGTACCGGCTGCTCGCCGACCCGGTGGGCGAGGCCCGCGCGCTAAACCAGGCGGGCTGGCACCACGCCCAGCTGGGCGACCACGCCAACGCGCGCGCGTTGTGCGAGCAGGCATTGGCGCTCAACCGTCGGCAGCGGGACGTCGACGGCGAAGCGGCCACCGGGGACAGCCTCGGCTACATCGCCCACCAGACCGGCCGGTACGCCGACGCGCTGCGCCACTACCGCCGCACCCTGGCGCTGTTCCGGCGCGTGGGCAACACCTACCAGGAAGCCGACACGCTCGACCGGCTCGGCCAGACCCACGCCGCCCTGGGCCACCACGCCGAGGCCCGGCGTGCCTGGACGCAGGCCGTGGACCTCTACCGGGCCCAGCGGCGCGCCGCCGACGTCGCCCGCGTCCGGGGGCACCTGGCGGAACACGGCTCCTGAGCCGATCGGCCCGCTCGGGCTCCTCCCCTCCGCCGCGTTCCCTTGCCCTGCGCGCTGCTTCGCGTCCCGCGCCGCGTGCCCTCGTCGCGTCCCGCGCTCTTTCCACGCGCCCCCGCGTGTCTTCGCCTGTTCGCGCCCCTGCCGCGCGCCCCTTCGACCTCCGCCGTGAGGCCCGTCGAGCCTGGACGGCCGGCCCGCTCAAGCATCGCGAAAGGCGCGTCAAAGCTTCGTCGAAGCGCTGTGCCCCAGGCTCCCGGTTGCCCAGTCCACACGTCCCGGCATCAGCGGGACGACAGACGCGGAAGGCAGGGAACCGTGAAGATCACGAAGTACACCTACGAGGAACCCACCATCACGACGCTGGGGTCCGTCGAGGAGCTCACCGGCTGGCTGAGGGACGGATTCACGTGGGACAACCCGCTGACCACCCACAGGCGGATCGTCTGACCTGACCCGGGTGCTCGCCGCCACCCCGCGAACGGGGTGGCGGCGAGCCGCAGCCGACACCACCTCGCACGGGAAGGACATGGGTGTGGGTTCTCCACTGATCGCCGACCACCTCGGCTGCTCCGGCAGCCTGGTGTTCGGCACCGCCGAGGTCGACGCGGTGCAGCGCAGCCGCCCCGGTGCGCCGCAGGAGCCGATCCGGGTGGCCGAGGACAGCTACCTCCTGCTGTCAGGACCGGTGAAGGGGCCGGTCACCGACGCGTGGGCTCGGCGCATCGCGGTGGCGCTGGAGCAGGGCCGCCACGCCGAGCTGGCCGACGTGCCCGGCGAGCTGTGCGGCTGCCTGGTGACCCCCCGGAAGGTGTTCCTGTTCCGCAACGCCGAGAGCACCGAAGCGCTGCTGTACCGGCGGGACCACCGCTCCGTCCGGTGGTCGACCGACCCCACCGACCTGCTCGACCCCGGTGCACGGGAGTTCGACGACGAGTCGCTGCTGCGGTGCTGTCACGGGGACGACGTGTTCATCTACGACGGCCTGACCGCGGTCGAGCCCGGTGAGGTGGTCGTGGTCGACGAGCACCGCACGACCGCCGCGCGGTTCGACGAGGTGCCCCCGCTGCCGCTGCCCCGGCGCACCACGTTGCCGGAGTACGCGGAACTCGCCTACGACCTCCTGCTGCGCGAGGCCCGGTCCTACGTCGGCGTCGGCCGGGTCGGCCTGATGCTCAGCGGCGGGCTGGACTCGGCCGCCGTGCTGACCGCCTTCGTCGAGGCCGGCGTGGACGTCGTGGTCTACCACGTGCTGCTGGACGACCCGCTGGCCGACGAGTCGGCGTACGCCCGGATGGTCTGCGAGCACCTGTCGGTGCCGCTGGTGCTGCTGCGCACCGACTACCTGGACGACTTCCTGCCCACCGGGCGCCTGCCCCACCCGTACCTCAACTACGGCGTCCGCTGGCTGGAGCAGCTCGCCGACCGGGTCCGGCAGGACGGCATCACGCGCCTGGTCTGGGGCCGGGACGGCGACCTGCGGTTCGGGCCGCTGACCTACGGGCCACGCGACGTCCTGTTCGGCGACCTGCGCCTGCGGGAGAAGGCCGTGCTCGGCGCAGGACTGGTGTCCTCGCACTGGGAACTGCCCCGCCTGCTCGACAGCCTCAGGAAGTCGACCTCGCTGCTCAACGACGGCTCGTCCGGCGGCGTGCACCGGGAGGCCGCGGACTTCCTGCCACCGGCGGACGACCGACCCGCCCCGGCGCCGGCCTTCGACGTCAAGGACATGTGCGCGAACCTCGTGGTGTGGCGGCCCCGCAGCATCGTGATGTGCAACCCCCTGGGCAACCGGGACATCCAGCGGCTGGCCAACCGCATGCCCGACGCCTACCGGCTCCTGCCCTACCGCGGTCGCCTGATCAGCAAGCCCGTGCTGCGGCTCATGCTGTCCACCCGGCTGCCCGCGCCGGTGTGGCGGCGCACCGGGCGGGTGTGGCTGGACTGCGTGCCCAAGGCGTACACCTCCACGCGCCCCGGGGTGTTCCTGGAGCTCCTCGGCGGCCCCGACTCCCACTTGGTGCGGCGGGGGATCGTGGACCCCCGCCGGGTCCCCGAGGTGCTTGCGGACCCCCACCGCCGGCACCGCAACGCCAGGGTCCTGCTCAACTCCGCCCTGACCGAACTGTTCCTGCGCGGCCACGACGCGCCGCGGAAGACCGCCTCCGAGAAAGGGCAGAACGTTGCCACTCGTGCGATTGGCTGACCACGTCGTGTTCGACGAGACCGACGACGCCGGCGTCATCCTCGACACCCGCGAGAGCGTGTACCTGGGGTTGAACGCGGTCGGCACGCTCATGCTCCGGGCGGCGCTGCGGTTCGGCTCGATGGACGAGGTGGTCGACCACCTGCTCGACCACGTCGACGCCACCGACGCCACCGTCCGGGCCGGCGTCGGCTCGCTGATCGACCAGCTCGAACAACGCGCGCTGGTGACTTCCGCGCCGAGGGGCGACCGGTGAGCGGGGTCGACTGGGAGCTGTTCGTGGCCGACGCGGACGCCGCCGCACGGCCACCGCGGGTGCCCCTGCGGCACCGGGTGCACGCGGCGGCACGCACCGCGTGGGCCCTGCGGACCTACCGCAGGCAAGGCTGGTCGGCGACGCAACGCCACCTCCGTGCGCTGCGGCCCCGACCGACCGGCTTCGGGTCGCTGCCCCCGGACACCGCCGTCCGGCTCGCAGGGCGGCACGTCTTCTGGTGCCAGCTCGTGGTCCGCGCCCTGGCGCCGCGCGCCGACTGCATGCCGCGCTCCCTCGCGCTGCTGGCCTACCTGTCCACGTTGGGACTCCCGGCGGAGCTGTGCATCGGCAGGGTGATCGCCGGCGTTTCCTCCGCCGACCGCTTCCACGCCTGGACCGAGCTGCACGGCACGGTGCTCAACGACTACGACGACGTCACCATGGGATACCGGGTGCTCCAACGGGTCGCCGTCGTCGGGCACCCCGCTCGGGCCGCCCGGTTGGACTCGACCAGCGCCCGGGGTGACGGTTCGTGACCACGCGCCAGGTCGACGCGGCGGAGGCCCTGCAACCCTCCCCGGCGCCCACCGCGCCTCCCCCGGCGGGTCACGGCCTGCGCGCCCTGCTGCGCCACCTGCGCCCCCAGCGCTCCTGGCTGCTCGCGGCGCTGGTGCTCGGGCTGCTCGGCGCCGGCGCGTCGCTGGCGCAGCCGCTGCTGGTCATGCGGGTGATCGACGACCTCGGCGGCGCGACCACCGGGGTCGTCCTGGCGCTGGCCGGCCTGTTCCTCGGCAGCGCGGTCCTCGGTGGTGTGCAGGGCTACCTCCTCCAGCGCAGCGGCGAGGGCGTCGTCCTGGACCTGCGGCGACGACTCATCGCCCACCTGCTCCACCTGCCCCTGCGCGAGCACGACCGGCTGCGGACGGGCGATCTGCTGGCCCGGGCCGGGACGGACACCGCGCTGCTGCGCGAGGTCGTGTCCTCCGGGGTGGTCGAGGCGCTGGTCGGCGCGGTGGGCCTGGCCGGCTCGGTGCTCATGATGGTCCTGATCGACCCGGCGATGTTCCTGCTCGTCCTGGGCGTGGTGGCGGTGGCGGCCACCCTGGTCGGGATGGCGCTGTCGGGCATCCGCGCCGCCGCCGAGGAGGCGCAGGACCGGGTCGGCGAGATGACCGCCGACCTGGACCGCGCGCTCGGCGCGATCCGCACGGTGCTGGCCAGCCGTGCCCGTGGCCGGGAGTCGGCCGGTATCCAGGCACGGGCGGAGGCCGCCTACCGGGCCGGGATCCGCACGGCGAAACTGGACTCGGTGGTCTCGCCCGTCATGTCCGCGGCGGCCCACGGGTCGTTCCTGCTCGTGCTGGGCGTCGGGGGTGCCAGGGTCGCCGGCGGCACCCTGGCCCTCGGCGAGCTGGTCGCGTTCCTGCTGTACCTGACGATGCTGGTCGCGCCGTTGGTCTCGGTCCTCCAGGCGGCGGCGTCGGTGCAGCGCGGCCTGGGCGCCCTGCACAGGGTCCACGAGGTCCTCGACCTTCCCCGCGAACCCGACGACGGCCCGCCCGCGCCGAACCCGACCGCCTCCCGCGCCGCCGAACTGGTGATCAGCGACGTGTCGTTCGGGTACACCGAGGACCGGCCGGTGCTGCGGGAGGTGTCGCTGACCGTGCCGGCGTACTCCAGGACCGCCCTGGTGGGGCCGTCCGGCACGGGCAAGTCGACGCTGTTCGCACTGGTCGAACGATTCTACGACCCGGACTCCGGCACCATCTCCCTCGACGGGCGCGACCTGCGCGGCATCCGCCCCCACGAGCTGCGGGCCCGGATCGGTTACGTCGAGCAGGAAGCGCCCGTCCTGTGGGGCTCGCTGCGTGCCAACCTCTGCTACGCCGCGCCGGACACGGACGAGGCCGAGCTGTGGCGGGTGCTGCGGACGACCAACCTCACCGACCTGGTCGAGCGGCTGCCCGAAGGGCTGGACTCCGAGGTGGGCGAACGGGGCGTGCGGCTGTCCGGCGGCGAGCGACAACGCGTCGCCATCGCCCGCGCGCTGCTGTGCCGCCCCGAACTGCTGTTGCTCGACGAGCCGACCGCGCAGATGGACGCCGAGAACGAGGCGATGCTGACCGCCACCGTGCGCCGGGTCGCCAGGCGTTCCACCGTCGTGGTGATCGCCCACCGCCTGTCCACCGTGCGCGACGTCGAGCAGATCGCGGTACTCGACCGGGGACGCGTGGTCGCGACCGGGCGGCACGAGGAACTGCTGAGCACCAGCCCTCTGTACCGGCGGCTCGCCGGCCAACTCGTCTGATGCGCCGGCGGGCCGGCGGCTCGGGCCGCTCGCAGTTCACACGACTGCGCCGGCCAGGCTGCCGGTACGCCTGCGGGACAAGGGGCCTGCACGACGGCGTCCCAGCCCTTCGCCAACCCGGCGACGGAGAAGCTGTGGTCGCCTACGGCCCGGCAGTCTGTGTCCGATCGCGTCGGTTCAGGGCACCGGGTGGAACCTTGACGTCGCACTGGGCCAACCGATCAACCGCGGCTACCTCCACCTCCTCCGCGACCACTGACCCGCCCCGCCCGGCGCACGGCCCGGACATCGCACGGGCCGTGCACCGGACCGGGTTCACGCGGTGAAGCGGTTGTCGACGGCATCCGAGGTGAACGCCCGCCACGCGCGGTCGAGAAGACCAGCGCACCGGCCGTGCGGTTCTTCGTGTCACACACCCCGACCAGCGATCTCTCGACACTTCCGCCGACCTCGACGCACGACTGGTCGGGATCGCTGTACGTGGACTTGTGCCACCCGGTGAGCACTTCGGCTCCCTGCGGTGACCACCCCGGGACTCCCGGTCCCGGCGACAACGGGCCGGTCATCGTCCCTTCCTCCCGCGTTCCGGTGGTCCCGCACCGTGACGTGCTCATGCGTCGAAACGACCGGCCTTGACCTGGTCGATGAACGATGCGGCGCTGTCGGCACCGAAGGCCGGCAGTGCCCCCGCCGGGTTCTTCGAGTCGCGGATGAACGCCTGCTCGCCGGTCAGGGCGACCTCGACGCAGGCGCCGTTCCGACCGTTCGAACGGCTGCCCTTTCACCACGTTCCCTGGCGCAGGATTTCCGGGTCTGGTCGAACATCTCCCGGTAGCGGGCGACCTCCGACGCGTCGTGCTCCGGCCGCGACGGCGCCGCTCGGACCACCGCCACCGGGCAGGGCGCGTGGTCACGTAGGTGTGCAGGATTTCGAGCGGCACGTGGTGCCGTGCCGCTTCCTCGGCGGCCCACTCGACCGCCCTCCCGACGGTAGGCACCCGGCCGGCCGCGAACAGTGGTCCTAGGACCTCATCGGACAGGGACCAACGGCTGCGTCGCCAGCGCGCCGGCCGGGTGATGGTGGAGGCATGGACGAACGGCGCCTCACCGCGACATCCCCGCCCATCGTCGTGGCGGGGGACGATTCCCCGTGGGGGCGGGCCGCCGTGCGGTGGGCGGCCGAGCACGCGGAGCGGACCGCCGCGCCGCTGGAGGTGCGCCCTGTCGCCGAGGACCCGGTCGGTGACCTGCTGCGGGTCAGCCACCGGGCGGGTCTGCTCGTGGTCCCCCACCGCGGCGCCAACGGCACGTCGTTCGGGCTCGGACGGCTGGTGCTGCCGCTGGCCGACCACGCCGCGTGCGACGTCGCCGTGGTCCGCGGCACCGCGGAGGCGCTGCGGCGTGCCCACCACAGGGTGACCGCGCTGCTGTCGGGCGACCCGGCCGACGACGACCTGGCCCTGGCCCGCGCCGTCGACCAGGCGCGACGCCACCGGGCGGCGCTGCGGATCCTGCACGCCACGCCCCCGCTGCCGGTGCGGGCCGACGACCCCGAGTGGCCCCTGGTCCACGCCGACCAGGTGCTGGACGGCACGCGCCACACGTCGTTGTTGGCCAGGATGCACCCGCACGAGGCGCTCGGCCGGTACGACGACACCGACCTGCTCGTCCTGGCGGGACGGGGTCCGGTCACCCGCACGGCGCTCCACCACGCCCCCTGTCTCGTGCTCGTCGCGCACCGCTACCCCGCCGGGCTGATCCCGCGGCAGCCGACCGCGACCGACCGGGTGCCCGCCGTGCGTTGAGCAGCCGTGCGCGCCCGGGGGCACGGCGCGCCTGCCGGGCCTCACACCAGGGGAACCTGCCAGGTCAGGCGGGTGCCGCCGGCAGGCTCACCGGTCACCGAGCACGTGCCGCCCAACGCGACGGCACGCTGTTCGAGGTTGCGCAGCCCGCTGCGGGCGACCGCGGGCGGCATGCCGACGCCGTCGTCCACCACCGTGATGGTCAGTTCGTCGCCCGCCTCCACGGTGAGGACGAGTTCCTTGGCCCGGGCGTGCCTCACGGCGTTGGTCACCGCCTCCCGCACCACCGCCTCGGCGTGCTCGCCCACGTCGTCAGGAACCGAGTTGTCCACCGTCCCGCTCATCCGCACGGTCGGCGTCACGGGCGCGTGCTCGGTCAGCTCGGAGACCAGGTCCAGCAGCCGCCGCCGCAGCCCCGGCAGCTCGTCGCCCGCCTGCAGGTCGAAGATCGACGTGCGGATCTCCAGCACGGTCTCGTCCAGCTGGTGCACCGCCTTGCGCACCCGTTCCCGCGCCTGCGGCTCGCGGATCGCGCCCAACGCGCCCTGCAAACCCATCCCGGTGGCGAACAGCCGCTGGATGACGTGGTCGTGCAGGTCCCGCGCGATCCGGTCGCGGTCCTCCAGCACGTCCACCAACCGGCGGGCCCGCTGGTTCTCGGCGAACTCCAACGCCACCGCCGCCTGGTCGGCGAACGACGCCAGCAACGGCACCTGCTCCGCGCCGAACCGGGCCCCACCCTTCTCACGGCCCACCAGCAGCACACCCGTCACGGCGGAGCCCGCGCGCAACGGCACCACGACCCCCGGACCCACTTCGACGGGGAGGTCGCCCAACCGCCCGCCCAGGTCTTCGACCAGCATCGGCGTGGCGGTGGACAACACCTCCTCCACCACCGTCCCGGCCCCGGCGAACGCGCCGCCCACCCGGCCCTCGACCTGGCCGCCCGCACCCGCGGCCAACCGCAGCCGCCGCACGTCGGAGTCCTCCACCAGCACGATCAACGACATGGACGCCGCCGGCAACTCGCACGTCCGCTGGGCGATCAACCGCAGAGCGTCCTCCGGCGACGCGCCGCCCAGCAACACCGAATTGATCTCGGCGGTCGCCTCCAGCCACCGCTCGCGCATCCGCGACCGCTCGAACAGGCGCGCGTTCTCCACCGCCACACCCGCCGCCGCGGCCAGCGCGGTCAGCACCACCTCGTCATCGGCGCTGAAATCCGACCCGTCGACCTTCTCCGTCATGTAGAGGTTGCCGAACACCTCGTCACGCACCCGCACCGGCACACCCAGGAAGCTGTGCATCGGCGGGTGGTTGGCCGGGAAGCCCACCGACGCCGGGTGCTGCGCCAGGTCGTGCAGCCGGATCGCCCGCGGATCGGCGATCAACAGGCCGAGCAGTCCCTTGCCCTGCGGCAAATGCCCCATGTGCGAACGGGTCTCCGGGTCGATGCCGACGTAGACGAACTCCGACAGGTCTTCCCGACCGCCCAACACGCCCAACGCCCCGTACCGCGCCCCGACCAGCCCCACCGCCGCCTGCACGATCCGCTGCAACGTCGAGTCCAACTCCAACCCGGCGCCCACCGCCAACACGGCGTCCAGCAGACCCTGCATCTTGTCCCGGGTGGAACCGATCTCGGTCAACCGCTCGCGCATCTCGTCGAGCAGCTCGTCCATCCGCAGGCCGCCGAGCAGGCGGCGCGGCTCATCCCCGTCCTCGGCGCCGGACACACCGACAGCGTTCCACCACCCGACGCCGACGCCAAGTCCAACCGGCCCTGGTCGGTCGGGACCTTCGCCCGTGTGGACCCGGCTTCCCGTGCCGCACAGTGGAGTCGACGGCACGACCGGGTGAACGGGCAGGGACATGACCGAGGTGACCGAGGTGTTCGGGCTGGCGGTCGACGTGGTGACCGACATGCTCACCGCGGCGACGTTGGCGCCGTCGCTGCACAACACCCAGCCCTGGCGGTTCCGGCTCGCCCCCGACCGCATCGAACTGCACCCCGACGCCGCGCGCGTGCTGCCCGCCACCGACCCGGAGCACCGGGAGCTGCGGCTGTCCTGCGGCGCGGCCCTCTACAACCTCCGCCTGGCCCTGCGCCGGCACGGCGTCCGCCCGCTCGTGACCCTGATGCCGGGAGCCGACGCGCCGGGCGCGCTGGCCACGATCCGCCGCGGTGGGCACGACGTCCTCGACGCCGAGACCCGCGAACTGGCCAAGGCCGTCCCGGCCCGGCGGACCAACCGCAAGCCGTTCCGGGACGTCCCGGTGCCGGTCCGGCACCGCCACGCGCTGGTGCGCGCCGCCGAACGGGAGCGGTCCTGGCTGCACGTCGTCACGGACCGCGACGAACGCGCCCGCCTGCAACGGCTCGTGGCCACGGCCCACCACGTCCAGTCCGGGAACGCCGACGTGCGCACCGAACTGGCCGAGTGGACCGGCACGCGGACCGACGACGGCATCCCGACCACCTCGGCCGGCGTACGACCCGAACCCCAGGACGAGTGGGCGTTGCGCGACTTCCAGGCCAGACAACGCCCACCCGGCAAGGACTACGAATCGGACCCGCTCGTCGTCGTGCTGTGCTCGTACTACAAGGGCCCCCTCGCCGAACTCCAGGCCGGACAGGCGCTGCAACGCGTGCTGCTCACCGCCACCACCCTCGGCCTGTCCGCCTCGTTCCTGTCCCAGGCCATCGAAGTCCGACCCGTCCGCGAGGAGCTGCGTCGCGCCCTGGGCGGCTCACTGGAGCCTCAGACCGTGCTGCGCATCGGCTACGGCTCCCCGGTCCCCGCAAGCCCTCGCCGCCCCGTCCACGACCTCCTGCTGGAACCGACCGCCGCGAGCCACACCCCCTGACCGGGCGACGGAAGATTCTCCCCCGGTCGTCGGCGGCCCGCGGGCGACCACCACCGCGTCGTCCCGGACGGCGTCCAGCGCATCAAATCGGCGATCGGCACACGGGCACGGGCCTCCCGGCTCGCCGAACACGGGCGCGGCGCCACAGGTCCCGTGCCGGGGCCACCTCGCGCCCCGGCCGCTCGGGACCTATGGCACTGCCTCCTGCCCGACCGGCGAAGCACGGTTGAGGTTGAACACCAGGCAAGGAGGACGCGATGAAGGCGATGGTTTTCCACGGCCCCGGCCGACGGGCGTGGGAGGACGTGCCCGACCCGGAACCGGTGGAGCCGACCGACGCGGTCGTGCGGATCACGGCGGCCACGATCTGCGGCACGGACCTGCACATCCTCAAGGGCGACGTGCCCGAGGTGGAGCCCGGCCGGGTGCTGGGCCACGAGGGTGTGGGCGTGGTGGAGCGGGTCGGGGCGGCGGTCACCGCGATCAAGCCGGGCGACCGGGTGCTGGTGTCGTGCATCAGCGCGTGCGGGCGGTGCTCGTACTGCCGGACCGGGGTGTACGGGCAGTGCCTCGGCGGTGGCGGCTGGATCCTCGGCCACACCGTGGACGGCACGCACGCGGAGTACGTGCGGGTGCCGTTCGCCGACACCTCGACCCACCGGCTGCCCGAGACGGTGCCGGACGGAGCGGCGGTCATGCTGTCGGACATCCTGCCCACCGCCTACGAGGTCGGCGTGCTCAACGGCGGGGTCCGACCCGGTCAGGTCGTGGCGGTGGTCGGCGCGGGCCCGATCGGGCTGGCCGCGGTGGAGACGGCGAAGCTGTTCAGCCCCGGCCTCGTGGTCGCGGTCGACCTCGCGCCGACACGACTCGACGCGGCCAAGCAGTTCGGCGCGGACGTCACCGTGAACGCGGCCGAGGACGTCGAGCGGGTCGTCTTCGAGTTGACCGGGGGGATGGGCGCGGACGTCGCGATCGAGGCGGTGGGCGTGCCCGAGACCTTCGAGCTGTGCACCCGGCTCATCCGCCCCGGCGGACGGGTCGCGAACGTCGGCGTGCACGGCAAACCCGCCACCCTGCACCTGGAACACCTGTGGATCCGCAACGCCACCATCACCACCGGCCTGGTCGACACGGTCACCACCCCCACGCTGCTGACGATGCTGGCCGGCGGGCGGCTCGACGCGGCCCGGTTCGCCACCCACCACTTCGCGCTGGACGAGATGGACCTCGCCTACGACGTGTTCGCGCGGGCAGGAGAGACCGGCGCGTTGAAGGTGGTGCTGACGCGGTGACCGCCGATCGCCGACCGCACCGGCCGACCACGGCGTGAGCCCGGTCCGGGCTTCCGACCGGACCACGCCCGCGGTTCCCGCGTGAGCCACCGGGGACGATCAGGGCAGCAGGTCGCGCTCGCGCAGGAGGGTGCGGGCGTGGTCGATGGCGTCGGGTGTGTGGTCGAACACGGGCAGGTCCAGCGCGTCCAGCGCGCGCCGGTGTTCGTCGCGCACGCCGGAAACCAGGACGGTGATGCCCCGGTGTTCCAGGCGGCGCACGGCGTCGCGCAGGACCTGCGCGCCGGTGGCGTCCACGGCGGACAGCCGGGACATGCGCAGGATCACCACCGCCACCGGGGCGATCTCGGTCAGCTCCAGCAGGAAGCGGTGGGCGGCGGCGAACAGCAGCGGGCCGTCGAGGCGGTAGGCGACGATGTGCTGTGCGAGCAGCGCCCGTTCCTCCTCGCGGTGGTCGCCGGGTTCCAGGGGCACCTCCTGCAGGCGCGCGGTCCGCGACACCGCGCGCAGGGCGAACACACCGGCGAGCACGAGGCCGACGATGACGGCGGTGACGAGGTCCAGCGCGAGCGTCGCCACGGCGGTCAGCGCCAGCACCGCGAAGTCGGGGCGGCCGGCGCGGGCCAGGGCGCGCACCGAGCCGACCTCGACCATCCGGACCGCCGTGGCCAGCAGCACGCCGGCGAGCACCGCGAGCGGGACGCCGGCCACCCACGGCGCGGCGACCATGACGATCAACAGCAGCACGACGGCGTGGGTGAGGGCGGCGAGCCGGGAGGTCGCGCCGGAGCGGACGTTGACCGCCGTGCGCGCGATGGCCGCGGTGGCGGGCACGCCGCCGAACAGCGGCGCGACGAGGTTGGCCAGGCCCTGGCCGAACAGCTCCCGGTCGGGGTCGTGGCGCTGGTTGACGCTCATCCCGTCGGCGACCGCGGCCGAGAGCAGGCTCTCCAGGGCGGCGAGCGCGGCCACCGCCACCGCCGACGGCAGCAGCGACCACAGCGCGCCGAGGTCCAGGAACCCCAGCGACGGTGCGGGCAGGGCCGTCGGCAGCGCCCCGATCGTGGCCACGGGCAGCGCCGCCCACTGCGTGACGAGGGTCGCCACGACGACCGCGGGCAGGGAGAACGGCACGCCGGGCCGCCACCTGGCGCCGACCAGCATCACCAGGGCGACTCCGCCCGCCAAGGCGACGGCCTCCCAGCGCGGCGCGGCGACGAAGTCGGTGAACGCGGCGACCGCGGCGAGCACCACGTGCTCCTCGTCGGGCGTGGACACCCCCAGGGCCGCGGGCACCTGCTGCAACGCGATCACCGCCGCGATGCCGATCGTGAAGCCCTCCACGACCGGCACGGGCACGTACCGCATGTAGCGGCCCGCACGGGCCACCGCGAGCACCACCAGCAGGACGCCCGCGAGCAGGCCGACGGTCAGCACGCCGTCCACGCCGTGACGCGCGACGATCGGCACCAGGACCACGGTCATCGCGCCGGTGGGCCCGGACACCTGGAGGCTGGAGCCGCCGAACACCGCGGCCAGCGCGCCGGCGACGACGGCCGTGATCAGGCCGGAGGCCGCGCCCAGGCCGGAGGCGACACCGAACCCGAGGGCCAGCGGCAGGGCCACGATCGCCACCGTCACCCCGGCGAGCAGGTCGCGCCGGGTCGCGCCGACCCAGTCCGACCGGGCCGGCAGGAACGTCGTCACGCCCGCTCCTCCTCGCGCAACATCGCCAGCAGCTCGTTCTGCCCGGCCAGCAGCCCGGTAAGGACCCGTCGCGCCACGCGCAGCAGCTCGGCCAGGTCGTCGGTGGTCAGCGCGTACACCACGGTCGTGCCGTCGCGGGTCGCCGTGACGATCCCCGAGCGGCGCAGCACCGCCAGCTGGGCCGACAGGCTCGACGCCTCGATCCCGATGTCCGCCAGCAGGTCGCGCACCGGCTTGGGACCGTCCTGGAGCAGTTCGAGCACCCTGATCCGCACGGGGTGCCCGAGCATCCGGAAGAACTCCGCCTTGGCCTGGTGCAGCGGAAGGGGCACGACGGACTCCAGTGACGTGTGGAATTGAAAACTTCTTCAACTCTACAACAGTGCAACTGCGCCGAGGGAGGCGGCGGACCTTCCGCTCCCGGTCACCGCACCGCCAGGGCACTCCTGGCGCCGGCCGCGATCTCGACGTCCTCGCGCGCGGTGACCACCCACACCCCGGCCCCGATCGCGGCGTCACCCGAGGCGGCGAGGTCGGCGTCGTCGTCCACGGTCACGCCGAGGAACGCCAGGCCCTCGACCACGCGGGCGCGCAATTCCGCGTCGTGCTCACCAACAACGCCGGTGAAGACCAGCACGTCGAGGCCGGGGTCCAGGTCACCGGGGCGGGTGGCCATCGGCACGCCGCCCATCGGGGTGAACCCCACGGTGGTGTCGACCGAGCGGCCGTCGTGCACGGCGGCCAGGGAACAGCCCGCGCCGAGGTGGCAGGTCACCACGCGCCTCCCGCCGCCCGCCGGCCGCACCGCCCGACGCGAGGCGTAGGAGTGGGACAGGCCGTGGAAGCCGTAGCGGCGCAGGTCCCAGCGCTCCCGCCACTCCCCCGGCAGCGGGTGGGTGGACGCGGCGGCGGGCAGGGTGTGGTGGAAGGCGGTGTCGAAGCAGGCCACGTGCGGCACGCAGCTTCACCGCCGCGTCGATCCCGGCCGGCGCGCGGGGCCGGTGCAGCGGGGCGAGTTCGGTCAGCTCCTCGACTCCGCGCCGCGCCGGATCGTCCAGCACGGTCGGCTCGGTGAAGCGGGTGCCGCCGTGGACGACGCGGTGGCCCACGGCGTCCACGGGCGGCAGGTCGAGGTCGGGCGTGCCGTCCCACCGCTCGACGTGGTGCCGGGCGAGGACGGGATGTGCTCCGGGGTGAGCGGGTCGGTGAGCAGGGGGTTGTCGAGCAGGTAGATCTGACCTGCCGACAGGTAGTTCGCGGCGCGCCAATAGGCGTCGACCAGGTCGAGGTCGATCGGACCGGACCGCGACATCTCGCGTCTCCTGCCTGTGTCGGGGTGCTGCGATCAAGGCTGCCGCCGGAACCATCCAGCCCCAGGGCACGCGGTCCCCGACCCGGTCGGGACCTTCGACCCTGACATCCGGTTCGACGGAGCCGGGGTTCACGCGGTCGGCAGGGCCGGCACCACGTGCCCGGACGGGGTCGACGACGCGGCGTGGCCGACCGACCGGACGGGTCCGCCGGTCCCGTGGTTCGCCCGGCTGAACGCCCACAGCGGCCGACCGGCCGGCGCCAGGCGCTCCCGCGCCAGGAAGGCGGTCGCCGCATCACCGCTCCTCCCTCCCCGTCGCCCGGACCACTAGCACGGGGCACGGCGCGTGGTGCAGCAGCGCGTGCGTGGTGGAGCCCGGCAGCAATCCGGACAGCGTGCCGCGGCCGTGGCAGCCGACGACGAGCAGCGCGGCGTCCCCGGCACGCTCGACCAGCGCCCGGGCCGCGTTGCCCCGGGCGACCACCGGTTCCACGGCGACGTCCGGGTACTCCTCGCGCCACGGCCCCAGGTGTCGGGCGAGCTTGCGGCCCTCCTGCGCGTCGCGTTCCGCCAGGTCGACGCCCGCCGCATGGGCCAACGGACCGGGTGGCGCGTGCCAGGCGCGCACCGCGACCAGCGGCACGCCGCGAGCCGACGCCTCCTCGAAGGCACGGTCGAGCACGGCGGGGTTCTCCTCCTCCACCCCGCACACGACCGGTCCGGTCCCACCCGATCCGCGGACCACCACCACCGGGCAACCGCCGTGGTCGGTCACCGCTATCGCCGTCGAACCCAGCAGCAGCGACGTGAACCCTCCCAGTCCGCGCGACCCGAGCACCAGGAGATCGGCGTCGATCGACTCCGCCAGCAGCAGCGGCACGGGGTCGGCGACTTGCAGGCGCACGTCGAGCCGCACGTCGGGGTCGACGTCCCGGGCGGCGTCGGCGGCCTCCCGCACCCATTGCGACGCCTGGTCGTGCAGGGCGACGCGGGTTCGCCCGTCGAGTTCGGCGACCTCGCCCACCAGCGGCATCTCGGCGTGGACCAGGCGCAGCCGCGCCCCGCCGGTCCGCGCCCGCTCCGCCGCCCACCGCACGGCGTCGAGCGCCGAGTCCGACCCGTCGACCCCTACCACCACTGTCCCGTTCACAACGCCTCCTGGTCGGTGTCCGGCGTCCGCGTCCACGAGTCCTCCTCCACCCCGGCACGCCGGTGCGGGAGGACGCCGGTCGTGGGTCGTCCGACCGTGGTCGGGCCGCGGCCGGGGAGTTCCGTCGGGGCGGTCATCCCGTCACCCGACCCGGTGGCCGGTGTCGTCGTCCCAGTCGTAGGACAGGTCGTCGGTCACCTGGACCACGCCCGGCATCGCGCGGGTCAGCCGGACCGCGATGTCGACCTCGCTGCGCCGCTCGACGTGCCCGCGCAGCGTGACCACGCGACCTCGACGGTCACCGCCGCGGGATCCAGCCACAGCGCCCGGCGCACCACCCGGTCGGCCACCTCCCGGCGCAACTCCTCGTCCGTGCGCAGGAAGACCCGCAGCAAATCGCGGCGCGCGAGGACACCGACCAGCCTGCCGCCGGTGTCCACGACGAACAGCCGGCGCACGTTCCGGGCGGCCAGTTCGCGCGCGGCGGCGCTCGCGGGCTCGTCCGGGCCGATGGTGGCGACCGGGATGGTCATCACGTCGGCCGGGGTCACGCCGTGGGCCTGGGTTCCCGGCCGGGCGCCGACCACCACGCGGGTCATCAGCGAGGCCACATCCGATTCACGCATCGATCTCTCCTTCGGTCGTGGTCGGCAAGGGTCGGGTGACGGCGAAGAGCACCAGCCCGCCGCCGAGCACCAGCACCACCACGCCGACGCCCGGCAACGCCCACCCGGCCGGGGCGAGCGCGGGCAACGTCGCCGTCGCCAGGACGGATGTCGCGACGCCCCGCGAGCCGTCCGGGTTCATCACCACGGCGGTCCAGTCGCCGGGTCGCGCAGTCCATGCCCAGCACGAAGTCCAACACGCCCCGCGGATAACGGCCGGTGACCAGCAGCACCACGCCCGCGATCAGCACGAGCAGACCGACCAGCCCACCGGACGGGCTGAACGCCCACTCCCCGGCCCGGAACGCGACGTAGCCGCCACCGCCGAGGAACACGCCGACGATGAGCAGGTGCGGGATGGCCGGCAGCCACTTCACCAGCCACAGCCAACGACTGAGCGCCGGATCCAACCTTCCGCGCACACGACCGGGATAGGTGGTCATGCCCATCTCCTCCAACCGGGCCCGGCAGCGGCCCGCCCCATGTCACCCGGTCGGCGCCGGGGACCGGCGTGCGCCGACCTCAGCACGACGTACGCGAGCGCCAGGGCCCCTCCCAGGGCGACCCAGGAGCCCATCACGACCGCCGCCGCCGCGACGACCATGCCCTCGGCGGTGAGCGGTACGCGCGCCGGCGCAGCCGTGGCATCCACCCGGACCGGGACCACACCGCCGGCGGGCACGTCGCGGACGGCGTCGCCGCGCCGCGTGCCCGCCGGCGGCCGGCGGACCCGCGGAGGGGCGATCGCGATCTTCCCGACCGCCGGGCCCGGCGCGTGCGCCGACGGCCCGGCTCCGCTCCCGACGTGCAGCGGGATGTCGTGGCGGGTCGCCTCGACCATCGCCCACCGCAACGCGCGCTCGGCGGCCGATGTCCCGTCGATCCCCACGACGATCGGACCTGTGCTCATGACTCCGCCTCGTCGAGGTCGATGACGATCTCCGGCCCCTGCCGGAGCGTGTTGTGCACGGTGCAGTGCTGCAGGACCGCCACCAGGGCGGTCCGGTCGTGCGCGGACAACCCGGCGGGCACCCGCACGTCCAACCGCACCTCGGCGACGCGGCGGTGCGGATCGGCCGCCACCCGGTACCGGGCCGTGACCCCGAGGCCGGCGCGGGGCAAGCCGTGGCGGTCGAGGAAGCGGCCCGCGTAGAACGCGGTGCAGGCGGCCATCGAGCCGACCAGGAGGTCGACCGGGCCGGGTGCCCGGTCGCCCCCTCCGTCTTCGACGGGTTGGTCGGTCGGGACGACGTGCCGGCCGATCCGGACCACGTACTGCTCCCCGGCCGAGTACGTCACGTCCACCTCCGCCGTCGTGATCATGACGACCTCCCGGCGTCGCGCAGCCTGCGCAGGAACGGGTCGACCGGCACGGCGGGCACGACGCGCACGCGCGCGTCGACCACCAGCGCCCGGTCCCCGGTGAGGACCAACGGGTTGAGGTCCAGCTCCGCGACCTCGGGCAGCAGCTCGGCGAGCCGGCCGACGCGCAGCAGCGCGTCCCTCACCACCGAGGCGTCGTGCTCGGCGAACACCTTCGACGCCGCGCGGAAGCCGTGCAGCAGGTCGTCGGCGTCGGCCTCGGTCAGCGGTGCGAGCGCGGCGGCGCGGTCGTCCACCAGGTCGGTGTCGACGCCGCCCAGACCGGTCACCACGAGCGGGCCGAACTGGGGGTCGGTCACCACGCCGACGAGCAGCTCGCGTCCCCGGTCGGCCATGGGCTGCACGAACACACCGGTCAGCCGCTCGCCGAACCGCTCGCGCAGCGACTCGAAGGCGTGGTCCACCGCGTCCTCGCCGGCCAGGTCGAGCACCACGCCCCCGCCCTCGCTCTTGTGCAGCAGCCCTCGTGCCACGGCCTTGAGGGCGACCGGTGCGTCGAAGGACCGCTGTGCGGCCACCGCGGACCCGACATCGGAGACGAGGACGCCGCCGAGCACCGGCAGCCCGAACGCGCCCAGCAGGCGCACCACTCGTTCGGGGTCGAGCCACCCACCAGCGGGTTCGCCGATGAGGTGGTCGGCGACCACGGCGCGGGCGGTGCCCAGGTCCACGTCCGACAGGTCGACCGGCCGGGGTGTGGAGCGGTCCAGCCACTCGGCCCGCTCGGCCAGTGCGGCGAGCACGGCGGCGGCACGATCGGGTTCCGCGTAGCAGGCGATGCCGTCGCCGCGCAGCGACACCGAACCGTCCAGGTCGGCGCCCACCGCGAGCACCGGCTTCGCCGTGCGGTGGATCCCGCCCGCCGGGTCGCCCAGCGCCGTGGGCACGGTCACCGCGATGACCGCGTCCACCGCCGGGTCGGCGGCCAGGAGGTCCAGGCAGCGGGCGAACGTGGCGTCGTCCACGACCGCCGTCGTGTCGACCGGGTTGCGCGGGCTCGCGGTGCCGGGCAGCAACTCCCCCAGCGACTCCACCGTGCCGCGGCCCAGGCCGGCGACGGCCAGCCCGTGGCGCTCGCAGGCGTCGGCGGCCAACACACCCAACCCGCCCGCGTTGCCCAACACCGCCACCGACCGCCCGGCGGGCAACGGGGTGGCGTGCAACGCGGCCAGCACGTCGACCATCTCGCCGACACCGTCCACCGCGATCACGCCCGCCTGCCGGAACAACGCCTCCCGCGTCACGACCGGGGTCGCGGTCGAAGCGGTGTGGGAGGCGGCGGCACGCCGGCCGGCCTCGCTGCTCCCCGCCCGGATCGCCAGCACCGGCTTGCGCCGCGCCACCCGCCGGGCCAACCGCGAGAACTTCCGCGGGTTCCCGAACGACTCCAGGTACAGCACCACCGCCCGGGTCCGCTCGTCGCGTTCCCACCACAACAGCAGGTCGTTCCCGCTGACGTCCAACTTGTCCCCGGTGGACACCAGCTCCGACGTGCCCAGGCCCAACCGCCGCAGCCGCTCGACCGCGACGATCGCCACCCCACCGGACTGGGTCACCACCCCGACGTCACCCGCGGTGAGGCGACCGCGGGTGAACGTGGCGTTCAAGCCGGGTCCGGCCACGCCGACGCAGTTGGGCCCCACCAGGCGCATGCCGTACCGCCGCACGACCTCCACCAGGCGGTCGGGCTCGACACCGGAGGTGATGACCACCAGCGCCTTCACGCCGCGCCGACCACAGTCCTCGGCGACCCCGACCACCGCGTCGGCGGGCACGCACACCACCGCCAACTCGGGCGCCTCGGGCAGCTCGGCCACCGAGGAGCGGGAGGCGACGCCGAGCACCTGGTCGGTGTGCGGGTTGACCGCGTACTTCCGGCCCGGGTAGCCGCCGAAGACCAGGTTGTAGAGCACGGCGTTGCCCACCGACGACCGCTTGCGACCCGCGCCGACCACCACGACCGACGACGGCCGCAGGACCGCCCGCAGGCTCGCCACGTCGGCGGCCAGCTCCCGGTCGGCGATCGCGTCCAGGTAGCGCTCGTCGAACTCCAGGCCCAGGTCGACGTGCACCACTCCGCTGTCCACGCCGGACTCGACCACCAGGCCGAGATCGGTGAACACGCGCAGCATGCGCGAGTTGGCGGTGAGCACGTCGGCGGAGAGCCGGCGGACACCTTCGGACTTCGCCGCGGAGATCAGGTGTTCGAGCAGCAGCGTGCCGACCCCGTGCGATTGCCGGTCGTGCGCCACCACCAGCGCGACCTCGGCCGTCGGACCCTCCAGCAGGACGTAACTCGCCGCCCCGACCAGCTCGTCCCCGGCGAACGCGCCGAGGGCGACGTGCCCGTGTTCGTCCGGCGACGTGAGCCGGGCGACGAAGTCGGTCAACGCGCGTGGCGAGGCGCCGAAGAACCGCAGGTACCGGTCGTGCGGCGGCAGGCCCAGGTGCAGGGCGAGCAGGGCGTCGGCGTCGGCGGGACCGAGCCGGCGCAGCTGCACCACCGACCCGTCGGCCAGCAGCGCGCGGTCGGCGAGGGCGGTCACAGCAGGGGTCCGGGGGTGACGACCGGTCGGGGCTCGGCATGCCGGGGGCGCGGCTCGCGGATGACGACCACGGGGCACTGCGCGTGGTGCACGCAGTAGGAGCTGACCGAACCCAGCAACGCCCCGCGGATCGGCCCCGCGCCCCTGCTGCCCACCACCAGCAGCGCCGCGTCCTCGGACGCCTTCACCAGCACGTCCCGCGCGTCGCCCTCGGCCAACACCGCCCGAACCTCGGCGCCGGTCTCCGCGATCGCCGCGTCGAGCACGGCGCGGTTGTCCTCGCGCAGCGCGTCCGGGTCCACGCCGGCGGCGACGGTGGCCGACACCGGACCGATGACCATCCCGTGATCGGCGCACCACGCGAGGACCGCTTCGACCTCGCAGCCACGCACCTTGGCTTCCTCGACCGCCCACCGCAAGGCGGTCCGGCCGGCGGGGGATCCGTCCACACCCACGACGATCTTGGTGTCCATGGTTTCTCCTCGGGTCTCCCCTCCAAGCCTCGCGGCGGGAGGGCGCGGTGGTCAGTGGCGGCGGTCCTGTGGGGACCGGGACTTTCGACTCCCCGGAGGCGGGCCTCAGCCGGTTTCCACCGGCGCGCGGACCGGGCGCAGGTCGATGTCCGCCACTCCGGGCACCGTGCGCACCAGGGCGGTGACGACGCGGAGTTCGGCCTCGTCGTCGAACAACCCGGCGATCACGACCCGGCCGTCCCGGACGTCCACGGTCCAGCGCCGGGTACGGCTGTAGGCGGTCAGCAGCCGGTCGACGCGGGCGGCGAGGAAGTCGTCGTCCGGGGTGAACACGCGCAGCAGGTCGCAGCGGCTCACCACGCCCACGGCCACACCGCGGGCGTCGACCACCGGCAGGCAGCGCAGCCGGTGGCCCAGCATCGCGCTCGCCATCTCGGCGGGGGACGCGGTGAGCGGCACGCTGATCGCGGGCGAGGACATGACCTGCGCGACGGTGGCGCCGGCCCGGTCGAGGCCGGCGGCCAGCAGGTCCGACCCCGACACGATGCCGACCAGGCGGCGGGTGCCGGGTTCCGCGACCGGGAGCGCGGAGAACCCGTGGTCGATCATGAGCACGCTCGCGGCGCGCACGGTGGTGGTCGGTTCGACCGTGTACACGGGGCGGGTCATCACATCTGCGGCGTTCATGCCTGAACGGTCCGCCGGCGCGCCGCCGAGGGGCAGTGCGCATGGTCCCGACAGGGCGGGGACCGAAGTCCTCTCCCGCGCACGCGGAACCGCGCCGGACGGTCGAGGGGTGCCCGTCCGGCGCGGTGGTCGGTGGTGCCCTACCGCTTGGCGTGCAGGGGTCGCACGACCGCGAGCGGGCAGGACGCGTGGTGCACCAGGGCCTGGCTGGTGGACCCCAGCAGCATACCGGTGAAACCGCCGTGACCCCGGCTGCCGACCACGAGCAGCCGGGCGTTCTCGGCGGCGCGCAGCAGCGCGCGGACCGGCCGGTCGCGCACGACCACGCGGTCCACTCGCACATCGGGGTACTTCTCCTGCCATCCCGCGAGCCGTTCGGCCAGGACGCGCCGTTGCTCGTCCTCGACCTGCGACCAGTCCACGGTCAAGCGGGAGCCGTAGGGGCTGTCCACCAGGAAGTCGTTCCACGCGATGACCGCGTCCAGCGGCGCGTCCCACCGGGACGCCTCCTCGAACGCGAAGCCGACCGCCTCCTCGCTCGCCGGCGAGCCGTCCACCCCGACGACGACCGGACCGTCCGGCCGTCGCGGCTCGCGCACGACCACCACCGGGCACTCGCCGTGCGCGGAGACCGCGACCGCGACCGAACCCACCAGCAGCCCGGAGAAGCCGCCCAGCCCCCGGGAACCGACCACGACCAGGCCGGCGCGGCGCGACTCGGAGATGAGCGCCCCGGCGGGCGTGTCCACCACCAGGGACGTCCCCACCTCCGGCACCGCGGCCCGCACGGCGTCCGCCGCCTCCGCGAGCCACCTCCTGCCCTGACCCTCGAACGCCTCCCGCACCTCGTGCCCGGTCAGCACGATCTCCGGGTAGCCGCGGGTCGGCGGCATGAAGGCGTGCACGAGTTCGAGGGGCACGCGGTGGCGGACCGCTTCCGCGGCAGCCCACTCGGCGGCCCGCACGGCCGACGCCGAACCGTCCACGCCGACCACGATCGGGGCACTCATCACGAAGTCCTCTCCATGTCCGCCGCCGCGTGGACGCGCACGCCCACGACGCCGGTCACCGCTTCGGTCAGCGCGACCGCGATCCGGGCTGCCCGCTCGTCCGGGAACGGCGCGCCGAGGTCGACGTGGCCGTCGTGCACCGCCACGGACCACCGGCCGCCGGGGTCGTAGGCGTCCAGCCGCTCCCGCACGTCGGCCGCGACGGACGCGTCCGTGCGCGCCAGTGCCCGCACCAGGTCACGCCGGGTGACCACGCCGACCAGCCGCCCGCCGTCCACGACGGGCACGCAGCGGATCCGGTCGTCGATCATCACCCGGGCGAGCACATCGACCGGCGCGGCCGGGTCCATCCCGTAGACCGGAGTGGTGAGCACCTCGCTCACCGGTGTGTCCCCGGAGTCGTCGTCGGTGTACCGACCCCGCAGCATGTCGCTCTCGGTGACGATCCCGACGAGCCGTCGGTCGGCGTCGACCACCGGCAGCGCGGTGAAGCCGTGCGAGACCATCAGCGCGGCGGCCACGCGGATCGGCACGTCCCGGGTCACGGTGATGACCGGGCTGGTCATGATGTCCAGTGCACGCACGGCGCACCTCCTCGTCGTTGTCGCCTCCGACGCTAGGCAGCCGCCGGACCCGCGGCAGCGGTCCTTGGTCCTCACCGATCAGGGCCCAATGGCCGCGTTCCGCGTACCGCTCCCGTGGACTACTGGGAGCGGACGACGGGAGGTGTGCGATGCACTGGTACTGCGGCTATGGCCCCGGAGCGGACGGACTGGTCTTCGTGGTGGCCTCGCTCGTGCTGCTGATCGTGGGTGCGGTGGCGGTCGTGGCGCTCGCGCTGCGCGGGCGCCGCGATCCGGCGAAGCGCATCCTGGAGGAGCGGCTGGCGCGCGGGGAGATCGACGCGGAGGAGTACGAGAGGGTGCGGAAGACCTTGAGCGCCTCGTAGGGTTGTGGATCCCCGGCCGACGACCCCTCCGCAAGAGGATCGGCACAGGCAGACGAGCGAGAGGTGACCGGCGTGGCGCGTGTGTTCCTGGTGGACGACCACGAGGTGGTCCGGATCGGGGTCAGGGAACTGCTGAACAGCGCGGACGACCTGGAGGTGGTGGGCGAGGCCGGGTCGGTGTCCGAGGCCCTGGCCAGGGTGCCCGCCAGCGGGGCGGACGTCGCCGTGCTGGACGTGCGGCTGCCCGACGGCAACGGCATCGAGCTGTGCCGCGAACTGAGGTCCCGGATGCCCGAGCTGCAATGCCTGATGCTGACCTCGTTCACCGACGACGAAGCCCTGTTCGACGCCATCATGGCCGGCGCCTCCGGCTTCGTCCTCAAGCGCATCCTGGGCCACGACCTGCAGAACGCCGTCCGCACCGTCGCCGCCGGCGGCTCACTGCTCGACGCCCGCTCCACCGCCGCGCTGCTGGACCGCATCCGCCGCGAACGCGACCAGGGCGACCCCACCCGGTCATTGACCGAGCAGGAACGCACCGTGCTCGACCACATCGGCCAAGGACTGACCAACCGCCAGATCGCCGAGCAGATGTTCCTCGCCGAGAAAACCGTCAAGAACTACGTCTCCCACCTCCTGGCCAAACTCGGCCTCGAACGCCGCACCCAGGCCGCCGTCCTCGCCACCAAGCTCCGCAGGCCCACCAGGAACGACGAGGAGTGATCCGCCGGGCCGGAGCGCTCCCCGGGCGCGACCCGGGACCTTGTGCCCGGTCCGCAAGGGCCGTTGGGGCCGCGACAACGGTGCCGTGCTGCCGTCGTTCCGGCGTCGACCCGGGACCACGATCGAACGGTGACCACCACCGACGATCGTGATGTCGTCCAGGACCCCGGGGAGCCCCTCGCCCGGTTGCAGCGCGACCTGCGGTCCCGGCCGGAAGGGCTGACCGCGCGCGAGGCCGCCCGCCGGTTGCAGGCCCATGGCCCCAACGTCATCGTCAGGCACGCCCGGCGCGGGTGGCCAGGCCCCCTGGTGCGGCAGTTCACCCACCCCCTGGCCCTGCTGCTGTGGCTGGCCGCCGCCCTGGCCCTGGCCTCCGGGTCGACCGCGCTGGGCATCGCGATCGTCGCGGTGATCGTCCTCAACGCCGCTCTGGCCTTCGCCCAGGAGCAGCAGGCCGAACGGGCGGTGGAAACCCTGGCCGCCTACCTGCCGCCCATGGCGAAGGTCGTCCGCGACGGTGTGCGCAGCGACGTCGAGGCCAAGGACCTCGTGCCCGGCGACGTGCTGCTGGTCGAGGAGGGCGACCGGATCTCGGCGGACGCCCGCCTGCTGTCCGGCGCGGTCGAGGTCGACCTGTCGACGCTGAACGGGGAGTCGCTGCCCGCGTTCCGCTCGGCCGGGGCGGACCGGGTCGTCGGCCCGCTGCTGGAAGCCCGGGACATGGTGTTCAGCGGCACGACCTGCACCGGCGGGCAGGCCAGTGCGCTCGTGTTCGCCACCGGCATGCGCACCGAACTGGGCCGCATCGCCGCCCTGACCCAACACGTCGGCCGCGACCAGAGCCCACTGGAGAAGCAGGTCAAGCGCGTGGCGTGGATGATCGCCGCGGTCGCGATCGGCGCCGGGCTGGCGTTCCTGCCGCTGGGAACCCTCGCGGCCGGGTTGCCGCTGTCCGACGCCGTGCAGTTCGCCATCGGCCTGCTCGTGGCCAACGTCCCCGAAGGGCTGCTGCCCACCATCACCCTGGCCCTGGCCGTGGGGGTCCGCGCACTCGCCCGCAACGGGGCCCTGGTCAAGCGGCTGTCCGCGGTGGAGACCCTGGGCTCGACCACGGTCATCTGCACCGACAAGACCGGAACCCTGACCCGCAACCGGATGCGCGTCACCGACGTGTGGACCCCGCAGGGCGCGGTCGACCTCACCGCGCCCGCCCGAGGCGCGGCATCCCTGCTGGCGACATCGGCCGCGGTGTGCGGCACCGCCGACGTCGACCCCGCCGACCCCGAGTCGGCCAAGTGCGACCCCACCGAGATCGCCCTCGCCCTGGCCGCCGCCGCACTCGGCGCGGACGTGTCCGCGGCCCGGCGCGACGTCCGGCGGCTGCGGCTGTTCCACTTCGACCCCGCGCTGCGCCTGATGTCCACCGTCGACGACCTCGGCGGCGCCCGCGTGGTCAGCGTCAAGGGGGCGCCCGAGGAGGTCCTGGCCCGCACGACGGCGATCGCCGGCCCCGACGGCTGCACGGAGCCGCTGACCGATGCCCACCGTGACCGGCTCGCCGCCGTCATCGCGGAGAAAGCCGGCCACGGACTGCGGCTGCTGGCCGTCGCCCGCCGCGTCCTCGCCCCCGACGAGCCCCTGCCGGCCGAACGGGAGGACGCCGAGCGCGACCTGGTGCTGCTGGGTCTGGTGGGCATGTTCGACCCGCCCCGCCCCGAGGTCGCCGACGCCGTCGCCCGCTGCCACACCGCCGGCATCCGGCTCGTCGTCATCACCGGCGACCACGGGCTGACCGCCGCCGAGATCGCGCACCAGGTCGGCATCTCCAACGGCCGCACCACCATCGTCACGGGGGCCGAACTCGACGCCATGAGCGAGGCCGAGCTGGACGACCTGCTCGCGGGCGACGACGAACTGATCTTCGCCCGCAGCTCCCCCGAGGTGAAGCTCCGCGTCACCGACGCGCTGCGCGCCGAGGGCCACGTGGTCGCCATGACCGGCGACGGGGTCAACGACGCACCCGCCCTGCACCGCGCCGACATCGGCGTCGCCATGGGCCGCAGCGGCACCGACGTCGCCCGCGAGGCCGCCACCATGGTGCTCACGGAGGACAACTTCGCCACCATCGTCACCGCCGTGCAAGCCGGCAGGCGCGTCTACGACAACGTCCGCAAGTTCATCCTCTACATCTTCGCCCACGCCACCCCCGAGGTCGTGCCGTTCCTGCTCTACGCCCTCTCCGGCGGCGCCATCCCCCTCCCGCTGACCGTGCTCCAGATCCTCGCCATCGACCTGGGCACCGAAACCCTGCCCGCCCTCGCCCTGGGCCGCGAACCCGCCGAACCCGGCCTGATGGACCGCCCACCGCGCAAGCGCGGCGACAACGTCATCGACGGCCCCATGCTCTTCCGCGCCTGGGGCCTGCTCGGCGGCCTGTCCGCACTGCTCGTGCTGGCCGGCTACTTCCTCGTCCTGCTCGACGGCGGCTGGACCCCCGGCGCGCCCACCGGCCCCGGCACCGCCCTGCACCACACCTGGCAGCAGGCCACCACCATGACCTTCCTCGGCATCGTGGCCTGCCAGATCGGCACCGCCTTCGCCGCCCGCACCCAACACGCCTCCCTGCGCTCCATCGGCGTGTTCAGCAACCGCCTGCTGCTGTGGGGCATCGCCTTCGAGATCGCCTTCGTCGCGCTCCTGCTCGGCGTGCCCGCACTGGGCCGGCTGTTCGACACCACGCTGCCCCCGCCGCGGTACCTCCCGATGCTCCTGCTGTTCCCGCTCGTGGTCTGGGGAACCGACGAACTGTGGCGCTGGTGGCTGCGCACACGGTGACGACCCCTGCACACGAGAACAGGTCTCCTCCTACTGGCACTACGACACCGTCAGGCCACCTTCGTCGGCTGGAGCATCGGAACGGTCGTCGTTCGGCCTGCCTTGTTGCACCTGTTCGCGTGGGTTGGCGTTGCCGCAGTGGCCGTGGCGCGCTTCACCGCCACCGCCCTCCGCTTCGTCTACCGCATCGGCCTCTGTATCGGCGCCGCGACGTCACCTCACCCCGCGCCACAGCACCGCGCGGTTCTCGCCGACTCCGTTGACGATCAGCATCGAGTTGCCGATCGCCACACCGTGTGCGTTGATCTGCTTCGGTTGGCAGTAGTACTCGCCGCCCGGGGCGAGGGCCGGCAGCGGTTCGACCTCGCCGTCGCGGTTCCAGTACACGCAGCGCACGCTCAAGTCCGGGCGCATGAGCTGACCGACCACCGTGCCCTCGTCGTTGATCGCGATCGGGTCGGCCCTCAGGTACGCGTCGTCGGGCAGGGCCGGCAGCACGGCCATCCCGCCTTCACCCGACCACCGGACGGAGACCTCGCCGATCGTCGGGCCACCGGTGATGCCGACGGCCGAGCCGCGGTCGTTCGCCCCGACCACCCAGCCGTACGTGCTGCCGGGCGGACCCGGCAGTTCCGTGATTCGACCTCCGACATCCCAGCGGACGACGCTGGTCCCGCCGTCCGACGTGCCGGAGATGCCGTACGCGGTTCCCCGGTCGTCGACGTGGAGCGCCTTGCTGAACGTGCCGCCGGGGAGCGGACCGAGGTCTTCGGGGACACCGCCGCGTCCCCACCGCAACGCGTGCCCTTCGTTCCAGTCGTCGTCGGTGTAGCCCACGATGACGTGGTGGCGGTTGATGGCGACGGCGCTGGAGGCGGTCGCCCCGGGCAACGTGCCCAGATCCGTGATCCGGCCCTGCCGGTCCCACTTCACGCCGCGCACGTTGCCGCTCACGTCCTGGGCACGGCCCACCGCCACACCGTCCCACGACACGTCCAGCGGTTCGGCCATCTCGCCGGGTGTCAACGCCGCCAGCATGGTCAACCGTCCCCCGGCGTCCCACCTCGCACCGATCCACCGCCCGCCGTCGGGGTCGAGTACGAGCACGTGGGCGACCACCGAACCGTCCGCGGCGACGCCGATCGCGTAGCCGCGCATCGAGTCGGGCAGAGTCCTGCCGATGTCGTCGATGCGGCCGTCACGACCCCATCGCACGACGTGCCACCGGCCCGACTCGGTGTTCGCCTCGCCCGCCACGATCCCGTTGTCGTTCACCGCCGACGCGTAGCTGGCGGTGCCGCCGGGCAGCGTGCCCAGATCGACAACCACCTGGTCGGCCTGCGCCGTGGGGACTGAAAAGGTGGCCAAGACCGCGACGACCGCGGCCGGCGACCAACGACGGATTCTCATCGGAACACCTTCCCGGCCCCGGACGCCGGCCATTCCGGCCCAGTTGCCCGCCAACCATCCCGCGCCCGTCGTCACGGCGACACGTCCGTTCGACCCTTCTTCACCGGGGCATTCGGCCCGCCGCCGGCTACCCGCACCGCATTCGTGCGGAAGCCTGACGTCCGTCACGGCGAGCGGCTCGACGCCGGCCGTCGGCAAGTGATCGTCAGAACGGGATGACGAGCACGGCGGGACCACCGGACAGCACCAGGTGGAGAAGTCCTTGCCCTTGAGGGCGAGGCGGCAGCCGGAAGTCCCCACGCCGTCGTTGCTTTCGTCCCTGCCCGGACTTCCGCCATTCCCCCACGCTGAGAGAGGGAGGTGCACCATGCCGCACACCGACGCCCTGACCGGACCGATCACCGCCGATGACATCGCCCACCTGCCGAAGCCGGCTCAGCGCTACCTGAGGTTCGCGCAGGCGCTTGGCCGCCCCGCGGACCTGTGGTTCCGCGCGACCGTGCCGGGCTTCTTCCGGCTGCGCCCCGACCAGCGGTGGATGGCTTGCCTCTGCGAGCAGCACAACAGCGCCGCGGACCTCACGCGCGACTTCCGGATGCGGTTCACGATGGCCCACCTGATCCCCGTGGAGGCCACCGACGTCTACGCGCACGGGCACGGTCGGATGCGCGCCACCGCCCTGGGCACGTTCACCCTCGCCGACGGCAGGGGTGCCGCGTACGACCTGAGCGAACTGGTGACGTTCCTCGACGACGCCGTGCTGTTGGCACCCTCCATGCTCCTGCGCCTACCCGTGACGTGGACCCCGGTCGACGACGACAGCTTCGAGCTGACGTTGACCGACAACGGCAACACCGTCACCGGCCGGGTCGTCGTGGACGACCGCGGCGCACCCCGCGAGTTCACCACCGACGACCGCTGGGCCGACCTGCCGGAGGGCTTGGTCAAGACCCGCTGGTCGACTCCGGTCGACGGGTGGTGCCTGGTCGACGGGCGCATGCGCCCGCGACGCGGCACCGCCGTGTGGCACCTGCCCGACGGACCGTTCGCCTACGCCCAGTTCGACTACGTCAACGCCGACATCACCCACGGATCCGAGCCGCCCGACGGTCGGAACGACATCGCCCCTCCGCCAAGCCGCTGACCCGCCTGGTCACGAGGTCCGCCGCCCTGGTGGACGCGGAAGGGCCTGTAGGCGCCTCACCGGGCCGCACCAGGTTGTCGGGTCGATGTCGGCAGCGGTCCGTCACCCCACTCCGACCGCATGCCGTCGTCGCCTGACATCGGAGCGGTTCGCATCCTTCCCCGCGCGAGCAGGGGTGGTCCGGCCACATCGCCTGCGTCCACAGCGTGGCCTGTTCTTCCCTGCGCGGGTGGGGTGCTCCGGACTCGGTCGCCCGCCGCCTCAACCTGTTGGAGTCTCTCCGCGCGAGCGGAGGGCTGCCATGACGAACGGACAGGACCGTCGAGCGGCGCATCGATCGCCACAGGAAGATGCCCGAGTACGCGGCACCCCAGCGGACAGTGCCAAGACCGCTCACGAAGCGACCGCGTACAGGTCCGATGCCTCGGATCGCCGCTCCACGGGGTCCAGACAAGACCGAACGGCGATCTGATGGCGACGACAACGCGGAGGAACGGGCCGTCATCGGGTGCAACGCGTCGGCAATAGACGGCTCTGACCTGCGCGACGAACGATGACCCTCCACCACACACTTGTCGGGTCGAGCACGCTTTACGGCCAAACAGCAGGAGCCCGCGTTCGTCTTTGGCCAACCCCGTTGAGCTTCAACCCTCACGGTGAGACGCCCCGCAGGCACCCGGCCCAGGAGCTGCACGTCGCTGTGCAGCAAAAGCGGGCGGCCATATCCGACGCGCCGGACGTCACCGAGACCGTCGTGGTGAGCAACGCGGCCGAGACGCTCGCCGAGGCCACCCGGCACGCCGTACCGCTTGGGATCGGCACCCGCGGCTGCGGGGCGCTCGCGCCGAATGCCCGGTCGTGGTCATCCCGCCGAACGCAGCGGGCTAACGGACGTTTAGAGCAGTTCGATCTCCCCGAGGTACGGGCTGACGCCGTCGTCCCAGCGCCTCCACCTGGTCAACCTGAAACCCGAGTAGAAGATGCGGAGGTCATCGCGCGCCCGCGTGACGGACACGTAGAACTTACGCCGGTCCTCTGCCCGTCGTTCCGGCGTGTTCGACATGTGGCTGGGCATGCGGCCGTTGTCCGCGCCGACGAGCAGCACCACGTCGAACTCCAAGCCCTTGCTCGACGTCGTAGTGATGACTTCCACTCGATCCTGACGCAACGCCCGCTGGGTCAGCTCGCGCAGCGACCAGGTGCGGATCACCGCCTCCATCTTCCGGATTTCCGGTGCCTCGGCTGCCAACGCGACCTGCCCGAGCGCATCGCCCAGGCCCACCTGCCGAATCTCGTCGAGGAAGGTAGTGGCCGCTTCGTCAGCCCGGTCTCCCCATCCGACGAGCACGCTGACGAACTTGCGATCGTGTTGGTGTGTCCACAACGGACCGAGCAGGTACCGCCACTGCTTCAACAGGTCCCCGAGCCGGTAGCCGCTCGTCTCCCTTCCCGTGGCGGCCCACGTGGCGGCGGACTCGATGAACCTCGTCAACGAGTTCGGCCGGTACTCCTTCTTCACGTCGCGGTAGAACACTGGGATGCCAGCTTGGCGCAACGCGCCGGTCACTTCTAGGCAGAGGTCCCGCGTCGGGCACAGCACCGCGATCTCGTGCAGCGCCACGCCGCCGCTGTGAGCCTCCCCGATCGCGTCGACCACGCGATGGTACTGGTCGGGCAAACCACCCGGACAGTATACCCCTGCGACCGAACCACCCGGCTTGTCACCGACCATGGGAACTCGACCGGGTCGCATCATGTTGGCCCGCTTGATGATTTCGTCCCGGGACCGGTAGTTGCGGGTGAGCTCGACAGAGGTGAGATCCGTCCGCGCGGCCAGTTCGTTGAGCAGTTCGGGCCGGGTACCGGTGAACCCGAACAAGGCTTGGTCGGGGTCGCCCACCGCGAACAGCTCGGACCCGGTGAGGTAGTCGAAGCACAGGGCCTTGACCACTCGATCCAGCCCGGGCGACAGATCCTGGTACTCGTCGACGTACAGGTGTGGGAACTGGGCGTTGAGCACCTGGCGCACGATCTGGTGGTTCTCGACCAGCTGCACGGCGGTCTCGACCAGTCCGCTGAAGTCGTGCAGGCCCCGTTCCTCAAGCTTCGCTTCGTAGCGTCGGGCAGCCTCGATCAAGCCCTCGCCGGACTTCGCCCAGTCCTCCGCGCTCGCCATGCGGGTGCGGTTGAAATTGATCGTGGTCGCGACGTTCCAGGTGTCAGCGCTCGGGTAGGCCTCGTAGATCGCCTCGTGTAGGAGCTTCTGGCTCTCCTCCTCGCTCGCGATCGTGATCGAGGCAAGTTCCGGACGGCCAACGGCGTGCGCGAACGGGGCCACGACCCGGCGAAGCAGAAAACTGTGGACCGTCCCGATGAAGAAGTTAGGACGGTCCTCGGTGCCCAGCCGCTCCATCCGGCGGCGCAACTGGTCGGCGGCGGCGTTGGTCAGCGTGATGCACGCTGCCCCCTGCGGCCGATTGATCTTGTTCGCCAGGTCGTAGGCCATCCGCGTGGTGAGCAGCTTCGTCTTGCCGCTGCCCGGCGGGGCGAGCACCACGCAGTGACCTTCGGTGGTGAACGCCTTCCACTGGGAGTCGTTGTTCTTGAGCTCGTCGACCGACGCCGAGAGGTTGCTCAACGTCCCACCAGGTACCGCAGAGCGCCCTCGACGTGGCTGGACGGCGCGATGTCGAACTGGGCGAGGCGCTGGGCGTACCTGCCCTTGCCGCCCGCGTTCTTCACGATCCTCATGAATTCCGCCAGATCAGGTGCGGCAGCGCCCCACGAGTCCACGTCGGCCGCCGACGGGGCCGCGCAGAGCTCCTTCAACGCCTTGAACGACGGGACGATGTTCTCCTTCGGCCGTGAGGTGATCAGGTCGTACTCCAGCGTGGTATTACCGACGAAGATGCCGTGCTCGGCCGGCATGCCCCCGAGCTTCAGCAGGCTGAGCAGCTCGGTGGCCCAAGCCGCGCCAGCCGAGTTGCCCTTGCTGTCGACGTCCCCGTCCGTTACCACGGCCCACGGAAGGCCGAGCGCGTCGCAGAACCGCACGTAGGAGGAGAAGTGCGTGCCGTGCACGGCGCAGACCGAGATGCCCTCCTTGTCGAGGTCGATGCCCATCGACTGGGCGAGCCTCGGCATCAGCACCTCCTCCGCATAGCCCTCGACCAGCAGGACCTTCCTGGCGAAGACGATCTCTGCGCGGGTCGCGTCGAGGTAGCGCGCGATGTCGTCCCACTCGGCCTGGGTGAGATCGGCGTCGCGGGCCTGCGACGCGGTGGTCGTGCCCTCCACGTTGTGCAGGACGACCAAACAACGCGGGTCGGTCACACTGGCGATGTGCGGGGACTGGGTGGTCACCAGGGCGGTGTACGCCGAGTCGCGCGCGGTGAGAAGCCTGCGAAAGACCAGCCGCTGCAGGTGCGGGTGCAGGTGGGCTTCCGGTTCCTCGATCGCCATCACGACGTGCGCGATGTCCGGCTCATTGATCATCCGGGCGTCGAGGCCGAGTTCCTGCAGCGCCAGGTAGATCACGTTCAGGGTGCCCAGGCTGGCGCTGCCGAGCGGGCGGTTCGCCTCGCCGTCCACGAATAGCCGCATCGCGCGGATGAGGCGAGCCGGTTCGTCCGGTGCGGCGGCGAGCTTCGTCTCGACCGCCTGCGCCGATCCGACCATGTCCTCCAGCCTGCCGCTGATGTTGGTGCCGAGTTGCTTGATCACGTCGAGACCGTTGAGCTTGTCGTTGGCCTGTTTCATGGCGGCTTTCACCTCGGTCAGGTCGCCGCCCTCCGCAGCGGCCGCCGCGGCGGCAACGAGCAGGCCGCGCAACGGGGACTTGCGCCAGTTGCGGATGTCGGCCTCGACGTCGCGGAGCGCGTGCATGAACACCAGGTGCAGGCTCGCCAGCATCTCCGAGCTGATCTTCTGGTCGGTGTCTCCGCCGTAGACGGCGCCCCGGTAGCGGGGCTTGCCGTCGGCGGTGCCGGTGTCGACGGGCCCGAACCGGTAGGTTAGCCGTGCTCGCGGCGGATCCTCGGCGACCAGGGCACCGCCGAGCGCGGACGTGAGACCGGCGTCGTGGAGGAAGTCGACGAGGTCGATCGAGGCCTCGATGACGTGGCCCTCCGCCATCGGATCCCAGTCGGGTTCGCCAGTGGACAGTCCATCCCAGAAGTCCTCCGCCGTGAGCTGGCGGTCCGCGAAGGACATCCGGCCGTCGAGGATCAGGCGCAACGCGTATAGCAAGTTGCTCTTCCCAGCCCGGTTCTCGCCCACGATGACGGTGCCTGGGCAAAGCTCCAACTCGACGTTGGCCAAGTTCCGAAAATTCTTGACCGAGAAGCGACAGATCCGCATGAAACTTGGACGCTCCATCTATTCGCGGGGTTGAGGCTCGAAACATACTCCATCGCGTCACAGGTCCGTCAAATCGAGGTTGCGCCCGACCAGAAGATTGGAGTGGACCACCCCAAGCGGCAGAGCAGCCCTGAGCTGCAACTATGCATGATTCCCCATGCGAGCGCGCCACCAGCACGGCTGACTGGACAATCCCCCCAGGCGCAAACTGACCAGTTTTTGACCACTTCTCTAATGGGCCTTCACAAACCGTACGGCCGTTACTCAGTCTCGTGCTCGGCCACTTCCCCGTCGACCCCGTCGGACCGATCTGTCCCGAAGGCCACCGCGGCTGCGTGAAAGCCCTGCTCACCACCGACGGCATCCAGTCACAGGCCGCCCTCACACTGGGCCGGCCCGTCACCTACGACGAGGTGCTCGACCTCGCCGAAGAGGGCAACGCCGTCGCCGACCAGATCGTCGGCCGAGCCGCCCACGCGTTCGGCACGCTGATCGCGGCCGTCGCCAACATCGCCCAGCCCGAGCGGATCATCCTCACCGGTGAGGGCATCCGCCTCGCCCAGGTCGCCGAAGCACGGGTGCGGGCGACCATCGCCCAGTCCCGGCATGCCGAGGCGTCACCGATCGACCTGCGGTTCATCAACGACGACCCCACGCTCTGGGCCCGCGGCGCCGCCGCCGTGGCGATCCAGCGCACCGTCCTGGCCGTCCTGCCCCTGCGGGCCGGCTGACCAAGCCCACCCGATCCCTCCCATGGCGCGCGCCGCCGTGGCGATGACGCACGCCCGCCTCCGCCGGGCACGCTCAACGAGGAGCACCCATGCGACCACCCGGACCACGCGCCGCGATAGCGCTCGTCGCCGCGGCCTGCCTGCTGTCCGCCCCACCCGCCGCCGCCGAGCCCGAACCGCCGGGCGCACCCGGCGCGCCGGCCAACTGGACCACCGGGGACAAGGACGGCATCGGCACGTCCACCACCACCGGCTCGAAGGTCTGGTACACCCTCACCGACGGCACGCTCAGCGAGATCTACTAGCAAGGCGCACTGGAACAACGGGTTCCCGTGGACCAAGGAGTTCCGCTTCGGCGGCGGCGCGGGCGAGCAGAGCTTCGACCTGCCCAGCCGGGACACCGACACCCGCGACCCCAACACCATCGACGTCATCACCGGTGACGCCGACCAGTCCGCCGTCCTCGACTGGACCACGACCAGCCCCGTCGTGCTGCCCTTCGTCCACTTGCGGCCCTGAAAGCAGCGGGCGCGGGCACCTGGTCGTGAACCGGTGCCCGCGCCCGCGTCCCACGCGTCCTTCGCCGGCCACAACGCAGTCCGTATACCCACACCCCGGACCCCGCACCTGCGGCGGGAACGGTCCTGCGCCACGAAAGCTATGGCGACCTTCGCAAGACGAAAAGGCGCAGGTCAAAGCCCGATCCCCGGTTCTTCACATAGGGTCGCCGATTCACGGCCGGATCGAACCGGCGATGTCGGTGGTCAGCACGGCGACCTTGGCCGGCAGTGTGAGGAACGGCGCGTAGCAGCAGTGCAACTGTCGTCACAGGGCGTTCTCCCACGGTACTGCTCTCGCCGAACCCTGCTCCACCGAAGCGGCGAAGATGTCGACCACAGATGGCCGCCTTTCGCCCTTGGAGGGCGAGCGGCCGGTGAGGTTCACCCCAGAGGTTGAACCTGTCCGGCTTCGCCGTCGGGGGCCGGTGCGCGGTCGCCCGGTTCACGGCGTGGGTTCCGGGTATCCCACTCCTCCATGGCCGACCAGCCATCGGAGGCCGCGATGGGCAGTCTCGTGGGCGCTGCGCCGACGCTCGGCGTCGAGGAGGAGTTCCTCCTCGTGGACGCGCTGACCGGTGAGCCGGTGCCGCACGGCGGCGAGGTGGTCGAGTCGGTCCGGTCGCGTTTCGGGGTGGCGCTCGACGTCGAGTTGGCCGCCTCGCAGGTCGAGGTCCAGACGCCCGTCTGCCGCGACCTCGCCGACGTGCGCCGCCAGCTGCACGGCCTGCGCCTGGTGGCCGCCGAGGCCGCGCACCGGCTCGGGCACCGGCTGCTCGCGGTCGGCGCGCCGCCGGTCGGTGGGCCGGACGTGGTCATCAGCGACCGGGAGCGGTACCGGGCGCTCGGTGAGGACTACCGGCTGCTGGCCGGCGAGCAGTCCATCTGCGGCTGTCACGTGCACGTGGCCGTGCCCGACCCGGAGACGGCGGTGCAGGTGTGCAACCACGTGCGGCCGTGGTTGCCGGTGCTCGGGACGCTCACCGCGAACTCGCCCTTCACCCGCGGGCGGGACACGGGGTACGCGAGTTGGCGCTCGATCGTGTGGTCGCGCTGGCCGACCGCCGGACCGCCGCCCTACTTCGAGTCGTTGGCGCACTACGAGTCCACCTGCGACGCGCTGCTCGCGGCGGGCGCGATCCGGGACCGGCGGATGGTCTACTGGGACGTGCGGCCGTCCGCGCACCTGCCGACCGTGGAGGTGCGGGGCGCGGACGTCGCGGCCACGGTGGACGAAGCGGTGTTGTTGGCGGCCCTGGTGCGGGCGCTCGTCGTCGCGGCGCTGGCCGACCTGGGCCGCGGCCTGCGGGCGACGCCCGTGCCGACGGAGGTGTTGCGCGCCGCCTGCTGGCGGTCGGCGCGCGACGGCATCGGCGGCCAGGCCCTCGACGTGCTGTCCGGCCGCCTGCTGCCCGCGCGCCTGCTGCTGGACCGGCTGCTGCACCACGTCCACGACCACCTCGACCACGCCGACCGGGAGCTGGTCGGGCAACTGGTGTCCACACTGGACGGCAACGGCGGCGGGGCGGCCCGGCAGCGCCGCGCCTTCGCCCGCGCCGGCCGGATGTGGGACGTGCTCGACCACCTGGCCGCGGACACCCTGTCCGGCGCGGAGACGTGGACCGGCGAGCCGTTCGGCCGCACAGCCTGAGCAGGGCGTTCCGCCCCACGGAGCACGGCGCCGCTCCGGCCCTCAGCCCGGCGCCGCTCCGGCCCTCAGCACAGCGCCGCTCCAGCGCTCAGCCCGGCGCCACGCCCGAGTCCGGCACCGGCCGGGCGAGGCGGAACAGCGCGGTGCGGCCGGCGAGCAGGAACACGCGCGCGGCCTGCACGTCGCCGTCGGCGGCCTGCGCCTTGGCGTCCCGCATGAACCCCAGGGTGGCCGCCACCGGCCCGTGCGGCGCGGCGTCGGTCAGCGCGACCAGCCGGTCCAGCACCGGCTCCACCGCGTCACCGAACGCCGTGAGCACCCGGGCCATCTCCACGCGCGCGTCGGCGTGGTGGGGGTCGAGGCGCAGCACGGCCCGCACGGCGGAGTCGACCGCGGTGCGCAGCACCGCGACCGGGTCGTCCACCGGAACCGTCTCCTCGCTCACGATGGGTAAGACTAGATCACCACCCGTGACCCGGCATGTGCACAGCGCACGATCGAGGGCGCGATGTGTGCCGAACGAACGAGCGGGGTACTCCGACGTGCCGAGGCTGCCTCCTGCCGGAACGAGGCGGCCGCAGTGACCTGGGGACGGCCATGACGTTGTCGGACAACACGCTCACTACGAAGATCAGCATCGAGCTGAACATGTCGGTGCCACCGCTGGCGCAGATCCGGCACTGGCTGGCCACCGTCCTGGCCGACCTCGCCGAAGAGCTGCTGCAGGACCTGCTGCTGGTCTGCACGGAACTGGTGTCCAACGCCTACGACCACGCCGGCGCGCCACGCCGGCTGCGCGTGCACCCCACGCCGGACTACCGGGCGCTGCGCGTGGAGGTGGACGACGGCAGCCCCGACCTCCTGCCGGTCGCCGGCACGTCGCGCCTGAACGGCTTCCGCGGCCGCGGCCTGGTCATGGTGGACAGCCTGTCGTGCCGCCGCTGGGGCACGCGGGTGCACGACGACGGCAAGACCGTGTGGGCGGAGCTGGCGCTGGCCTGAGCCGGCGGGGCGGTCAGTAGCTGTCGGTCCGCGTCAGCTCGTGCTCGAACTCGTCCGCGGCCGCCACGAGCAGCATCAACGGGCGTTCGAACTCCTCCCGCACGCTCAGGTCCTCCAGCGGCACGGTGTGCTTGAGCAGGGCCACGCCGTCGACCACCGCGGCGCCGCCCACCGCGGACGTGCCGGCCAGCTCCAGCAGTCGCCGCAGGTCGATCGCG
Organism: Actinosynnema sp. NPDC004786; assembly: GCF_053601135.1. Classification (NCBI taxonomy): domain Bacteria; kingdom Bacillati; phylum Actinomycetota; class Actinomycetes; order Pseudonocardiales; family Pseudonocardiaceae; genus Actinosynnema; species Actinosynnema sp. NPDC004786. The sequence goes on along the minus strand of NZ_JBSGBG010000019.1, from coordinate 92,234 downwards.
TCGGCGCGGCCGACCGGCGAGGAGATCTCGACCCACGCGACGCCGTCCGACTCCGGCACGTGGTGCACCGACACCTGCTGGGTCCGGTCCCGACCGGTGTCGAGGCGGAACCGCAGCCAGCTGTCGGTCTCCTCGAGGACCTCGTACCGCGTCCGGACATAGTTGATCACGTCGATCCAGCTGGTCACCGCTGTCGCCCCTCACCCCTGGTCACGCCACGTCCGGTCGCCGCACACGGTAGCCGAACCGACAGGTCGGGGCCGCGACCCGCGGGCCGCGACCCCGATCCGTGTCGAACCGCCGCGCCTACCGGTAGGTGATGTCGGAGGCGGAGTAGAAGCAGTTCTTGCCGTCCGCGCCCTCACCGATCTTCTTCGGCTCCGAGCCCTTCGGCACGCCCTGGTACTTCTCGCAGATCGTCGTGTCGCCGTAGACCGTGATCCGCGAGAACCGGGCCGTGTCGCCCCAGTTCGTGTTGATGCCCGCCAACACGTCCGTGTTCCGGGCCGTCACCCCGTTCATCACCACGTGGCGCTGGTACGACGTCGAGCAGTTCCCGCACGCCCGGTACAGCTTGCCCGCGTCGTGCACCTGGAAGTTCCGGATCGTCACCGTCCCCGCGCCGTTGTGCTGGAACACCTTGTCCGACGCCTTCCGCGCCCCGCCGCCGTCCACCAGGTACGTCGCCGACGAGCTCGACGACTTGAACGTCGCCGCGTCCTCGCCCACGTCGTTCCACCACACGTTGCGGATCGTGCACGACCCCTCGCAGTGGATGCCGTCGCCCGCCGGCGCGTCGATGAACAGGTTCTCGATCGTCCCCCCGTTCGCCACCACGAACATCGGGTCCTGGCTCTCGCCCTGACCACCGTCGCCGATGCCGTAGTACCGCTTCATCCCACCGTCGAAGTACGTCCCCACGTTCCGGGTCGTCGTCTGGTGGACGCTGCCGGTGTCGCTCGGCCACGCACCGCTGCCGTCCCCGCCGCCCGGCACCGACGTCGTCGTGGTCGTGGTCGTGGTCGTCGTCCGCGTCGTCGTGGACGTGGAGGTGGACGTCGAGGTCGGGCCGCCGCTGGTCGGCGTGAACGCCCACTGCTTGGTGGCCACGCTGTCGCACGAGTTCTGCTGCACGGGCGCGCCGGCCGAGGTGGAGTTGTCGGCGGTGTTCATGCACTTGCCGCCGTTGGCGTTGACCACGCGGTAGTTGCTGCCGCTCGCGGTCAGGCTCCAGGTCTGGCTTGCGGACCCGGAGCACGACTGCTGCTCGATCGCCTTGCCGGCCGAGGTGGAGGCGTCCCGGACGCCCACGCACAGGCCGGTGGCGACCGACGTGATCCGGAAGCCGCCGCTCACCGCGGTCAGCGTCCACTGCTGGCTGCCGGTCGTGCCGCACGACGCCTGCTGGAGTTGGACGCCGGTGGACGTGCTCGCGTTCGGCACCGCGAGGCACAGCCCGCTGCCGCCGTTCTGCACCACGTACGTGCCCGCGCCGACCGCGGCCTGCGCCGACCCGGCGGCCGACCACGCCGTGAAGGTGGCGGCCAGCGCGATCACCGCCGCCGCGGCCGCCGACCCGGTGCGCCACCTGCCGCGCGCCGGCCGTGCCGACCGCGGGGGTCGGGGTTGCTCCGATGTGCTCATCACAGCTCCACTTCTCACTTCCCGGGAAGGTCGGGGGAGGCGGCGGTCCCTTTCCGACCAACATGCGCTCGAATCCATTTCACGGGCACGCGAAATACGCGCCGCGATGGCGGAATTCGCTTTCCCGGCGGATGTTAGATGCTGCGTAACCAGCAGGTCAACGGCAGTTTTCGACGGCGTCGCCCGCCCGCGCGTCGAATACTGTCGAACGCCGAGGTGAAAGGCCGTGCGAGCAGATCAAGGACGATCCGGGGCCAATACGGCCGGTCATATTCGTGAACCGGCCCGACCGGTTCCGGTCACATTTGTGAACAAATGCCCCGCGGTAACGGCCCGTGCGTCACGGCGCGCCGAGGGCGGTCACGCCCAGCACGGCCAGGGCCACCACCTTGACCACTTCCAGCGCGACGTACGCGAGGTGCGCCCGCGACCGGGGCGGCGTCTCCCCCGCCAGCACGCGGTCGGACCGCCGGTTGAGCACCGGCCGCACGGCGGCCAGCTGGAGCACCAGGACGACGACCACGACGCCGACGGCCACGGGGTTCGGCGACCCGCCCACCAGCGACGCCGCCACCACGGCTACGGCGAGCACGACCTCGGCGGCGTTGAGCGCGCGGAACACGATCCGGCCGATGCCGAGCCCGACCACGAGCGTCACGCCCGGCGCGCGGAACTTCAGCGGAGCCTCCAGGAACGAGATCGCCAGCACCATCCCCAGCCAGAGGCAGGAGACGCCCCCGACCACCGCCGCCGACGTCACCGCGCACCACCGCCCTCGGCGAGGGTCGCCCCGCAGCGGGGGCACACCGGGCGGGCCGGCCCGTCGTCCAGCGCGCCGCACTCCGGGCAGACCTGGGACAGCCGGCACACCGGGTCGCCCCCTTCGGTCTCCTCCCGGCGCACCGCGGTCACGGGCACGTCGTCCCCGTCGGAGCCCATGGCGTCTCCCGTCGTCCCGATCGGACCACAAAGCGGACTCGACAATACCTCTTTTGCTACCGTGCCCTCCATGCACCTGATCCGGTCGACGGACATCGCGCTGCGCGTGGTGATGCTGCTCGCCTCCGGCGGTGACCGGCTCACCGTCGACCAGCTCTCCGACGCCCTGGACGTGCCGCGCAACCACCTCGCCAAGGTCGTGCAGCGCCTCCAGCGGCACGGCTTCGTCGCCACCGCGCGCGGCCGGGCCGGCGGGGTCGTGGTGCCCGCCGAGGTGCTGGACACGTCCGTCGGGGCGATCGTGCGCGCCTTGGAGGGCGACGGCGAGGTGGTCGACTGCGAGGGCCCGCCGTGCCCGCTGCGCGGCGGCTGCCACCTGCGCTCCGCGTTGCGCACGGCCCAGCTCGCGTTCCTGGCCGTGCTGGACGGGGTGACCGTGCGGGGTCTCGTGGCCGACCCGGCCGGTCCCGTGCTGCTCGACCTGGTGCCGCAGCGCGCAGGCGGTGCGCCGTGACCGCGAGCCGCGACCTGACCGGCCGGGACGACGCGCTGACCGTGGTGACCGAGTTCTACCGGCGCGCGTTCGAGGACGGCGTGCTGGGCCCGATCTTCCGGGACGTGGCGCGGCTCGACCTGGCCGCGCACCTGCCGGTGATCGCCGACTTCTGGGACACGGTGCTGTTCCGCGCCGGCACGTACCGCCGGAACCTGCTGCGGGTGCACCTCGCCCTGCACGAGCAGTTCCCGCTGACGTCCGCGCACTTCAGCCGGTGGCTCGCGCTCTGGGCCGCCACCGTGGACGACCTGTTCGTGGGCGCGAAGGCGGACATGGCGAAGACGCAGGCGGAGCGGATCGCCTGGTCGATGATCCGCAGGCTGCGGCGGGAGGACGCGAGCGAGCTGGTCACCATCCGCCGGCGGGACCAGCTCGACCAGCCCTGACCGCCGGCGGTTGCCCACCGGGCCGCGGGCCGGGATCGTGGGCGGGAGTGTGATCGGCACGGCGGCGTGATCGGCACGGCGACGCCCGGGCCCGGCAACGCGCGGCGGAGGCGGGCGGTCGGCGGCTGCTTGAGAGGCGGCGGCGGTCCGTGGGGGGCGGCGGTCGGCGGCGGCTTGAGCGGTAGCGGTCCGTGGCGGTTGGTGGCGGTCGGGTGTGGGAGGTGGTCGTGGTCCAGGTCGGTCCCCGGTCGGCGGTGGTGGTGGGTGCGGGCATCGTCGGGCTGTCCACCGCGTGGTTCCTGCAGGAGCGCGGCGTCGCCGTGACCGTGGTCGACCGGACCGGGGTGGCGGCCGGGGCGTCGTGGGGCAACGCCGGGTGGTTGGCCCCCGGCCTGACGATCCCGCTCAACGAGCCGTCCGTGCTGCGCTACGGCCTGCGGTCGCTGCTCGACCCGGCCGCGCCGCTGCACGTCCCGCTGACCGCCGACCCGGCGCTGTGGTCGTTCCTGACCCGGTTCGCGGCGCACTGCCGCTGGTCGTCGTGGACCCGCGCGGTCCGGGCGAACCGCTCGCTCAACGCGGGTTGCCTGGCGGCGTTCGACGAGCTGACCGCCAACGGCGTGGCCGCGCCCACGGTCGCCGCCCCGGTCACCGCCGGGTTCGCGGACCGGCGGCAGGCGCACGGGCTCCTGCGGGAGCTGGACCGGATGGCCGAGGCCGGCGAGCCGGTCGAGCACGCCGAACTCGACGCGGCCCGGCTGCGCGAGCTGGTGCCGCTGGCGTCGCGGGCCCTGACCGCGGGCGTGCGGATCGACGGCCAGCGGCACCTCGACCCGGGCGGGTTCGTGCGGGCGCTGGCCCGGTCGGTCGCCGACCGGGGCGGGACGGTCCGCACCGACGAGGCCACCGGCGTCCGGCCGCACGGCCGAGGCGTGGGCGTGCGCACCCGCGACGGCGGGACGCTCGTCGCCGACGTCGCGGTCGTGGCGACCGGCGCGTGGCTGTCCCGGCTCGCGGCCGCGTGGGGTGTGCGGGTCCCGGTGCGCGCCGGTCGCGGCTACTCGTTCACCGTGCCGGTGGACCGACCCGTGCCCGGTCCGATCTACCTCCCCGGAGCCCGGGTGGCGGGCACGCCCTACCGGGGCGCGCTCCGGATCGCGGGCACCATGGAGTTCCGCGACCCGGACGCGCCCGCGGTGGCGGCCCGAACGGAGGCGATCATCGCCTCGGTCCGCCCGCTGCTGGACGGCGTGCGCTGGGAGGAGCGCCGCGACGTGTGGGTCGGCCCGCGCCCGATCACGCCCGACGGCCGGCCGCTCATCGGCGCGGTGCGGGTGCCCGGCGTGTACGTCGCGGGCGGTCACGGCATGTGGGGGCTCGCCCACGGCCCGGTCACCGGTCGGCTGCTGGCCGAGCACGTCGCCACCGGCCGGCGGCCGGACGCGTTGCGCGACTTCGACCCGCTGCGCTGACCCGCGCCGCCGGCCGACGCCTCGGCGCGGGGACTGGTCCGAGCGGCGGGAGGGCGTGCGGAGGCGACCGGCGGGCGTCGAGCGCCGTGCCCCGACCGCGATCACAGCAGGACGTTGAGCAGCACGGTCAGCAGGACCGACACCAGCACCGACACCACGAGCATGGTCAGGCAGCCGGCCCGACCGCCCAGGAACTCCACCCGGGTGTTGCCGAAGCGCATGGCCGTCCTCCCGTTCGACCCCGGATACCGCCGGTGCGACCGGTCATGTGCGCGGCGGCGGAACACCGACCGTTCGGGTGCGCGGCACGCCCGGCCTCACTCCTTCACGCAGGAGATCCAGTACCGGCCGCCCTCGTGGTGCACGCCGTGCGTCTCGCTGGCGAAGCCGGGGAACCGCTGGTCGAACGCCTCCAGCACGCGCAGGTACCGGGGCAGCGGGCCGTCCGGCGAGCCGACGCGCTCCCCCGGCACCAGCACCGGGATGCCCGGCGGCGTGGTCGTGACCTGGGTGGCCACCACGCGGTCGGCCAGGTCGGCGAGCCCCACCAGCTCGGTCTCGCCCCGGATGAACCGCTGGTACGCCTCGGCCGGCGTCATCACCGCCGTGGGCGGCGTGGGGCTGGTGAACGCCTCGTTGAGCAGCTGCACGACCTTGCTGTCGGCCAGGCTGTGGTGCATCTCCGCGCACAGCTGCGGCAACGTCATCCCGCGGTAGCGCTCGGGGTGCGCCTTGACCAGGTCCGGGAGCACCTCGCTCAGCGGCGCGCCGTCGTCGTGCAGTTGCTTGAAGTCCGTGAGCGCGTCCAGCAGCGTGCCCCACTTGCCCTTCGTGATGCCCATGGAGAACAGCACCAGGAACGTGTAGACGTCCGTCTTCTCCACCACGATCCGGCGGGTCTCCAGGTACGCGGTCACCACGCGGGCCGGGATGCCGAACGCCGACACGTCGCCGCGCGCGTCCACGCCGGGGCAGGTGATCGTCACCTTGACCGGGTCGAGCAGGCAGAAGCCGGGTTCGAGGTCGGGGAAGCCGTGCCACGCCGCGTCCGGCTCCAGCGCCCAGCAGTCCGGCGTGGTGCGCAGCAGGTCCAGCGGCGCCTCGTGGAACGCGATCCGCCCGCCGGTGCCCGGGTCGGTGACCTCCGGCGGCTGCCACACCCCGAAGAACCACGGCGGCCGGTCCCCCGCGTCGGCCAGCCGCCGGCCCAGCCGGACCATCGCCTGCCGGAACCGGACCGCCTCGGTGATGGCCTCGCCGGTCAGCCAGGTGCCGGCCGGGCCGTCCATCATGCCCGCCGCGACGTCACAGGCGGCGATCATCGGGTACAGCGGCGACGTGGTGCCGTGCATCATGTACGTCTCGTTGAACCGGGACCGGTCGAACGGCGCCTTGGCGCCCGACCGGACGTGGATCATCGCGGACTGCGACAGCGCGGCCAGGAGCTTGTGCGAGGAGTGGGTGGCGAACACGGTCGGGCGGTTCGCGTCCGGCAGCCCGTCGCCGTCGACCGCCATGCCGTAGCGGCGCGCGTAGAGCGGGTTGAACCGGCCGTAGGCGAACCACGCCTCGTCGAAGTGCAGCGTCCTGGTGGACGCGCCGAGCAGTTCGGTGACCCGGACGGTGTCGTAGCACAGCCCGTCGTAGGTGGAGTTCGTGACGACCGCGTACGCCGGGTCCGGACCGGCCGCGCCCGCCGCGATCGGGGTGCGCGCGATCTGCTCGCGCACCGCCTCGGGGGTCAGCCGCGCCGGCGGGATGGGGCCGGTGATCCCGTACCCGTTGCGCGTGGGCACCAGGTAGACCGGACGCGCGCCGGCGAGCGTGACGCCGTGGTTGATCGCCTTGTGGCAGTTGCGGTCCAGGAGCGTGATCTCGTCCCGGGCGACCGCGCTGTGCACGATCATGCGGTTCGACGTGGACGTGCCGTGCAGCACGAAGTAGGTCTCGTCCGCGCCGAAGATCCGGGCGGCGTTGCGCTCGGCGTCGCCGACCGGGCCGGTGTGCTCGAACAGCGAGCCCAGCTCGGCGACCGACACCGAGATGTCGGTGCGGAACAGGCGTTCGCCGTAGTAGTCGAAGAACGCCCGCCCCACCGGCGACTTGAGGAACGCGATGCCGCCCGCGTGGGCCGGGGTGTGCCACGAGTACGGGTGCGTGTCGTCGAACCGGCGCAGCTCGCGGAAGAACGGCGGCAGCACGTGGTCGAGGTACTGGCGGGCGGCGAAGTCGATGCGGCCGGCGATGAAGTCCGGGGTGTCCTCCAGCAGCCAGATCCAGCCGTTGATGACCTCCGACACCCACAGCGGGGTCTCGTCGCTGTAGTCGCCGGTGGTCAGCAGGAACACGGGCAGGCGCGAGGAGAACCGGTCCAGCAGCATCCGCAGCACCCCGCCGGGCTCGGCCGGTCCGTCCTCGGCGGACGGGAGCGTGCCGCCGACCAGCTCCCAGCTCACCACGGCGGCCCCGAGGTCGGCCTGCGCGGTGATCGCCGCGGCCGCGTCGGCGGTGGAGTGCACCACCATCACGTCGTGGCCGCACTCGCGCAGGTGCGCGCGGACCTGCTCGACCTTGGCCGCCGGCACGGTGTTGTCCTCGGCCGCCCGTTCGGTGGCGATGAGGACGGTCGACCTGCTCACGACGATCAGCTCCCTCCGCACCGGGGTACGGAGCGAGCGTAGGAGCGGTGAAAAACGGTGGAACCGTTCATCACCGGAACGTGGCACAGGGTCACTCGGCCGTGCGATGGGGTGGCGGTGGTCGGTCGAGCGGGTAGGCCATCTCGACCCCGGCGAGGGTCACACCGTCGGGCAGGGGAACACGAGTCCTGTTCACCTCCTGGAACCCGAACGACCGGTACAGCGGCACGCCGGGCAGCGTGGCCATCAGCACCAGCGACCGGAAGCCGGCCGCGCGGGCGTCGCGCTCGCACGCGGCGAGGATGGCCCGCCCGAGCCCGCGGCGGGTCCAGTCGTCGCGGACGAACATCGCGCGCACCCTGGCGGGCTCGGCGGCCGGGTCGAGCAGGCGGCCGTCGGTGGGCCGGTCGCCGGAGCCGGTGTAGAGCTTGTCCCGCTTGCTCCACCCGCCGCAGGCCACGACCTCGCCCGCCGCCTCGTGGACGAAGTAGGTGCCGTCGTCCACCAGCACCACGTCGGGCTCGGTGAGGTAGCGCGCCGCGCTCGCGGTCTCGCGCTCGTCGTGGAAGTGCGGGAACAGCTCCAGCACGGACCGGCGCATCAGCGCCGCGATGGCGGGCACATCCGCCCGGACGGCCTTGCGCAGCACGGGTGTCGCGCTCATCCGGCTCCCCTCGGCGCGGGCGGCACGTCCGCCGCCGCTTCGGGTGGTCGAGCATAAGCGGCCGGCTGCCGGGCGTGCCCGGGTCGGGAGAGCGCGCCTGCGGGCGCTGTGGTGCCGGACGCGGTGCGGCGGACCCCACCGGCACCGGTCGACCGGCGCGTTCCGCGCCTACGGGCGCGGTCGGACGCGGGTCCACCGGCGACCCGAGCGCTGGGCGCGCGGGGTGGTCGCGGCGACGCAGCGGGTGCACAGGTGCAGGCTGCGGTCGGTGGTCTGCGACAGCCACACCGCGTCCGCCCACGGCACGTGCGGGAAGCGGGCCAGCCGGCTGCGGCTCAGGGCCTGCCCGCACAGGGTCTGGTTGGCGCCCGGGGTCCACGCGTGGACGTCACCGGACGGTTGGCGGACACCGTCCTCGTCCACCCACCGGCTCGACGCGGCGACACACGGCTGAACGCTCATACCGTCGTGTACCCGGGGACGGTCACACCGACCCGACGCGCGGCACCGGCACCGGCACGAGTTCCGCGACCGCGTAACGGGCCAGCCGCGCCGCCGGCTCCCCGGCCGGGTCGCGGCCGTCGACCGCCGCACCCCGACGGGGCACTTCGCCGCGGAACAGCCCTTCGACCCACCGGGCGACGGCCCGGGGCGACGGCACCAGGTCCGGCCCGAAACGCGCCTGGATGATGAGGTCCTCGCCGCTGTGGGTCTCGATCGCGGCCGCCCACCCGTGCCGCTCGTCCCACAGCAACGCCACGTCCCGGTCCGGGATGCCGGGCAACCGCCCGTCCAACGCCAGGTACGCGGTCGCCTGCGGCTCGGACTGCACGCAGGAGCACTCGCCGGTGAGCCCGATCTCCGCGCTCACCCGGCGCACGTACCCGCGCAGGGCCTGCCCCACCACGTCGTCGTAATCCAGTTCCACCGCGCATCGCCGCCTTCGACCCGGTCGCCCGGGGATGTCGACGCGCCGACTGTTTGACGCCCTCACCAGGTACCCCGATCGGCGGAGCGGTCAAACACCGCCGCGTCCCGGTCGACCGCCCGAGTGGCGTACCCCACTCGGTTGACCACGCCGTTCCGCCTCCCCCAGAGTGAGGACGTGCAGAAGGCCCTGAGCGTGCTGACCGTGCTCGCGTACGTGACGCTGCCGCTCGGGTCGGAGCGCTACGAGCAGGCGCTCGTGCCGACGCTGCTGGTCGGCCTGGCCTACGGCGCGCTGGCGGTCTTCGGCTTCCCGTTCGTGCACCGGCGGGGTCGCGCGTGGCGGGCGGCGTACGTCCTGGTCCAGCTGCCGTTGGGGTTCGTGCTGTTCGCGCTGTCCGGCGCGGCGATCGGCGCGGTGCTGCTGCTGGTCGTGCTGGTCTCGCAGGCCGTGCTGCTGCTCCCGCTGCCGGCGGCGGCCGGCGTGGCGGCGGTCATCCCGCTGATCCACGTGGAGATGGCGTGGCCCGACGGGTTGCGGGAAGGGCTGGGCACGTTGGCCGTCACGGCGTTCACCGTCGTCATCACGGAGCTGCTGGTGCGCGAGCAACGCGCCCGCGCCGAGCTGGCGGTCGCGCACGAACGGCTGCGCGGGTACGCGGCCCAGGCCGAGCAGCTGGCCACGACGCAGGAGCGCAACCGGGTCGCGCGGGACATCCACGACGGCCTCGGCCACCACCTCACCGTCGTGCAGATGCTGCTGCAGGCCGCCCGCGCGGTGATACCCACCGCCGACCCGGACCGGCTCGACGGCATGCTCGCCAAGGCCCAGGAGCAGGCGCGGGAGGCGTTGGCGGAGGTCCGCCGCTCGGTCGCCGCGCTGCGCGAGCCCCGGTCCGCGCCGCTGGTGGACGCGGTGCGGGAGCTGGCGTCGGAGGCCACCGGGGCGGGGGTGCCGACCGAGGTGGAGGTCCGCGGCACGGCCCGCGCGGCGCGGGCGGAGGTCGAGGAGTCGTTGTTCCGGGCCGCCCAGGAGGGGTTGACCAACGTGCGCAAGCACGCCGACGCGTCCGCGGCACGCGTGGTGCTCGACTACGAACGCGTCGACCTGGTCCGGCTGGAGGTGCGCGACGACGGCCGCGGCCTGGGCGACGACCCCGGCGGCGGGTACGGCCTGGTCGGGCTCCGGGAGCGGGTGGCGGGCCTCGGCGGTCGCGTGTCGGTGGACTCGGCCGCCGGGCGCGGCCTGACCTTGACCGTGGAGGTGCCCGCGTGACCGCCCCGGACGCGCCGGTCCGCGTGCTCATCGTGGACGACCAGGCCCTGTTCCGGGAGGCGCTCGCGACGTTGCTGGAGGTCCAGCCGGGCATCGAGGTGGTCGGGGAGGCGGGCGACGGCGAGCAGGCCGTGCGGCTGTGCGCCGAGCTGGCGCCCGACGTGGTGCTGATGGACCTGCGGATGCCGGTGCTGGACGGCATCGCGGCCACCCACCGGCTGCGCGTCGAGCAGCCCGGGGTGCGGGTGCTGGCGTTGACCACGTTCGACGACGACGCGGACGTGTTCGCGGCGTTGCGCGCCGGGGCGCTGGGCTACCTGCTCAAGGACGTGTCCTCGGCCCGGTTGGTGGAGGCGCTGGTCGCCGCACGGCGCGGCGAGTCGGTGTTGCAGCCGTCGGTCGCGGCCAAGCTCGTCGCCCGGGTCGCCAACCTGCCGGACGACGACCCGCCGGCGCGGCGACCGCTGCCCGTGCCGCTGTCCGACCGGGAGCTGGACGTTGTCCGGCTGCTCGCCGAGGGCCGCAGCAACCGGGAGATCGCCGGGGCACTCTTCCTGGCCGAGGGCACGGTGAAGAACCTCGTCACCAGCGTCCTGTCCAAGCTCCAGGTGCGCGACCGCACCCAGGCCGCGCTGCGGGCCAGGGAGCTGGGCCTGTGCTGACCCCGCTCGGGGTCATGCCGCGAACATGACCGCACCCGTGACCTTCGGCACCTGACCGCACCACCCCGGTCGGCCGAGGATCCCGTCGTGACGACACCGATCGCGACGGAGGGAACCGACATGAGCCCGGAACCGACGACCACCACGACGCGCCGGCCGCGTCCCGTGCTGCGCTTCGCCCGGCACCTGCTGGAGATGGTCGTCGCCATGGTGGTGGGCATGGTGGCGCTGGAGCCGGTCTGGTCGTTCGCGTGGCCGGGCCTGGACGACAACGTGACCGCGCACGTGCTGGTGATGGCGACGAACATGGCGCTGGGCATGGCGGTGTGGATGCGGGTCCGCCGGCACGGCTGGGCGTCCGTCGCGGAGATGTCGGCCGCGATGTACGTGCCGTTCGCGGTGCTGCTGCCGTTCCACTGGGCCGGCGCGCTGTCCGCCATGGCGTTGATGACGGCCGGTCACGTGCTGATGGTCCCGGCGATGCTGGCCGCGATGCTGCGCCGCCGGCACGAGTACGGGTGCTGAGCGCCATGCGCGCGCCGACCCGGACCGCGGCCACCGCGCTGGTGTTCGTGTTCGCCGCCCTCGCCCTGCCCGCCGCCCTGGGCACGCCGACCGCGCTGGCCGCGTTCGACGACCTGAACGCCCCGCGCACGGACCGCTCCGCACCGCCGCCGGCGCCCGTGGCGCACGACCCGGACCGGCCGACCGCCGTGGTCGTGGTGGGCGACCGCGGCGCCGTCGTGTCCGACACCCTGGCCCCCTACGAGGTCCTGGCCACGACGGGCGCGTTCAACGTCTACGCGGTCGCGCCCACCGCCGGGCCGAAGCCGTTGACCGGCGGGCTGGACCTGGTGCCCGACCTCACCTTCGCCGGGCTGGCCGACCTGCTCGGCGCGCAGCCGCCGGACGTGGTCGTCGTGCCCGCCATGCCGGACGTGGGCGAGCCCACGTCGAAGCCGGTCGAGGACTGGCTGGCGCGGCAGGCGGCGGCCGGGGCGTTGGTGCTGGGCGTGTGCAACGGGTCCGGGGTGCTCGCGTCGGCCGGCCTGCTCGACGGGCGCGATGCGACGGCCCACTGGTTGCGCGTGGACTCGTTCGAGGAGGAGCACCCGGAGGTCCGCTGGGTCCGCGGCACGCGGTACGTGGACGACGGCGAGGTCGTCACCACGGCCGGGATCCTGTCCGGGGTGGACGGCACGCTGCGCGTGGTGGAACGGCTGGTCGGGCCGGAGGCCGCGCGCCGGGCGGCCGAGGACACCGGGTGGCGCCACTACCACCGGGGCACCGCCGCCGCGCTGGCGCAGGCGCGGCTGCGGCCGGCGGACGCCGTCGTGGGGTTCAACACCGCGTTCGGCTGGGACCGCGACACGGCCGGCGTGCTGCTGTCGGACGGCGTCGGCGAGATCGAACTGGCCTCGGTGTTCGACACCTACGGCCAGTCGCTGGCCGTGCGCACGCTGTCCGTCGCGCCGGGCGTCGGGCCGGTGCGGTCGCGGCACGGGCTGACGTTCGTCCCCAGGGCGGACCCGGTCGCCGCGGCGGGCGGGCTGGACCGGCTGGTGGTGCCGGGCGCGCAAGCCGCGCGGCAGCGCGTGGCGGACCCGTTCGCCGACCTCGCGCCGGTCTACGTGCACGCCGAGCCGGGTTTCCCGTTCGACGGCGTGCTGCGCGACCTGGCGCGCACCACCGACGTGGCCACCGCGACGTGGACGGCGAGGGTCCTGGAGTACCCGACCGACCACCTCGCGCTCGACGGCCCGGCCTGGCCGTGGACGCGGTCGCTGCGGCCGCTCGGGCTCGCCCTGCTGGGCGTGCTCGCGGCGACCGCCCTGGTCAGGCGGCTGAGGGCGGCGTGATCAGGTGGACACCAGCCGCACCGCGGCGACCGCCGCGTCCACGGAGTCGTGCAACGCGAGCGCCCCGTCGACCTGGCTCATCCGCAGCGGCCGCAGCACGGGCCTGCTGTTCGCGACCACCGCGAACGGGACGCCCAGCCGGGACGCCCGGTGGTGGGCGTTGACCAGCATCGCGATCCCGACCGAGCCCATGAAGTCGACCCCGCCGAGGTCGAGCACCACCCCGGCGGGACGCGACTCGAACACCTGGTCGAGTTCGGTCGCGACCGGGGGCTGGGAGGCCGCGTCGATGGCGCCGGACACGCTGACGAGCACGATGTCGCCGTCCAGCGCGGTGGTGGTCGTGTGGTGGATGGGGTGCGGGTGCTCGTCCATGACCGGCCCTCCTCGCGGTCGCCGCGCCACCGACCCTGCTACCGCCGGGCGCGACGCGCAAACCGAAGGGGGCTCAGCTCGCCCACGCGAGCAGCGCCCGGTGGCGCTCCGGGTCGCGCAGCAGGCGAAGGGACTCCTTCTCCAGCTGGCGGATGCGCTCCTTGGTCAGGCCCAGCTCGTCGGCCAGCTCCTGGAGGCTGTGCGCCTGCCCGTCGGCCAGGCCGTAGCGCTGGGTGACGATGCGCGCCTGCCGCTCGGGCAGCGTGCGCACCAGGGCCCGCAGCTCCTCGGCGAACTGGTGCTGCTCGACGGCCTCGTGGGCGTGCACGGCCTCGGCGTCCTCGATGAGGTCGGCCACCGACGCGTCGCCCTCGTCGCCGACCGGGGCCTCCAGGCTGAGCGTGGCGCGGCTCGCGGCCAGCAGCTCGACCACCCGGGTCACCGGCATCTTCGCCGTCGCCGCGATCTCCTCGGCGGTCGGCTCGCGGTCGGCCTCCAGGCGCAGTCGCTGCTCGGCCTTGCGCAGCTTGCCGACCTCCTCGTGGACGTGCATCGGCAGCCGGATGGTGCGGGTCTGCTCGGCCAGGCCGCGCTCGATGGCCTGGCGGATCCACCAGACGGCGTAGGTGGAGAACTTGAAGCCCTTGACGTAGTCCCACTTCTCCACCGCGCGGATGAGGCCCAGGTTGCCCTCCTGCACCACGTCCAGCAGCGGCAGGCCGCGGAACGAGTGCTTCTTGGCCACCGACACGACCAGGCGCAGGTTGGCCCGGATCATGTGGTCCTTCGCCCGGCGGCCCTCCTCGACCACCGTGCGCAGCGCACGGCGGCGCTCCGCGTCCAGCGCCGGGCTCTCGCCCTCGTCGGACCGCCGCACCAGCTCGGCGGCGTACACGCCGGCCTCGACGCGCTTGGCGAGCACGACCTCCTCGTCCGCCGTGAGCAGCGGCGTCGCGGCGAGCTCACGCAGGTAGCGGCCAACCAGGTCGGCGTCCCCCGCGCCCTCGCGCGGCTGCGCGGCCGTCCGGGCGGGAGCGGTCGGGCGGGTCTGTCGGGGCATGTCCGTCGTCACCGGCATGGTTCTCCTCGCGGCATCGCGCTCGCGCACGCACGCACGGCGTGCCCGAGCCAGGGACTTCGTGGGGTCGTCCGCCGACACGGCGGCTTCGGACGACTTTCGCCCCGCGCACCTCGGGCAGGGCCGACAGCCGTTTCAACGGAACGCTTCCGGCTCGTATTCCAACCCTCGGGGCGCACCCCTCACGTGGACGTGACGTGCCGCACGCGACATGCTGGGACCTCGACCCACGGAAGGTGGCGCATGGCGGTGGACACGACCGGCGAGGACCTGGCGGCCCGGCTGAACGCGGTGTCCCGCGCGCTGCACCGGCAGAACAACGCCCAGGACACGTTGGACGAAATCGTGCGCACCGCCGTCGGCACCATCCCCGGCGCGCGGCACGCGGGCATCATGACCATCCTGGGCAAGCGGGAGGTGCGCACCGTCGCCTCGACCGACGACGTGCCGAACGAGGTCGACCGGATCCAGTACGCCACCGGCCAGGGACCGTGCCTGACCGCGCTGTACCAGCAGAAGGTGGTCAGCGCGCCGGACCTCGCCGACGAGTCGCGCTGGCCGCTGTTCGCCGAACGCGCGCTGGAGTTCGACGTGACGAGCATGCTGTCGTTCCGGCTCTACATGGACGGCGACGACCTGGGCGCGCTCAACCTCTACGCGCCGGAGGCGCACGCCTTCGAGGAGGAGTCGAACCACGTCGGGCTGCTGTTCGCCGGCCACGCGGCCGTGGCGCTGGCCACCGCGCAGGAGCGCGACCACCTGGCGGAGGCGGTGCACACGCGGGACCTGATCGGCCAGGCCAAGGGCATCCTGATGGAACGCCACAAGCTGACCGCCGACCAGGCGTTCTCCGTGCTGGTCCGGGTCAGCCAGCAGAGCAACATGAAGCTGCGCGACCTGGCCGAACAACTGGCCCACACGGGCCAACTCCCCGCCCGCGCCGGCGGCGAACGCCGGTCCGAGGACTGACGGGCCGCACGACAGCACCGCCGGTCGCCGGGTGGAGCGCACGCGGACTCGACCGTCCTCACGGTCCGATGGCTGGGCGGTCGGTCGTGCCGACGCGTTGCGGACGACCTAGCGCAGCTTCAGGTTCTTGACCAGGTCCCAGAGGAACGGGTTGCCGCGGAAGTTGATGCCGGGCTGCCGACCGGGCGGCGGGGTCAACTCGTTCGGGTAGACCTCCACCGTGTCCCGGCTCTTCGCGGCGACCTGCTTGAGGATTTCCTTGCCGATCCAGGTCGGGTTCGACGCGGCGGCGTCGTAATGCCCCGTGTGCCCGGTCCGGATCTGGTCGGCGAGGTAGTGCTCGAACTTCATCCAGTTGTCGCCGGGGGCGGTGAACGGCGCGCGGAACGGGGACGGGGTGTGTAACAACGGCCCCGCACCGGCCGCCTGCGCGTTCACGACGTCGTTGAGGATGACGCACTCCGCGACGTTGTTCCACTCCGCCCATTCGACCGCCAGGGCGTAGCCCGCGGCCTTTTTGACGTCGTTGGTCAACGACGAGACGTTGTAACCCTTGAGCCCGCCGATGTCGGCGAAGGCCATCGCCTTCTTCGCGTTGTGCAGCTCGAAGAAGAGGTCGTCCCGGATCTCCGTGTTCGTCTTCGGGCCGCCGGCGTTCTGCTGCCACACCCTGATGGTGTTGGTCGCCGCTTCGTAGCTCGCGTCCCCCACACCCGCGACCGACACGAGCGTGAGGGCACGACTGGTGGTGACGACGTTGTGCAGGCGCGACTTGAACGCGTCGCTGTTGTTGTAGAGTTCGTCGTAACGC
The DNA here is from genome assembly GCF_053601135.1 of Actinosynnema sp. NPDC004786. Taxonomy (NCBI): domain Bacteria; kingdom Bacillati; phylum Actinomycetota; class Actinomycetes; order Pseudonocardiales; family Pseudonocardiaceae; genus Actinosynnema; species Actinosynnema sp. NPDC004786. The sequence continues at coordinate 75,977 of NZ_JBSGBG010000019.1, read as the reverse complement.
TGGACGAGGACGGGATCGGAATTCGGGGCGATTTTGGGTGCCATTGCCGGCCCTTCGCGTTCGAGGCGGTGTGATGCGGAACACAGGCACTCTAGCGCACATCGCAATTTGTGAATGATGCTCTATTGCGGTCGCGCTCGGCACGAGCGGTGATCGACCGGGAACCGATTCCCTGATCAACCGGGTGCGCGCCGCCACCCGGTGAGCGGTGCCTTCCCGGTGGTGCCCCGCCGGAGGGGGGCGCGGCGGGGCTGCCGGCGTTCTCCGTGGACTGGCCGGGCGCGGGGATCCCCGGCCGGCCGCGGGCGGTGTCGTGGGAGCACGTGCTGCGGATGAAACGTGGGAGAGCCGAACCGCACCTGGTGCTCGACTCGGCGACCGAGCCGCCGGACGTCGGCCTGCGCCGCGTGCCGGAGCCGTGCGGGCGGTAGGGCACGCACGCGGAAGTCCGGCGGGGTCCGATTGACTACGCTCGGTGAGGTGACGTCGACGGTGCGGGAGGGTGCTACTCGTGGAGCCGGACATCACCGACCGGCGGTGGCAGGACGTCCGTGACGCCCTCGCCGGCGCCGCGACGCGGTTCAGCCGGCTGCTGCTGGACTGCCGGACGCCGGACCGGCGCACGATCGGCGACTGGTCGGCGGCCGACACGGCGGCGCACGTCGCGATCGTCGGCCGCCTCAACGCCGGGCTCATCGCGGGCGACCTGGCCCCGCTCGACGAACCCGACCTGGACCGGGGGTGGCAGGAGGCGAACCTGGGCGGGTTCGCGCGGCTCAACGCGCTGTCCCTGGCGGCCTTCCCCGAGCGGTCGCCGGAGGTCGTGGCCAACACCCTGCTCGAAGAGGTGGACCTGCTGCTCGCCCGCGCCCGGGACGTCGACCCGCGCGAGCCGCGGCCGTGGCTGGGCGGCGCGCGGCTGCCCGCGGCCGCGCACGTGGCGCACCAGCTCAACGAGATCCTGATCCACGGGCTGGACATCGCGCGGGCGCTGGACGTGCCGTGGGACATCGCCGCGCACGAGGCCGCGCTGGCCTTCGACCTGTTCCTCATGCCGATGCTGGGCGGGCAGTCGGGCCGGCTGCTGGCGGGCGCGGGCGGCGGCGACCGCGTCACCCTCGAATTCCGCTCCCGGCACACCACCCCGGTCGTGCTGACCAGCGGGCACGGGCGGTTGCGGGTCGAGCCGCCCGACGGCCGGCGGCTCGACGCGCGGATCCTGTTCGACCCGACCGCGATGATGCTCACCGTCTTCCGCCGGATCAGCCTCACGCGGGCCATCGCGACGGGGAAGGTGCGCCCGCTGGGCCTGCGCCCGTGGGCCGCGGTCCGCTACCTGCGGGGCATGCGTTCGCCGTGACGGCGATTAGGGTGCACGTGACGTCGGGGGTGACACGTGGATCGACCGGTGGTGGTGCCGGCCCGCTGGCCGGAGGACGCCGTGGTGCGGACGGCGCGGTTGCGGGTGGAACCCGTGCGGGTGGAGCACGCCGAGGAGATGGCCTCGGTGCTGGGCGACCCGGCGTTGTACGCGGTCATCGGCGGCGCCCCGCCCACGGCCGCCGACCTCGTGGCCCGGTACGGGCGGTGGGAGCGGCCGCACTCCGAGGACGGGCGTGAGGGCTGGCTGAACTGGGTCGTGCGGCGGGACGCGGACGGCGCGGCGGTCGGCTCCGTGCAGGCGACCACGACGGAGTGCGCGGGCGGGTTCGCGGCGGAGGTGGCCTGGGTGGTCGGGGTGCCGTTCCAGGGGCTCGGGTACGCCACCGAGGCCGCGGCGGCGGTGATCGGGTGGCTGGTGGAGCGCGGCGCGCGGGACGTGCACGCCCACATCGCGCCCGAGCACCTGGCCAGCGAGGCGGTGGCGCGGCGGATCGGCATGCGGGCCACCGGCGAGTTCCGCGACGACGGCGAGCAGCGGTGGCGCTTCCGCCGGCCCGCCTTCCCGCGCGGCTGACCGGCATCCGCTGGGAGACGACCGGCATCGGCCGAGGGTGACCCGCGACCACGGCACCGCCCTGCCGGACCGCGCGGCTTCGAGTTGACCTCGCGGCACGCACGGGTTATCCACGGTTGTGAGCGATGAGCAGATCGGCCCGCCTCCCCACCCCGAACGCGTGACCGCGCCGGCCCCGGCCGACCCGCACCCCGCGCCCGTCCGGACCCGCGACCCGCGGACCGGCCTGACGTTGCTCGCCGTCTTCCTCGCCACCCAGGTCACCATGCTCGCCGTGTCGGTCCTGGTGCTGCTGTCCCACGACGCGACGGGCGGCGGGCTGGAGGACGGCCGGCTGCTGGCGCTGCTGGTCGTGCCCACGTCGTCGGCCGCGCTGGTGGGAGTGCTCGGCACCGCCTGGCTGGGCGGTGGTCCGCGTGCCCGGCGGGCGACGCGCGAGCTGGCGGTCCGCTGGGACCTCAAGGACCTCGCGATCGGCCTCGGGTTCGGCCTGGGCGGGTTGGCGCTGACGCTGCCGGCGGCGGCGTTGTGGGCGGCCTGGGTCGGCGCGGACGACGCCTCGTCGGCGGTGGGCGACGCGTTCGCCGGGCGCGAGCTGGCGCCGGCGGCGGCCGTGGTCGCGTTCCTCGTCGTGTGGCTGGTCGCGCCCCTCGCCGAGGAGGTGGTGTTCCGGGGCGTGCTGTGGCGCGCGGTGGAGCGCCTGGGCTGGAACCGCTGGGTCGTGTTCGCGGTGACCAGCCTGGTGTTCTCGGTCGCCCACCTGGAACTGCTGCGCACACCGCTGCTGCTGGTGCTGTCGATCCCGATCGGCCTGGCCCGGATGTTCACCGGCAACCTCCTCGCGAGCGTCGTGGCGCACCAGACCAACAACCTCCTGCCCGCCATCGGCCTCCTCCTGGTCACCACGGGCACGGTGGGGTGACGAACCGCCCCCGTTAACCCGTTCAGGGGACACCGCGACACGAGCGCATGATCCTCCGCGATACCCGGAGTACACGCCGAAACTCCGCGCGGAGGTCCAGGTGCAGACGTCGGGCAGCACCGCCGAACCCCGGAACCGGGCCGAGCCGCGCGCCGCGTGGCGCAGCCGCCGGCTGGCCCCGGGGTACGCGCTGGTGATCGCGTTCCTGGTGGCGACGCTGATCGGGTGGCTGCTGCCCGAGCCGGCGCCGCCTCCGGTCACCCCGCGTCCGCTCGACCTCCGGTTGGTGACCGCCGATCAGTCCCCGGCCACCGAACTGGCACGCGTCCCCGTCACGGTGCTGGGCGGCGACGGGTCTCCCCTGGCGGTGGACGCCGGGGCCCGCATCCACATCACCTCGTCGGGCGAGCCGATCACCGTCTGCGTGAAGCTCCCGAAGGAGTGGTCGGCCCCCGACCCGGCGAAGCAGTTCGCCGACTTCGCCTGCTGGCCGCCGCTCCACGACGAGCAGCGGGCGGACCTCGTCGTCGCCCGGACGGAGACCGGCAGGTGACCGCGCGGGGCGGGGCCGTGACGGTCGGGTGCGCCGTGGCGGGCGCGGTGATCGGCGTGCTGCCCTGGGGAGCGGACCTGTGGCGCTCGGCCCTCGTCGTGGCGACCGGCGCGGTCTTCGGGACCGTCCTCGCGCTCGGGGTGCTGACCACCGGTCGACGGCCGCGACTCCCAGCGGTCCCGTCACCGCAACCGACACCGCCCCCGTCACCGCCCCCGTCACCGCGACCGGCACCGCACCGGACGCCGCGACCGACGCCGGAGCCCGTGCCGACCCCGGCGGCCGTCGGACCGCGGGCCGCGGCCGACCGGACCTGGTGGACCGAGGCACGCCCGACCGCCCCACCCACCGTCCACACCGGACGAGCGGACGACGGCTACGAGGTGGACCGCGCGGTCGTGGCGCAGTGCCCGCGCTGCGGCGACTTCCGCCTCGACGTGGCGCAGCACGGCGACGGCTACGCCTTCCACTGCCGCAACCCGAACTGCGGCCACCGGTGGGAGTGGCGGCCGGACGCGCCGTGGCCGACGACGGTCGTCCGCCGCAACCTGACCCGATGACGTGACGGCCGAGCAGGAGGGGGTGCGTTGTGGAGCAGTACCGGCAGTCCGTGTCGCGGTCCACGCCGGGGTGCGTGGTGATCCTGTTGGACCGCTCGGACTCGATGAAGCTCGCCTGGGGCCGCACGGGGGCGTCGCTCGCCGACGGCGCGGCGCTGGCGGTGAACAACATCCTGCTGGACATGTGCATCAAGGCGACCGCCGAGGTGAACGCCCCGGTGCGGCACTACTTCGACGTCGGGATCTTCAGCTACGGCGCGCGTCTCGGCGAACCCGGCGAGGGTGTCGAGTCCGCGTTCGGCGGCGTGCTGGCGGGGCGCGGGCTGGTGCCGCTGCCGGAGTTGGCCGAGCACCCCGTGGCGGTGCGCGAGGAACCGTCGATCGACCTGATGCCGGTGAACGCCCGGATGCCGGTGTGGGTGGACCCGGTGCACGGCTACCGCACGCCCATGTGCCAGGCCATCGCCGTGGCGGGCGGGCACGTGTTCGACTGGGCCGCCGCGCACCCGGACTCGTTCCCGCCGATCGTCGTCAACATCACCGACGGCATGGTGACCGACAGCCCGTACGAGGGCGCGTCGTTGCAGGAGTGGGTGCGGCGGCTGACGTCGATTGAGACCAACGACGGCGCGACGTTGTTCTTCAACGTGTTCCTCTCCCCCGCCGAGGTCGCCGAGATCGTGTTCCCGTCCGGCGCGGACGGCCTGCCGCCGCCCGGCCCGGAGCTGTTCGCGCTGAGCAGCCCGCTGCCGGGGCCGATGGTGGCCAACGCCCGGGTCGACGGCTACGACGTCCGGCCGGGGGCGCGCGGCCTGGCGTTCAACGTAGGCCGCTCGACCCTCCTGCGGGTGCTCCAGATCGGGACCAGGGTCCCGGACCGCACGCGGTAGGGGGTCGTCGTGATCCACACCCGGCAGGTCGTGTTCTTCGCGCCCAAGCACGGCAACGCCGAGGCCGAGTGGGAGGACGGCGCGGCCGCCGCGCCCGCGGACGACGCCGGGCGCGGTCCCCGGTTCGCCGTCGCGGACGGCGCCACGCAGGGCTTCGGCTCGGCGCGCTGGGCGCAGCAGTTGGTCGCGGGCTTCGTCGGCGACCAGGGCCCGGCTCCCGACCTCACCCCGACCGCGCTGCACCGGTGGGTGTCGGAGGCGCAGCGCCGGTGGCGGGACGACCCGCGCCTGGCGGGCGCGACGGACCTGCAACGGCTCAAGCAGGCCACGGTCGGCTCGTTCGCCACGTTCCTCGGCTGCGAACTGCTCGACCTCGCCGGGCCGCGTCCGCGCTGGTCGGCGGTCGCGCTGGGCGACGCCGTGCTGTTCCACGTCCGCGGGCGGCGGGTCGTCACCCAGTTCCCGCCCCTGTCGCCCGAGGAGTTCGGGTCCAACCCGGACGGCCTGCCCACCGGGTCCGACGGGTTGGCGGACGTGATCGGCCGGGCGTCGTTCGCGGAGGGCGACCTCCTGGACGGCGACTCGCTCTACCTCGCCACGGACGCGTTCGCCCAGTGGGCCGCCGCGGCCGACGGGCCGGGCTCGTGGGCCGCGTTGGCGGCGCTGGACCACCCGGACGCGTTCCGCGCGCTCGTGACCCGCGCGCGGGCGGCGCGGGAGATGGTCAACGACGACGTCACCCTCATGCGGGTCCGGCTCGACCGGGCGCCGGCGACGCACCTGGTGGTGTGCCTGTGACCCGCTACCCGACGCCCGAGGAGTACGTGAAGGCGGTGCAGCGCCCGGACTGCTTCGTCGCGGCGGAGCTGCGCGGGCTGGAGCTGGTGGTCCACCCCCGGTACGGGGTGCCCATGCCTGCGGCGGGGACGAGCGCCGTGGTGTTCAAGGCGGTGGCGGACGGGCAGGCGCAGGCGTTGCGGTTCTTCACCCGCGAGGACGTGTCCAGCGGCGAGCGTTACGGCGCGCTGCACGAGTTCTTCACGGCGAGCGGGCTGGCGGACGCGGTCGCCCTGCCGCGGTGGGTGGACGGCGGAATCCGGGTCAACGGCCGCGAGTGGCCCGTGGTGCGGATGCAGTGGGTCGAGGGCCACACGCTCAACCGGCACGTGGAGGCGTTGGTGGCGCGCGGGGACACCGCGTCGCTGGCCGCGTTGGCGGTGTCGTGGCGGGACCTCGTGACGCGGCTCCAGCGGGCCGGGTTCGCGCACGGCGACCTCCAGCACGGCAACGTCCTGGTGGACGGGGGCGGCGGGCTGCGGCTGGTGGACTTCGACTGCTCGTGGATCCCCCGGTTCGCCGGCACGCCGCCGCCCGGCGAGACGGGGCACCGCAACTACCAGCCGGCCCACCGGCCGTGGGGTCGGTGGATGGACACGTTCCCCGGGCTGGTGATCTACCTGTCGCTGCTGGCGCTGGCGCGCGACCCGAGCGGCTGGTCCGCCTTCCACACCGGCGAGAACCTGCTGTTGGACCAGGAGGACTACCGGCCGCCGTTCGCCACGCCCGTCTGGGCGCACCTGGCCGCGTTGCGCGACCCGCTGGTGGACGACGTGGCCCGCCGGCTCCAGTGGTGCTGCGCGCCGGGGTGGGTCGCCGGCACCGGGATGGCGGAGTTGCTCGCGCCGCGCGTCACGCCGTGGTGGGAACGCACGCCGGCGCCTGCCGCGCCCGTGCCCGTCCCGCGGCCGCCGGTCGCCACGCCCGCCGTCCCCGTCCGGCCGCGCCAGGGCGACTGGTGGGCGGCGGTGGAGCCGCAGCCGGCGGGACGGCGGGTGAGCGTGCTGGTGGTCGCCCTGCTCGTCGGCGTGCTCGCCTGCGTCGGCCTGCTGTTCGCCCCGGGGGCGGACCCGGACGGCGCGGTGGGCGGGGGCGTGATGGCGGCGCTGCTCGCGTGGGCGATCGGCGCGGCCGTGCGGCGGGCGCGGTCGGGCTAGGACGCGTGCGGCACGACCAGGTAGACGACCACGCCGAGCAGGCCGACCGACGCGATGACCAGGGCCGCGCGGGCTCGCGGCACCTGCCGCCTCACCGCCAGCACGCCCAGGACCAGTCCGGTGAGGACGGACAACGCGACCGTGGCGGCGATGGGGTGCCTGCCCGTGCCCGTGAGCATCAGGAACGGGATGCCCGGCGCGCCGAGGACCGCACTGACGAACGCCAACGGGGAACCGGCGTCGGCCACGGCCGCCTCGGAGCCCGCACCGCCCTCCTCCGCCGAGCCCGCCACCGCACCGGGACCGGGTGCCGGGGTCGGGGTCGATGCGGTGGGCCAGGGCGATGTCGGGGCGGAGGCGGCTTCCGGAGCCGGTGTGGGCGCGGCGGGCGGTGCGGAGGCGGGCGGTTCCGGCGGTCGGGGCTTGTCCCCCTGCCACCAGGGCGTGGTGGACGGCGCTTCCTTCGTCACCGGAGCGGCGCGCTGCGCCTCCACCGCGCCCCGCAGCCACGCCGGCGCACCGCCCGTTCCGGCGGACTCGCCGGCCTCGACGGGTTCGATGCGTTCGGGTGGTTCGCCCGCATCCTGCTCGACTCTCTCCGCCGCGTCGTCCTCCGGATCTTTCGGCGGGCCGATCACCACGGGGTTCCTCCGCCAGTGGTCGGCCGCCGACAGCCAGGTGACCCCCTCGGGCAGCCCTTCCGCCGGCTCCACGTTCGCCAGGATCTCGTCGATCTCCCGCGAGTTCAGGTTGGTGATCTCGCCGCGCTCGCGGAACTCCCGCAACAGCTTCAGGATGTCGGCACGGGCGATCTCGTCCCGCTCCGTCCTCAGGTGCCGCCGCAGCTGCCCGATGATGATCTCCTGCCGCTCCGGCGCGATCGGCTGCGGTCCCAGCAGCTCGGCGATCCGGTAGAGGTACTCGAACGGCACCTTCGGCGGCGTGGGCAGCGGGTTCGGCAGCACGCGCGGGCGGGCGGTCAGCTCGGTCAGCGCGCCCGCCAACGCCACGATCGCGTCCGCGTCACGCTCCCGGTAGTCCACGAGCTGCCGTTCCATGATCGGGATCCGCAGGTTGTCCAGCGGCCCCACCTGCACCGGCAGCACGGGCAGGTCGAGCTGCTGCGCGTAGTCGAACTCCGCGTGGCAGGGCACCGACTTCCACGACGCCTGCGACAGCGCGAACACGAACACCCGCGCGGCCTGGATGGTGCGGATGATCTCGCGCCACCACAGCTCGCCGCCGTGGATCTCGTGGTCCAGCCAGACCTGGTGCCCCATCCGGTCGAGGTCGTCCCGGAGGGCGCGCACCGCGGGCTCGTCGGCCCTGGTGTAGCTGACGAAGATGGTCATGGTCACGCCCTCCGGTCCGGGCAGCACGCATCACGGGCACTCATCTGGTTGGTCGCCCCGACGCGCCCTTTCGTTGCGCCGGATCGCGGAGTGCCCTCGTCGGCCGGCCCGGTCCGGGCCCACGGCGCGACACCGGCCCGACGACCACCCACGCGGTGGGGACGCCGACCGGCTCCTCGAACGGGCAGGTCTTCCCCGTACCGGGGCGGTCGAGGTGACACGTGGTGACCACCGATCCCGGGAAACGGGACGATCGTTCGCCTTCACCTGCCGTGGGTCTGATCGGGCGACGTCGGGCGGTTCGGGCGCGGTACGCGGTTACGCTGCCCTCCCGGTGGTCGCCGCGGCGCGCCGGTGCGCCGGCGGGCCGGCCGGCGGGCGTCCGACGATCGGAGGAGCCGTGGCGGATCGGGAAGGGCGGGCCGTGGCGGACGCCATCCGCGCCGGGTTTCGCGGTGAGCTGCTCGAGCCGGGCGATGCCGGGTACGACGGGGCGCGCGTGGTGTGGAACGCCGTGGCCGACCGCCGTCCCGCGGTGATCGCCCGCTGTCGCGGGGTGGCCGACGTCCGGCACGCGCTGGCGGTGGCGCGGGAGTTCGACGTCGAGGTGGCGGTGCGCGGCGGGGGACACGACGTGGCCGGCAACGGCGTGTGCGAGGGCGGCGTCGTGCTCGACCTGTCGCCGATGAAGGGCGTCCGGGTCGATCCGGTGCGGCGAGTCGCCCGTGCCCAGGCCGGGCTCACGTGGGCCGAGTTCGACCGGGAGACGCAGGCGTTCGGCCTGGCCACGACCGGCGGGCAGTGCTCCGGCACGGGCGTCGCCGGCGTCACCCTCGGCGGCGGCATGGGCTGGCTGATGCGCAAGCACGGCCTCACCGTCGACAACCTGCTCTCCGTCGACGTCGTGACCCCGGACGGGCAACTGCTCACCGCGAGCGAGCACGACAACAGCGAGCTGTTCTGGGGGCTGCGCGGCGGAGGCGGCAACTTCGGCATCGTCACCGAGTTCGAGTTCCGCCTGCACCCGGTCCGCGAGGTCACGGCCGGGCTGCTGGTGTACCCGGGCGACCGGCTGGCCGACGTCCTGGCCCTCTACCGCGACTACGCCGCCGTCGAACCCGACTCGGTCACCTCCACGGTCATCGCCCTGACCGCGCCACCGATGCCGGGACTGCCCGAATCCCTGCACGGCAGACCGGCGGTCGCCATCGGCGTGTGCCACAGCGGCCCGCCCGAGGACGCCGACGAAGCGCTGCGCCCCCTGCGCCGATTCGGCCCGCCGGCGGCCGACCTCGTCGCTCCCATGCCCTACACGACGCTGCAGAGCATGTTCGACGGCATGCCCGCGGGCGATTACGGCTACCGCCAGAGCATCCGCGCCGGTTACCTCGCCGAGCTCGGCGACGACGCCATCGCCGCCCTGGTCCACCAAGCCGACAGGGTCGTGTCACCCCTGTGCATCGTCGAGCTGCTGCACCTCGAAGGCGCCGTCGCCCACGTCCCGGAGGACGGCACCGCGTTCCCCGGCCGCGACGCCCGGTTCTTCTGCATGTTCCAGTCCACCTGGAGCGACCCCGGCGACACCGCCGCCCACACCGCGTGGACGCGGGAGGCGTGGAACGCCTTCGCCCCGTTCACCGACCGCCGCACCCACCCCGGCTTCCTCGACGCCGACGAGCCGGCACAACGCGTCGCCGACGCCTACGGACCGGGCAAAACCGCACGCCTGAGCGCGCTCAAACGCCACTACGACCCGACCAACTTCCTGCACCTCAACAAGAACATCCACCCGTGACCGCGTCGTCCACCGTCTCGACAGGCCGGTCGAAGGCGTGCACCCCCTTGCGGGACGGGTTCTCGTGGAACCGGGTGATCGTTCCACGAGAACCCGGCACCGAGTGGTCGGGACGTCGTGCGGGCGGAGCGACGAAGGCGTCGGGAGCGGCCGGCGCGATGGGCCCGCTCAGTCCTTCCAGGGCATCTCGTCGCGCATGCCCTCGTGGATCGCGAACGCGTTCTTCACCGCCGCCTTGAGCGCGCCCTCCACCCACCGCCGGTGCCGGCGGTCGCAGGCGTCGTTGGCGAACCACACCCGGTTCACCGGCCGGATCACGTCCTCGTAGAACGTCTCGCTCATCTCGAACGCCCGGAACAGCGGGCCGATGCCGCAGGCGAACCAGTCGAGCGCCCAGTCCTTGTAGACGCCGAACTCGAACGTGTCCCGCGCCTCCGGGTGGATCTTGACCAGGTCCTCCAGCGCCTGCATGACGCTCTCCTCGCCGGCCAGCGGCGTGTACGGCATGCTGTCCTGCTCCCAGCAGTACGACGCGATCATCACGCCCTTGCGGAAGCGGGTGTCCTGGCCGGCGGGCGGGTAGACGATGTTGCGGATCGCCAGGTCGGTCACGGTGAGGCCGTGGGTGATGCCGTACCCGCTCTCCCACCACCGCTCGCTGAACTGCATGAACAGCTTGTGCGCACGGCCGTAGTAGGTGTTGCGGATGGCGTACCACTTGTCCGGGTCGAGGCCCTGGATCTCCATGTGCCGCAGGCTGGCGAACGGGACCGTCACGATGCACTCGTCGGCGGTGACGGTCTGCGTGCGCCGACCGGCGCGGTAGTGCACGCGCACCCCGCTGTCGTCCTGGTCGATGGCGTGCACCAGCGCGCCGAGGCGGATGTCGTCCATCAGCATCGGCTCGAACGCCCTGGGCAGCGAGTCCGCGCCGTCCACGATGTACACGAGGTGGCCGAACACGTCCTCGTAGAAGTGCGAGAACCACTCGACCAGCGAGAAGTGGTAGCGACCCTCCAGGTTGAACAGCGGGCCGAGCATCGAGAGCGCGCCGTCGCTCAGGCCGCGCTCCTTCAGGTAGCCCAGCAGGGTGTACCGGTCGTAGTCGGTGAGCAGCCGGTGCCACGCCTTGGCCTCGTCCTCGTGCTCCATGATGTCGATCAGCGGTTGCACGGTGCGGCGCAGCAACTCGTGGGGCGCCTGGTCGGCCTCGGCGGAGGACAGGTCGAAGCTGAACTGGTCGGCGCTGAAGTCCTTGCGCCGCACGCCCTTGCCCTGGAGGTAGACGAACGTGTCCTCGTCGTACATCGGGAACGGTTTCGTGGCGAGCTTGAACTTCTCGTCGATCAGCCAGGAGACCATCGGGTGCTGCTGCGGGAACCGCATCGCGCCGAACTCGCCGTACATGTCGCCCGCGAAACCGCGGTGCGTGAGGATGCGCCCGCCCAGGCGGTTCTGCCCTTCGAGGATGACGACCTCGTGACCGGCTTCCTTCAACAGCATGGCCGCGGTCAACCCGGCCATTCCCGCGCCGACGACGACGATCTTCCGCCGCGGGGCCGAGCTGTCCGGAAGACCTTGTTTGAGCAGGTCGAGCGCGTCCAACGCCATGAGTCCACCTCACACCCGATCGGGGCCGCGGACGCGCCGCGGACGGTTTGACAGGAGAGGTGGCCATCCTCGAGATCAAACCGTACTCGGGGCGAAACCTACGGCCAACGCCCTGATGGGGTGAGTCGATTTCCGGCGGAAACGCCGGAAATCCCGCCCGAGAACGCAGAATTGCGGAGCCGGGGTGAGCGGTGTTGCCTCCGAACGGGGTGGCGCGTCCACCTGTCGGGTGGTTATCGCGGTGTGGTGAGCACGCGCTGGGCCAACAGCTGCCCCGGCCACGCGCCGACCGTGAACGGCTCGACGGGCTCGAACCCGTTGCGCCGGTAGTAGGCGACCAGCTCGCCGTCCGAGCCCGCGTAGCAGTCCACCCGCAGGAGGTCCACGCCGGCGCGGCGGGCCTCGTCACGGGCGTGGGCCAGCAGGGCGCTGCCCACGCCGAGCCCGGCGTGGGAGCGGGACGTGACGAGGAGGGTCACGTACACCTCGGGCTCGCCGGCCGGGCTCACGTACTTCGGCGGCTTCGGGGCCAGCGTCATCGCCCCGGCGGGGACGCCGTCGACCTCGGCGATCCAGGCGGTGCCCTCGCGGATCTTCCCGGCGATGCCCTCCACGCGGCCGGGCTGGTCGGAGAACGGCTCGCTCCCCCACTGCCCGGTGCGGCCGGACTCGGTCAACCACGCCACCGCACCGTCCAGCATCGCCATGACCGCGGGGAGGTCGGCCAGGTCGCCGCGTCTGATGTCCACGTCCACCGGCGCACGGTAACCCGCGCGCCCCGATCGGCGGAACGCGGTTCACGGCACCCTGCCCGCCCCCCGCTCGTTCACTCCCACCTCGCCGGCCCGCCCTCGCAGCGCCAACCCGCCCTCGCAGCACCGGCCCACACCCGCAGCACCGGCCCACACCCGCAGCACCGGCCCACACCCGCAGCACCGGCCCACACCCGCAGCACCGGCCCACACCCGCAGCACCGGCCCGCACCCGCAGCACCGGTTCCGTCCGCGAGGTGGTCGACGGACCGGTCGCTCAGCTGGTGCGCGGTTCGCGGGCCTGCCGGTGGCGTTCCAGGTTGGCCGTCGCGGCGGCGAGGTGCGGCCGGTACGCCGGGTCCGCGTCGGCCAGCCGCCGGTAGAGGTCCACCGCCTCCCGCGACCGGGCGACCGCGTCCGCGGACCTGCCGACCTCGTGGCAGCGCACGCCCAGGTCGTCCAGCGCCGCGGCCAGCGCGGGCAGCCGCGCCGGGTCGTCGGCGACCAGGTCCCGGTGGACGGCGACGGCCTCCTCGGCCGGGCCGAGGGCGTCCAGGCGCCGGCCGGCCGCGTCGTGCACGGCGGCCAGGTCGGTCAGCGCCCTGGCCAGGTCGGGCCGGCGGCCGGGGTCGTAAGTCGCCCGGAACCGCTGGAGCGCGACCTCCTCCGCGTGCGCGGCGACGACTTCGGCGGTCCGGGGCGGTTCGGCGAACGCGTCGTGCTGCTCCGGCATGCGGTCCTCCTGCCACGCAGGCCCTGGTCCGCGTGCACCGTAGCCGCCGCCGACCGCCTCCGGAGCCGTGCGGCGACACGGTCACCCACTTGCCACAACCGCACGACAGTTCTAGAGTTCTAGAAGTGTCATTCCACGAGGTCGTGACGACCGGCTTGATGCGCGCACCCGACGCGGCCGGTCGGTTCGGGAGGTTCGGCGGGCGGTACCTGCCGGAGGCGCTGGTGCCCGCCGCACGGGCGGTCGAGGCCGCGTTCCGCGAGGCGTGGGCGGACGCCGCGTTCACCGCGGAGTTCCACCGGCTGCTCACCACCTACGCGGGCAGGCCCACGCCGTTGACGGACTGCGCGCGGTTGTCCGAGGCGCTGGGCGTGCGGGTGCTGCTGAAGCGGGAGGACCTGGCGCACACCGGGTCGCACAAGATCAACAACGTGCTCGGGCAGGCGTTGCTGGCGCGGCGCACGGGCAAGCGCAAGCTGATCGCGGAGACCGGCGCGGGCCAGCACGGGGTGGCGACCGCGACGGCCGCTGCCCTGCTGGGCCTGGACTGCACCGTCTACATGGGGCAGACCGACGTCCGGCGGCAGGAGCTGAACGTCTTCCGGATGCAGCTGCTCGGGGCCGAGGTCGTGCCGGTCGCCTCCGCGAGCGGCACGGGCACGTTGAAGGAGGCGACCAACGGCGCGCTGCGCGCGTGGGTCGCCGAGACCGGGCACGCGCACTACTGCGTCGGTTCCACCATGGGCCCGCACCCGTACCCGTGGATGGTGCGCGAGTTCCAGCGCGTCATCGGCGACGAGGCCCGCGCGCAGTGCGCCGAGCGGCTGGCGGCGGCCGTGCCGGACGTCGTCGTGGCCTGCGTGGGCGGCGGGTCGAACGCGGCGGGCACGTTCGCCGGGTTCGTGGACACCCCGGCGCGGCTGGTCGGTGTCGAGGCGGCCGGCGGCAGCGCGGTCGACAAGGGCAGGCCCGGCGTGCTGCACGGGTTCCGCTCGCACTTCCTGCAGGACGAGGACAGCCAGGTCCTCGAAGCGCACTCGATCTCCGCCGGGCTGGACTACCCGGGCGTCGGCCCGGAGCACGTGCACCTCGCCGAGACCGGCCGCGCGCACTACGCGAGCGTCACCGACGAGCAGGCGTTGCGCGCGTTGAGGCTGGTGACGAGGACCGAGGGCATCCTGCCCGCGCTGGAGTCGGCGCACGCGCTGGCGTGGGTGGTGGACGCCGCCGCGACCGGCGAGCTGGCGGCCGGCTCGACGGTGCTCGTCACGTTGTCCGGCCGCGGCGACAAGGACGTCCAGCAGATCAGGGAGCACCTGCGATGACCGACACCGTGGCAGACCACCTGCGGGCCGCCCGCGCCGACGGTCGGCGGCTGCTCGTGCCGTACGTGATGGCCGGCGTCGTGCCGGACTGGCTGGACCTGGTGCGGGGCGCGGCGGAGGCCGGGGCGGACGCGGTCGAGATCGGCCTGCCGTTCTCCGACCCGATGCTCGACGGCCCGACGGTGCAGCGGGCGGCGGCCCTCTCCGCCCGGCGCGGCGGGCGGCCGAGGGCGTTGCTGGACGACCTCGCCGACCTCGACCTCGACGTGCCGCTGGTCGTCATGACCTACGCCAACGTGGCGACGGCCGACGGGTTCCTCGACCACCTGGCGGCGGTGGGCGTGCGCGGGGTGATCGTGCCGGACCTGCCGCTGGAGGAGTCGGCGGAGCACCTGGCGCGGGCCGCGGAGCTGGGCATCGCCGGGGTGCTGCTGGCCGCGCCCGCCTGCGACGACGACCGGTGCCGCGAGATCGCGCGGGCGTCGTCCGGGTTCGTCTACTGCATGAGCTCGATGCGGATCACCGGCGAACGCGCCGACCTCGCCGCGACGGCGGGCGCGAACGCCCGGCGGCTCAAGGCCGTGACCGACCTGCCCGTGGTGACCGGCTTCGGCATCTCCACGGTCGAGCACGCGGTGCGGGCGTGCGCGGACGCCGACGGCGTGGTGATCGGCTCGGTCCTGATGCGGATGCTGGTCGACGGCGCGCCCGTCGCCGACGTCGTGGAGGAGGTGGCCGCGTTCCGCCGGACGCTATCCTCCGTCGGGGGCTGAGAGTCGGGGGTTCGCACCGGTGGACGACGGGCGGCGCACGGGCCGCGGGCACGGGGCGCGCCTGCCCAAGTACCTCGCCATCTACCGGGCGCTGGCCGACCGGATCGCGGACGGGCGCTACCCGGCGGACGCGCCGCTGCCCGCGCAGCGCGAGCTGGGCGAGGAGTTCGACGTCTCGCTGATGACGGTGCGGCAGGCGATCGCGGCGCTGGAGGCCGACGGCCTGCTGGAGACGCGGCACGGCGTCGGCACGTTCGTGCGGCGGCCCGCCTTCGCCTACGGGCTGACGGGGTTGCGCAGCCTGGCGCAGGACTTGGTGGAGCAAGGCATCGAGCTGGAGACCGAGGTGCTCGACGCGCGGCTCGTCGTGCCGCCGGGCGACGTGGGCGCGCGGTTGGGCCTCGCCGGGGGAGGTCGGGTGCTGGCGGTCGAGAGGCTGCGCAGCACCCGACCTCCCGCCGGCGGGTCCGTCCCGTTGCTGTTGCAGACGTCCTACCTGCCCGAGGAGTTCGGCATCGGCGTGGACGCCCTGCGCCACGAGTCGCTGTACCGGCTCCTCGCGGAGTCGGGGCGACCGGTGCGGCAGGCGAGCGAGACCATCCAGGCGGTCGCGCTGACCGCCGGGCAGGCGCGGGTGCTGGGGCGCGAGCCCGGCTCGCCCGCCCTGCTGAGCAGCCGCCTCAGCCGGGGCGAGGACGGCACGCCGCTCGTGGACGACCGCGCGCTGCTCGTCGGCGACACCGTGATCACCGCGGAACGCGCGGTGACCGGGACGAACCTGGCCTACGGACACCGGTGACGGCGAGCGCCGCCCCCGCCAGGACGGCGCTGACCCACGGCGCGGCGCGGTAGTCCCCCACCGCACCGGAGGCCACGGCGACCGCCAGGGGCCCCAGGAACGCGCCCACGTTCAGCGCGACCGTGGCGAACGCCCCGCCCAACGACGGCGCGTCGGACGCCACCCGCACGACCCGGCCGACCAGGGCCGAGCCCACGCCGAACGACAACGCGCCCTGCACCACCGCCAAGGCGAACAGCGGCGGCGCGTGCGAGCCGGTCAGGGCCAGCGCCGCCCACCCGACCGGCAGGGCGGCGAGGACCGCGGGCCGCAGCGCCGTGTCGCCGAGCCGGCCCGCCGCCGTGACGCCGAGGAACGCGCCCGCGCCGAAAGCCGCCAACAGCGCGGGCACCGCGCCGCCGGGCAACCCGGCGACGTCCACGGCGACGACCGCGAGGTAGGCGAAGGTGGCGAACGTGGCCCCGTTGACCAGGACCGCGAGCAGCAGCGCCCGCCGCAGCACCGGCGACCGCAACGCCCGCGCCTCCCGCCGGACCGCCACGTCGCGGCGGTCGGCCGCGTCGGCGGGCGCGGACCGGAACACCAGCGCCAACGCGGGCACGCACAGGGCGGCGACCGCCCAGAACACCCACCGCCACCCGGCCCGGTCGCCGAGCAGCGCGCCCGCCGGCACGCCCGCGACGCACGCCAGCGTGATGCCCGACAGCAGCACGGCGGTCGCCCTGCCCTGCCGCTCCGGGCGCACCAGGGCGATCGCGACGGACATCGCGACCGCGAGGAAACCCGCGTTGGCGACCGCGGCGACGATCCTGGTCGCGAACAGGACGGGGAAGCTCGTCGTGACCGCCCCGAGGGCGTGCACGACGACGAACGCGGTCAGGAAGCCCGCCAGCGCCCGCCGGCGTGGCCACCGCGCGGCCAGGGCGGCCATCAGCGGCGCGCCGACGACCATGCCGACGGCGTAGGCGGAGGTGAGGCTCGCCGCCGCGCCGGGCGGGACCGACAGGTCGGCGGCGATGCCGGGGACCAGGCCGGACAGCATGAATTCCGAGGTGCCTTGCGCGAACACGGCAAGGCCGAGGACGTACACGAACAGGGGCAAGGGATCGACTCCGAGGTCGGCGTGCGCGGTCAGGTGCGTGCGCGTGCCGACCGCCGACGGGCGATCGCGATCAGGACCGGTGGCTCACCGGTCGGACGGGACGCCGCCGGCGATCGGCGGCTCGGCTCTGTCCGACTCGGGACTCGTCACCCGCAGCACCCTAGTCGGGAACCGCCCCGGTCCTCAACGTCGTTCCGGCGCTCGGCATCGTCCGTCCGCTCGGCGTCGTTCCGGTGCCCGGCGTCGCCCGGGTGCTGGGCGTCGCTCCGGCGCTCGGCATCGTCGCGGCGCTCGGCATCGTCGCGGCGCTCGGCGTCGCCCCGGTGCCCGGCGTCGTCCCGGTGCCCGGCGTCGCCCCGGTGCTCGGCCAGCCAGGTCTCGGCGAACGCGACCGCGTCGGGCAGCGAGAACAGCCGGGTGACGGCCGCGCCGACCCGGCCGAGCCGGACCGGCCGCGCGCCGCCGAAGGCCGCGCCCAGCTCCGCGAAGTCGCCGTCGTCCAGCGCGAGGTCGCGGACGGTCGCCCACGACCGGCCCCGCGGGGTCGTGATCGCGAACGAGTTGTCCGCCTCCGGCGGGTCCGGGAGCCGGTACTCGGCCAGGTGGAACGCCGTGCACGAGCCGAAGCCGACACCGAGCAGCAGCACCCGCGCCCCCATCGCCTCCAGCCGGGCCAGCGGGCTGCGCTCGCCGAGCTGGCTGTCGAGGGCGTGGTCGGCCACCACCTCGGCGGCCCGCGCGCCGAGCGCGGCGAACGACGTCTGCGGGTGCGCGCTGCGCAGCGCCCCGGGCCAGGTCCGCACCGCCTCGGGGATCACGCCGACGCCCGTCGCCGGGGTGGTGCGCGGGTCGTAGGGCGGCAGGGACGCGCGGATCTCGGCCCACCACGACTCGGGCACGGGCGGGTCGTGCCAGCCGGCCGGGTCGGAGTTGTCGGTCGACTGGGTGGGCACCACCAGCGTCCCGGCCTCGCCGAGCACGTCGAGCAACGCCGCCACGACGGTGTTGGCCCCGCCGCAGACCCAGCCGAGCGCGCTCAACGAGGAATGGACGAGCACGGTGTCGCCCGCGCGCAGCCCGGCTTCCCCGAGCTGGGCGGCGATCGAGTGCCGGGTGCACAGCGGACCGGAGGGAGGCTTCGACACCTCCGCAGGATAAGGACGGCCGCCCGGCCCGGTCACGCCGAACGGGCGCTCCGGAACCACGCGACCACCCTCGACAACAGGAATGAAACTCGCATACGGACCGCGACGCCGACCACCGCCAATAGCGCGGAACAACACCTGGGCGAGTACCACTCGGTATCGCCCGGTCGCCATTCCACGGAATGTGGAACCGCCGGGGGCGCGCGCCGATGCGCCACTCGCGTGATCCGCCACTGGGCCGTCGAGGTGGGACAACACCCGTGAGTGCTCCCCCGAACGGCCGACGCTGGGCCGTTCGGACCGCTTTCGCCGACATTCCGGTGACCCGCTCCGACCATCGCCGCGAAAATCGTGGCACCACTGCCCAAAGGACGGGTAAATCACCTTTTACCCGACATCGAACCGAGACCTAAAAATGGCGTAAATACCGCCTACCGCGCTCGACACGAATGCGTGGCGGTCCGATTATTCCCGGTAGTTGTTCGGCGGGTGCCCAGCGAGGACACCCTCCCGCGAGGAGGCGTGATGGAAGCCAAGCGGATCATCGTCGGTGTGGACAACTCGGCGGCGGGCAAGGCCGCGCTGGAGTGGGCCATACGCCACACGCAGGACGGCGGGGTCGTGGTCGCGGCGTCGGTGTGCGGGCTGCGGACGCCCGGCGGCAGCGCGGACGTGTTCCACAGCGCCCGGCGGCGCGCGGTCGACGACGCGCTGGAGGGGATCGGGTCGAGCGGGAGCGTGCGGGTGGAGCGGTCGGTGCTGGACGGCGAGCCGGGGCCGGCCCTGGTGGAGCTGGCCGGCGAAGCCGACGGCCTGGTCCTCGGCCGGCACGGCTACACCCGGGGCGGCGTCACGATCCTCGGCTCGGTGATCAGGCACTGCCTGGAACACGCGACCTGCCCGGTCGTCGTCGTGCCGGCCCACAACGGGCAGGCGGCCTGACCCTCGCGCCCCACCGCCGCGAACCACGCCCGACCGGGACGACCCCGAGGCCGGCCGCGCCTACCGAACCCCGCCGGCGATCCCGCGACTACCCGTCCCCCTCCACGGCGGCCAGCCACGCGCGCCGCGCCGCGGCACGGGTGAACTCGCGGACGTGCAGGCCGGCGCGCAGCCAGGCCAGCGGGAAGTCGTCGCCTTCGTCGGGGATCACCCGGCCGAACGCGTCCCGACCGCGGTCGCGGGACGCGTCGGCCAGGCCGGCCAGCAGGTCCGCCGTGGCGGTGAGGCCGTTGCGGGCCAGGGCGGTCACCTCCCGGTCGATCGAGGCGACCGCCGCCACCGCCCGACCGCCGAGCGCGACCCGGTGCAGCACGTTCTCCAACGGCCTGACCGGCCGCGGCACCCGACCGGCCGGTTCCGGCCGCGGCAGACGATCGGCCGGCTCCGGCCGGGGCTCGCGGTCGGCCGACTCGGGGCGCGGCACGCGATCGGCCCACTCCGGTAGCGGCACGCGGTCGGCGGACTCGGGCTGCGGCACGCGGTCAGCGGATTCGGGGCGCGGCGCACGATCGGCCGGCTCCGGCGGCGGCAAGCGGTCGGCCGACTCGGGCTGCGGCACGCGGTCGGCCGGCGGCGGCAGGCTGTCGGCCGGAGCCGGTCGCGGCAGGCCATCGGCAGGCTCCCGTCGCGGCGGCAGACCGCGGGTGCCGCCGCCGGCGACGTGGGAGCGTTGCAGCCGGTCCAGGCCGAGGTCGACGTGGTGGCGCACCTCGTCGGGCAGGTCCAGGTCGCCCGCCACGGCCAGCGCGACGGCCGTGCCCGGCCGGTCCGGCAGCAGGCGCGCGACGGCCCGCACGCGCAGACCGGGCGCGCCGGCGAGCACCCTCAGGTTCTCGCGCGGCCGGTCGCCGTCGCCGACGAGGTCCACCGGGATGCCGCCGACGTCCACCCGCAGCGCCTCCCCCGCCGCGCCCGACACCGTGCCCGCGACGAACAGCAGGTCCGCCCCGGCCGGGCGGTGGGAGTCCGGCCGGGCGGCGGCGTCGAACGCCCGCGCCACCTGGTCGGGCAGCGGTCGCGCCCACAACTCGGCGAACGGCGGCTCCTCCCACGACGCGGCGGACGCGGCCACCGCGCGCACGGCCTTGCCCGCGCCGAGCCGGTGGTCCGGCGACGCCGTGCCGCCGGACAGCAGCAGCCCGGCCCGGCCCAGCTCGCGGTGGCTGAGCCCCGACTCGCCGATCGCCACCGGCCCGTTCGCGGCGGCGGCGACCCGCTCCGCGCCGCCCGGCATGATCGCGGGCACGGTCCACAGCGCGCCGCCGTCGTCCACCAGGTGCGTGACGACCCCGGCGTAGCCCGAGCCGGCGACCACGACCTCGGTGCACAGCCCGTACAGGCGCAACGAGCCGATCGGCCGGTACTCGCGCCGGGCGGTGCCGCGCACCTCCGTCGCCTCGCCCGCACCCGTGCGCAGGTCGTGGCAGAGCAGCATCAGCTCCACCAACTCGGCGGTGAGCGCTTCGCGGTCGAACGACGGGTCGCCGGACCGCGCGGCGGCCAGCGTGGCGGCGACGCGCAGGCCGTCGGCGGCGGCCCGGTGCAGGCCCGCGACGCGTGCCGTGTGGACGGCCCGCAGCAGCTCCGCCCGCACCACCGCGCCGCTGCCCGTGGCGCCCGCGCGGAGCACGGTCGCGCACGCCGCCCACAGCACGGCCGCCGCCGCGCGCTCGTCCTCGGTGATCGGCGTCCCGACGACCTCGGCGACGGGCTCGGCCACGACCGGCTCCGGCACGCCGTCCGCCACCTCGGCCGCGGCCACCGCGAGACCCCGGTGCAGGCACTTCGGCGCGAGCAGGCAACCGCACACCAGGTCGTCGGCCGCGGTGAGCACGCCGTCGCGCAAGGTCCACGTCACCGTCGTCTCGGCGTCGAGCGTGGCGCGGGCCGTGCCGCCGTCCACCGTGACGGTCCACTCCGCGACCCGCCCCAGCGACGCGTCGACCCGTTTGCGCAGCCTCGGCGGCAGGGCGTCGAGCACGTCCGCCACCACCGCCGGGAACACCGGGGGCACGCTCATCCGCGCACCTTCTCCCCCACCCAGCGGGCCAGCTCCTGCGGGCTGAGCGCGGCGACCGGCATGCCCGCCGCGACCAGCGCGCCCGCCACCGACGTGGAGTAGCGGGCGACGCCGCGGTCGTCGAGGCTCGCGCAGCCGAGCACCGTCACCCCCGACGTGACCAGCTCCCGCACCTGCGCGACGAGCGGCCCCACCGGACCGCCCTCCTCGAAATCGCTGACCAGCACCACCATCGTCCTCTCCGGCACGGTCACCAGGGAACGGGCGTGGCGCAACGCCCCCGCGATGTGCGTGCCGCCGCCCACCCGGACCTCCAGCAGCAACGACAGCGGGTCGGCCACCCGCTCGGTCAGGTCCACGACCTCCGTGGAGAACGCGAGGAAGTGCGTCGACAGCGCGGGCACGCCGGCGAACACCGACGCGGTCAGCGCCGACCAGACCGTGGACGCCTCCATCGAGCCGGAGACGTCGACCACGAGCACCAGCCGCCAGTCACTGGCCCGACGACCGCGGGTGCGGAACACCGGCCGCTCCGGCACGACCACCACCCGGCCGCCGGCGTCACGGCGCGCGGTCGCGAGGTTGGCGCGCAGGGTGCGCGGCAGGTCCAGCCGCCCGCCGGGACGGCGGGTCGGCGTCGGCAGCTGGATGCCGGTCAACGCGGGCCGCACCCGGTCGGCCAGCTGCGCGGTCAGCTCCCGCACGAGCCGCGCCACCAACGGCCGCAGCCGCGCCGGCGCCGACTCCGACAACCCGCCCGCCAGCGACAGCACGTTGCGCAGCAGCTCGACCGACGGCCGCACCGACGCCGGGTCCAGCTCCAGCGCCGCCTCCAGCCGCCCGCCTTCCGCGGCCGCGGCCAGCACCTCCTCGCGGACGCTCTCGCCGAACAGGTCCCCCAGCTCCTCCGACCACTCGCGCACGCCGGGGAACGGGCTGGACCGGTCGGCCCCGAGGTCGCCCCGCGCCGCGCCCTCGCCACCGTCACGCCCGTACAGCTCGTCCAACGCGGCCGCGAACCGCCCCGCCCCCGCCGGCCGCTCGCCGTGCGCGCCGAGGACCAACCGCCACCGCACGTCGGCGGACAGCTCACCGCCGGCGGCCGGTCGCTCACCGCGCTCCGGGTCGACGCCGTGCGCCCGCGACACGCCCGCCGCCGACCGCTCACCACTGTCGGGTCGAACGCCGCGCGCCCGTGCCCCGACCCGGTTCCCGGACTGGAGGCCGTGCGCCCGCAGCACGTCCCCGGCCGCCCGCTCCGCCGCCAACCACACCGCCAGCAGCTCCGGATCGGGCGCGCCGACCGCGTCCACCCGCGTGCCGGTGCGCTCCTGCACCACGGCCAGCACCCGGGCCCGCGCCGCCGGGCCCACCGACGTGAACGCGCCCCGCAACGCGGGCAGCCGGTCGAGGAAGTCGCGGTCGGCCAGGCCCTCCACCCGGTCCAGCAACGGCGACAACGCCTCCGGCGTCTCCAGCAGCGGCCCGGCCGCCGCCAGCACGCCCGTCAGCCCGCGCCGCAACGCGCCCCGCCGCTCCACCGTGGTCGCGCCGTCCACCCAGGACGCCACCCGCTCCCCCAGCACCGACGGCGGCACCAGGCCGAGCAGCACCCGCGCCGCGCCCGCCGCGCCGGCGATCAGCGGCGCGCCCGTGTCGGCCAACGCCCGCAGGCACGCGTCGAACCGCACCCCGTGCACGGCCGGCCGCTGCCCCAGCTCGGCCAGCGCCCGCGCGTCGGCCACGTCCTCCGACCCGGCGAGCCCGTCGAGCTGCGCCACCGCCGCCGTCTCCAGTTCCGCCGCCAGCGACGGGTGCGCGTCCAGGACGTCCCCGGGCGTGCCGGGCATGTGCCCGGCGCGCAACCGGTCCAGCAGGTCCAACGCCGCCAACAGCTCGCGCAACGTCCCCGACGACGGCAGCACGGTCGCCGCGTCGGCCAACAGCACGCCCACCGCGTCCGGCAACGCGCACGCGGCGGCGTCGAGCAGGTCGGCCAGCACGGCCCCCGGCGTGTGCCCGCCGTGCCGCTCCCGCTCGGCCCGCCGCGCCGCCAACCTCCCGGAGGCGGCCAGCTCCAGCGTCGCGCCCCACAGCCCGGCCACCGGCAGCGTGGCGGCCGTCGCCGGGGTCCACGCCACCGTCCACCGGGTGGTGAGCGCGTCACCGCCGCCCACGCCCGTGGTCGCGGTCTCCTCGGCGTAGGTCACGCCGAGCACGGTCAACCGCCGCAACGCCACCTCGCGCCGCGCGTCCAGCTCCGACCGCAGCGGGTCCAGCCGCAGCGACACCGGCTCCCGCGAGTCCGGGCCGGGCAGCCGCAGCGAGGCGACCAACGCCTCCACCGCCGGCGCCAGACCCGACCGGGGCGTGCCCGGCGCGAGGACACCGGTCCGCCGGCCCACCAGCACGTCACCCGCCGCCCGGGCCACCACCCGACCGCGGCCCAGCGGCTCGGCGTGCGTCAGCACGGTCTGCACCGCCTCCACCAGCTCGCCCCGGCCCGGCGCGGGCAGGCCGCGCAGCCGGGCCAGGTCGACCGCCAGCCGCAACGCCTCCCGCGCCTCGCCCGGACCGGCCGGGTGGCCCAGCTCCCGCACCCGCGCGCAGATCCGCACGAGGAACGACGCGGCGGCGGCCTCGACCGCGCCCGGGTCGCCCGCCGCCTCCAGCACCGCCTGCTGCCACTCCGGGTCGCGGATGCCCGCCGGGTAGCCGGAACGCTCGTCCAGCAGCGCGAACCCATAGGGCACCAGGGACGTGACGATGTCGCCCACCGGCACGGGCGACTCGTCCACCGGCCCGTCCAGCAACGCCGCCGCGTGGAACGACCCGACCACCGCCGCGCAGCGCCGCCCGGCCACCTCCCGCACCGCCCGCCGCATCCACGCCTCCCGGCGCAGGTCGAACGGGTCCACGCCGACGCCCTCGGCGTCGCGGCGCAACGCCCAGCCGACCAGCAGCGCCGCCCGCCGCACCGCCTCCGGGGTCTGGCCGGGCGCGGCGGCCTCGACCAGCCGGTCCCACAGGTCGTCGCCGTCGCGGCCGGTCGTCGCGCCGCGCAGCGCCTCCGTCAGCGGCGACGCGCCGCGCTCCGACCGCCGGCGGCCGTCACCGCGGGCGGCGAGCGGCAGGTCGCACGGCCGGACCTCGACGCCGTGGCGACGCGCCCAGCGGATCGCGGCCAGCTCCGGGGAGAAGTCCGCGAACGGGTAGAACGCCAGGCCGCCGTCCGGCGTCGCGCCGGACAGCGCGACCGGCGCGACGAGGTCGGGGTCGGCCAGGAACGGCAGCCACTCCCCCAGCTCCTCCGGCAGCTCGACCAGCAGCACCTCGGGCCCGAACGCGTCCAGCAGGGCGGGCACCGCCGCCGCCAGCGCGGGCGAGTGGTGCCGCACCCCGATGAGGTGCGGCGACTCGTGGCCGGCCAGCCGGTCCGCCAGGTCAGGCGTCGAGGACGTCACGGAGTTCCCACAACCGTCGCCAGGTGCGCGCGCCGGACTCGGCCCGCCGCCGGACCGCGCCGTCCCAGTAGCCGAGCAGCCGGGCCGCGTCGCCCGGGTCGTCCTTGCGGACCACGCCGAGCAGGTGGCCGGGCAGCAGCGACAGCGGGTCGCGGTCGCCGGGGAAGTAGGCGTCGGCCAGCCCCAGCGAGGTGGCCACGGACACCGCTTCCGCCGTGCTCATCACGGTGGACGGCCGTTCGACCGCCCAGCCCTCCTCGGACACCCCGTTGCGCAGGTCGCGGAACGCGGTGACCAGCACCTCCAGCACCACGTCGTCCACCGCGAACGGCGCGCTGACCCGCTCCAGGGCGGCCGCGGCCTGCCGCCGCACCAGCGCCGTCTCGGCGGCCAGGTCGCCGATCGGCCCGACGGCCTCGAAGTTGAACCGCCGCTTCAACGCCGCGGACATCTCCGACACGCCCCGGTCGCGCAGGTTCGCCGTGGCGATCACGGTGAAGCCGGGCGCGGCGTGCACCGTCGCGTCGTCCGTGCCGGACAGCTCCGGCACGGCGATCCGCCGGTCCGACAGGATCGACACCAGCGCGTCCTGCACCTCCGGCAGGCACCGGGTGACCTCCTCGACCCGCACCACGCCGCCGCGCCGCATGGCGGTCAGCACCGGCGACGGCACCAGCGCCCGCGGGCTCGGCCCCTCGGCCAGCAGCAGCGCGTAGTTCCAGCCGTAGCGCAACTGGTCCTCGGTGGTGCCCGCGGTGCCCTGCACGACGAGCTGGCTGCTGCCCGACACGGCGGCGGCCAGCAGCTCGGACAGCATCGACTTGGCCGTGCCCGGCTCGCCGACCAGCAGCAGCCCGCGCTCGCCGGCCAGCGTCACCACGGCCCGCTCGACCAGCGCCCGCTCGCCGACGAACTTCGGGCTGATCACCAGCCGGGACGGCACGCCGGCCACCGACACGCCCCGGGGCAGCGCCAGCGGCTCGCCGCTGCCCATCACGAACGTGACCACGGCCCGCGGCGTGAGCCGCCACCCCGGCGGCCGGGGACCGTCGTCGTGGGCGGCCAGGAACGCCAACTCCTCGCGGTGGGCGTCCTCGGCCGGCTCGACCTGCCTGGGTGCGGTCACCTGCGTCCTCCGGTCCTGAGTTCCTCGTAGGCGGGCGCGTCGCCGTCCAGCACCCGCCGCCACGCGCGGGCGAACAGGTCCGCGACGGGTTCCAGCGGCACGATCGCGTCGCGGCGGTGCGGGGCGTGCTCGAACATCGGCGCCTTCCACGTCTCCAGCGGCACGTGCGGCGCGGACAGGGCCAGCCACCCGCCGGGCAGGAACAGCGACCGGCCGGCCCGCGCCCGCTTCGCGGTCAGCACCAGGTCGGTCTCCGCGAGCGCGGCCCGCGCCTGGCGCAGCCGGGCGGGTTTCCAGCCGGTCCACCGCGCCACGTTCGCGTCCGTGGGGTCGGGCAGCGCCAGCAGTTGCAGGTAGAGCGCGGCGGCGTCCTCGGTCAGGTCGAACCGCTCGGCGACCTCCGCGACCAGCGCCGGCACCGAGACCGTCGGGTCCTGGTGGTAGGCGGCCGGGTCGGCGGCCGGGGGCGCCGCGCACACGGCGGTGAGGCGTTCGTCGGCGAGCCGGGCGAGCATCCGCGGCACGTCGTGCGCGCCGGTCAGCTCCACCACGGCCGCCAGCAGGTCCCGGTCGCCCGGCGCGACGAGCCCCGGCCGGACCACCACGCGGCAGTGCTCGTCGCCCGCGCGGGCCAGCTCCAGCCAGTCGCGGTAGGAGTACACGCCCTCGTCCGCGGGCAGTTCGGCGCCGAGCAGCGCGGACAGCCGGTCGCGCGCGACCCACCGGCCGAGGTCGAGCGCGAAACCGGGGTGCGCCACCCGGCGCCGCGCCAGGGCCAGCGCCTCCGGCAGGCGCGCCCGCAGCGGCGAGCCGGACGGGAGCCGGTGCGCGAGCCACAGCAGCACCTGCGGCACCGCCCACAGCGCCTGGCGGTCGAACCCCTCCGGCCGGCGCGACCGCAGCTCCGTGCCGGTGAACGTCGTCCCGGCGTCCACCGTGAGCCACGGCGTCAGGTCCGGGTTGACCACGCCCGCCACGTACTCGCCGGCGTTCGCGAGGCCGAGCAGCTTGGCCGCGTCGACCAGCACGTCGTCCGGGACCGGCGACCGCCGCCCGAACTCGGCGGTCCACACCTCGGCGACCGCGGCGACGTCCGGGCCGCGGGTCCACAGCTCGGCCGGGTCGGCGGGCACGGCGGCGGCGAGCAACCGCAGCCGGAACGAGCCGCCCAGCCCGCGGAACCGCTCCTTGGCCGCCTTCGCGCCGCCCTGGGACAGGCCGAGCAGCCGCCGGTCGGCGGTGCTCAGGAAGGTCGCGTCCCACCGGTCCACGCCCGGCATCCCGGCCAGCAGCAACGTCGCCTCGGCCGCGCCCAGGCCGGTCAGCTCCACCAAGGCGGGCACCGCCCCGGGGAACCACGGCGCGGGGCCGCGCTCGGCGAGCACCCCCAGGAACCGGGCCACCCGCTCGGGCCCGAACGGGGTGCGCACCTCCCGGGCCGACTCGACGCGCCAGTCCTCCGGCAGGTCGAACACGCCCGGCGTGCGGCTGAACTGCACGCCGTCGAACCGGCTGCCCGGCTCGTTGCGCCACTGGGTCTCGAACAGGGCGATGAACCCGTCGCGCACCGGCACCACCCGGTCCTTCACCGCGGCCTGCCCCCGGGGCACGACCACGCCGAGCGTGCGCCAGTGCCCGGCGACGTCGGCCAGGCCGCTGTCCGCGACCGACCGCAGCACCAGCGCCAGCGCGGCCCGCTGGTCGTCCGGGGTGAGCGGGGACGCGGCGCGGTGGGCCAGCGCGGCCAGGTGCGGCAGCGCGTCGAACCAGCGGGGCGCGTTGGACACGGGCAGGGAGGCCGCCTCGGGTCGCGCGGCCGCCTCGGCCAGCGCG
Organism: Actinosynnema sp. NPDC004786; assembly: GCF_053601135.1. Lineage (NCBI taxonomy): Bacteria > Bacillati > Actinomycetota > Actinomycetes > Pseudonocardiales > Pseudonocardiaceae > Actinosynnema > Actinosynnema sp. NPDC004786. Next base: position 48,269 of record NZ_JBSGBG010000019.1, on the reverse strand, counting down.
GCGAGCAGCGCGGGCAGCGGGGTCGGCACCGGGCCGCGGGAGTTGTAGGACCGGTAGCCGCCGAACCAGTTCAGCGCGGCGTTGACCTCGTCCTCGGTGACGTCCGGGCCCGTGGGCGCGAGGACCGGGTCGACCTCCCGCGCCGCCGCGGCGAGGTCCGCGTAGCCCCGGAAGTACCGCTCCAGCCGCGCCGCGCGGCGCACCACGTCGACCACGCCGGCGATCAGCGCGGGGTGGGTGAGGCCGGGCAGGGCGTCCGTGACGACGCCCGCGAGCCCGGCGCGTTCACCGCGCGCCAACGCCGCGACCTGCTCCCGCGTGGACCGCTCGTCCGGCGCCTCCGCGCGGGCGGCGTCGAGCACCCGGTCCACCGCCTCCCGCGTCACGCCGCGCAGCGCGGCCGAACCGGCCTCGTCGCGCGGGCGCAGGAGGTGCCACCACTCCAGCGGCGGCACGAAGGGCGTGCCGAGCGCGTACGGCGGGTGCTTGGCCCCGACCGACACGCCTGCCAGCCTGGTGCCGTCGGGGTCGAACAGCACCACCGACCCGCGCCCGCCGGCCAGCGTCACGTCCGCGCCGCCGGGCAGCCGCAGCACGCCGTTCGGGCAGTCGGCGAGCCGGGCGCGACGGCCGTCCACGCCCTCGCCGACGTGCGAGCCGTCCGGCTCCCGGCGGACCCGCCAGCCGTGCAGGCCGTCCGCCGCGCCCAGCGGGCTGGCCTCGGTGGCGGGCAGCGAGGGCCTCAGGTCGCACCGGTCGAGCACGAGCGCGGCCCCGTCGACCGCGAAGTCCTCCACGAACCGGGGCAGGCTCGCGCGACCGCGTTGCCCGGTGGCCGGGTCCACCTCGACCCAGCGCGGACCGCGGTCGTGCCACACCTGGGTCCACACCGTCACGCCGTCGCCGTACGCCTCCTCGGGCGTCGGCACGACCGTGTCGCCGGGGTGCGCCACCCGACCGCCGGCGAACCGGCCGCCGCCGGGCAGCGCGATCGACGCGGTCGGCGGCAGGGACCGGTGGTGCTCGCGGCCGCCCCCGATCGCGAACACGCGGTCCGGGGCGTCGCTCCAGTACGCCAGCTCGCCGTCCGGGCCCTGCCAGCGCACCAGCAGCACCCCGTCGAACCAGTCCGCGGTCGGCGCGAAGCCCCACCGCTGCCGCGCGTCGAGCGGGATGCGGGAGACGTGGTCGACCAGCACGCCGTCCGGGCCGACCACCACGAACCGCTCGCCCCGGCCCAGCACCAGCGCGGGCCAGCCCTCGCCGCGCACCGAGGTGGCGGGGTCCGCGGGCGTGCCCTCCGTGCCCAGGCGGGCCGCCGCGTCCTCCAGGGCGGGCCACCCCAGCTCGTCCAGCAGGCCGCCGCGCAGCGTCGTGTGCAGGGCGGCGGCGACGTCGGTGCGGGCCAGCGCCTCGGCGGACGCCGGCACGTCCACGTACGCCTCGGGCAGCCGCACCACGGCCAGCAGGTCGAGGTGGTCGGCCAGGTCCGGCAGGCCGGTCGCGGTGACGCGGTCCGCGCGCGAGCGGATCCACGCGGCCAGCGCGGCGCGCAGCCCCGGCACGGCCATCGCGGACGCCAGCACGTCCGGGGCGACGGCCGTCGTGCGGACCCGGGACCGGGCGTGCGCGATGAAGCCGTTGCCGAGCGCGTCGCCGAACCGCTCGGAGGCGGCCAGCGCGGCGAGGTCGCGGCGGCCCGGCGCGTCGTCGGCCAGCCAGTCGCCGACGTCGAGCTGCACCCCCGCCTCGCCCTCGGCGATCGGGACGTCCCGCGCCACCAGCAGGTCCAGCACGTCCAGGTCGCGTTGGCGCCACCGGCGCAGCGCCCGGACCGGCACGGCGTCGGCGGCCAACCGCTCGGCCATCGCCTCGACCAGCTCCAGCAGCCGCGCCGAGCGCGGGGTGCCGCGCCACCCGGAGGCGCGGACGGCCAGCACGGACGACAGCCACCCGGCCCGGTCCACCGCCACGGCGTCGTCGTGCCCCGTCAGGGCGCGCGTCGCGCCGCACGCGGTCAGGATCTCCAGCCACGTGTCGAGCACGGCGGACGAGTCCGGCACGAACGCCAGCAGCCGGCCGCGCACCTCCGCGTCGTCGGCCGCCAGCGCGACCAGCGAGCCGCGGTAGGACTTCCAGAACGCGCCGCCCGCGCGGCCGATCGCCGAGCTGTCCAGGGTGGACCGCAGCAGCCGCCGGTCCTCGGCCGCGAGGTCGCGCCCGGCCGCCTTCGCCAGCCGCCGCAGGTCCTCGGGCATCCCCGTGTACGGCGGCAGGCCGCCCCGCGTGCGCTCCACGCACAGGGTGAAGAACATCTCGTAGGCCGCGTCCGCGTCGTGCCGGCGGGCCAGGCCCTTGGCGTGCGCGGACAACGCCTTCGCGGTCAGCGCCCCGGCGAAGGCGAACTCCAGGAACACCTCGCGGATGCGCTCCGGGTCCACCGCGAGGTCGTGCACCTCCTCCGCCTCGCGGGCCTTGCCGAACATGCTCGCCGCGTAGGAGGTGTTGCCGTGCCGCAGGAAGATCCGCCCGGCCTGCTCGTAGAACGTGGGCAGGAAGTGCGGCGCGGACCGGCCGAGCATGTCGCCCAGCGCGGTGAACCCGTCCTTCGCCGCGCCCGCCCGGGACTTGGCCGTGCGGGCCAGCCGTTCGACGTCCTTGACCAGGTTGAGCGCGTGGTGGGCGTTGGCCGGGTCGTGCACCAGCGCCCACGCCGGGAAGCCCAGCGCGCTGCGCCTGCCGGTGCCGACGGCGGTGATCCGGCCGGGCGCGTCGAACCCGAGGTACTCGCAGGTCAGGTCCTCGGCGCGGCCGAGCACGGCGGGCACGAGCCGCACCACCACGCGGCCGTCCAGACCGGGGTGGGCGTAGTGGCGGGCGGTGACGGTGTCGCGGTCGTCACCCGTCCCGGTGACGTCGGGCAGCACGCCGCCCGCGGCGATGACGACGCTCGGGTCCGGCTCGCTCACGGGGCCACCGCCTCTTCCTCCACGACGCGACCGGCGTGGATCGCCGCCGCCATGCGCATGCCCTCGGACCACGCGACCGGTCCGACGTCGGCCGGCGGCAGCGCGGTTCCGTCCTCCAGCGCCCACCTCAGCTCGCCGGTCCAGGTCTCGCCCTCGGGGTAGTCCGAGCCGAGCCAGTAGCGGGCCTCCACCACCCGGCCGTCCTCGAACGCCGCGTACACCGCGTCGCCGCCGCGCACCGGGTAGCCGAGCGTGCGGCAGCGGCCCAGCGCGTGGTTGAGCTGCTCGAACCGGCCGCCCGCGAAGTCGTCCACCGAGGTCTTGCCCCCCGGGTCCGCCGGGCGGGCGTGGGTCTGCCGGAAGAGCTGCTGCACCTTCTGCTCCACGCCCAGCTCGGCGCCGAACTCGCGCAGCTCCTCCAGGTCCTCCAGCAGCACCGGGTGCGGGATGCGGACCGCCTCGGACGTCAGCCGGACCGTGTCGCCGTCGAGGGTGACCACGCCCAGCCCGCGCTCCGGGTCGGCGTCGCGCAGGAACCCGGTCTCCCGGGCCGCCCCGTCGCCGGCCGTGACGACGAGGTCGCGCAGCGCGCCGGCCCACGCGGCGTCCGCCCAGACCTCCGCGACCAGGGCCGTGGGCACCGGCAGCGAGCGCACCATCCAGCCGTCCACGGCGGCCAGGCACTCGGCCTCGTGCCGGGACAGCCACTCGGCGAGCTGCCGCAACTGGACGACCGGCGGGTCGTCCTTGATCGAGGCGGGCACGGAGGAGAGGATCTTGCCCTTGCCGTTGCGGCACTGGACGCGCCCGTTCTCCCCGAGCCGCACCTGGTAGCCGGAAGCGGCGTCGAGCCAGCCCACGGTTCCTCCTGCGAGTCGTTCACGGTGTGGCGCGGAGGGTAGCGGCGGGGTCCGACAATTCGATCTCCGACGCCGGTTCCGCCGCCGTGCCGTGACCCGCGGGCGGGCGGGCCCCTACCTCAAGCCTTCCCCAAATGAGGTGCGGATGTGACCCGCGTCTCCCTAGCCTTTCCGACATGAGACTGCTGCTGTGGATCGCACTCACGTGCGCGCTGGCGGTCGAGGGGGGCATGGTCCTGCCGTTGCTGGCGGGGTTGCTGATCATCGGTTGCGCCCAGGCGCGCCACCGCGCCGCCCGCCGACCGCGTGCCCTGACCCGTCACGACCTGATCGCCAACTGAACCCGGCCGACCCGTCACCCCGGCGTGTCCGTGTGGTGGTCGGCTCCCAGGTGGAACGACGAGCCGTCGAACGTCCCGCTCCACCGGCTCCCGCGCGCGCCGAACGGGCGGGACGACCCGCGGCCGAGCACGGTGCTCGGCCGCGGGTCGTGCGCGGCGGTGGTCGACAGCTCGAACGACGAGCCGTCGAACCGCGGCACCTCACCGCCGGGGAGGGGACCGCCGCCGCGGAGGAACCGTTCCGCACCGCGCGGCGTGTGCAGGTCGGCCAACGGCATCTCGGACACGGGGCCGAAGGCCGACGGGTGGCGCGGTCGCCGGATCCCCCGCCGCTTCTCGATGCGCCGCACCGCCGCGTACGTCGCGACCTGGGCCTTCCACCGCGCCCGCAGCAGGAGCAGCAGCCCCAGGGCCGCGTCCAACGCCCGCGCGTCCCGCTGGAACGGTCCCGCCACCAGCTCCAGGTACCGCATCGTGTCCTCGTAGGGCGCGGCCGGGAACGCCCGCACGCACGAGCGGAACGACGACACGCGGTGCGGCAGCGGCACGGTCGGGTCGCCGGCGCGGCGCGCGTGGCCGGAGAAGCTCATGGCTTGCCCTCTCGGGGGTTCGTGGGGACGCGCCATTGTGCGGGAGCCCGGAGCGGCCCGTCGAGGCGGGTTCCGACCGGGTCGGCCGCTCCGTGCGGACGGTGAGCCCGGGCCGAGTCCGAGCACGGGGACGCCCGGTCGAAGAGGGACGGCCCCGACCTCCGGCCCGCGCCCCGGCGGAGGTCCCGAGTGACGTCGGGCCGCGTCAAGCGCTCGCCGTGTCCTGTTCCCGCCGGCCGCAGCCCTCGCCTCGTCGCCCGCGTCCGGGCAGCCTCGGAGGTGTGCGCCCGCCGGTCAGAGGAGGATGTGGTGGTGAAGACCGTTCCCCCGCGGGGGAAGTCGGTGCGCAAGACCTCCGAGGCGTCCGCGGGACCACGAGGGTGGAAGCCCGTCACCGGCGTGGCGGTGGCGTTCGTGCTCGGGCTCGCGATGGCGTTCGCGTTGGGCTCGTGGACGAGCGGACCCGACGCGACCGAGCGCAGGATCGCCGAGTACGAACAGGCCGAGGAAGCGCGTGACGTCGAGCAGGTCGGCGTGCTCACCGAGTTGGCTCGCGGCACCCGCGACCGCTTGACCCCGGTGTTGACGGGCATGAACCGGGCCGCGCCGCTCGACGGCGCGGCGGGCGTCGTGCCGACCGCCGAGGAGCTGGCGGGGTGGCGTGAGGCGGTCTCGGCGGAGGTGCGGCGGTACGAGGAGACGCCGTCGGCCGGCAACGGGGTCAACGTGGCCCGGACGTCCATGCGGGCGGCGGTGGAGCAACTGGCGTTGGCGGTCGGGGCGTTCGAGTCGGCGCTGGCCGCGTCGGACCCGTTGCGGGGTCGGCTGGTCGGGTTGGCCTCGGCGCAGCGCACGACGGCGTTGCGGACGTGGTCGGTCGCCGCGCTGCAACTGGACGTGATCAACATCGAGGCCGGCAGGGGCCACGTCCACGTGCAGCTGCCGTCCGGGTCGGGCACGACGCCCATCGACGGCGAGCCGGAGGGCAGCGGCGAGCGCTGACCAGGGATCGTGGGGGAACGTGCCGGTGCGCGCACGCGGAGGACGATCTCTTCCAGACCGGACCGAACACTGCGGCCGCCGGATCCCCGGTTCTTCGCCACCGCGACAACCGGGACGACGGCCCGGTCACGGCATGCTCGCCGCACGCCGCACGCCGCACGCCGCACGGCGCGGGGCGCACGGCGCGGGGCGCGGGGCGCAGGGCGCGGGACAACGGACCGTGGGCCGGGAGGTGATCGCAGCCTCCCGGCCCACGTCGACCCGATCGTCCGTCCTGCGTCAGCAGAGGATGGTGGTGTCGCCCGCGTCGGCGGTGCAGCTGTTGAAGCCGAGGCCGCCGTTCGCGGTGTCGCCGCCGACGCCGTCCTGGACGTTGATGGTGTCGTTGCCGAGGTCGCCGCTCATGGTGTCGGTGCCGTCGTGGTCGTAGAGGGTGTCGTTGCCGTTCTGGCCGTGGAGGTCGTCGTTGCCGGGACCGCCGTAGATGGTGTCGTTGCCGTTGTCGAACAGGTGCAGCAGCGCGGTGAGCAGGGTCTCGCCGTAGGTGGAGTCGTCGCCGGCCTGGCCGTACAGGGTGTCGGGGCCGTTGCCGCCGCTGATCACGTCGTCGCCCGCGCCGGCGTAGACGGTGTCCGTGCCGTTGCCGCCGTTGATGGTGTCGTTGCCGCCGAGGCCGCAGATCACGTCGTCACCGGTGGTGCCGGTGAGCGTGTCGTTGCCGCTGGTGCCGGTGATCGTGCAGCCCAGCGCGTTGTCGACGGTGGTGGGCTCGGCGTCGGTGTTGTTGCCCGGCGCGGGGTCGGATTCGGTGGCGGACACCGTGGAGGTGGCGGTGACCGTCCCGGTCGCGGACGGGGTGAGCGTGATGGTCACCGTGGCGGAGCCGGAGGCCGCGACCGCGCCCAGGGAGCAGGTCACGGTGGGGGCGCTGATCGTGCACGAGCCCTGGGAGGACGTGGCGGAGTCGATCGTCACCGCCGAGCCGGACAGGGTGGTGGAGACCGACACCCCGGTCGCGGCCGAGGGTCCGGCGTTCGCGGCGGTCACCGTGTAGCTGTACGGGTCACCGCCCAGGGACACCGGGTCGGCCGAGTCGGCCACGGAGACCGACAGGTCCGCCGCCAGGACGTAGGTGTACCGGTCGGCGGCGCTGGTGGCGCTGGTGCCGGTCGGGGTGGTGACGGTGACGTCGACCGTGCCGCCGGCGTGGGCCGGGGCGGTCGCGGTGATGGTGGTGTCGTTGACGACGGTGAACGAGGTCGCCGGCGTCGCGCCGAACGCGACCCCGGTGGCCGCGGCCAGGCCGCTGCCGGTGATCGTGACGGACGTGCCGCCGGAGGGCGGCCCCGAGGCCGGGCTGACCGCGGTGACCTCCGGCTGGACCACGTCGGTGGTGACCACGCCGAAGGGGCCGGACCCGACCGCGAAGGTCGTGGTCACGGTGTTGGTGGCGGTGTCGATCTCCGACGTGGACGAGGAGCCGTTGTTGGGGGCGAACACCGACGCGCCGTCCTGGGTGACGGTCAGCCTGCTCGGGCTGGTCCCGACCGCGACGGTGGCGGTCACGGTGTTCGTGCTGGTGTCGATCACCGAGACCGAGCCGGAACCGATGTTGGCGACGTAGACGCGGCTGCCGTCGGGGGTGATGGCCGCGCCACCGGGGATGGAGCCGACCGCGATGGAGCCGGTCACGGTGTTGGTCGCGGTGTCGATCACGGCCACGGTGCCGTTGCCGTACCGGGTGACGTAGGCGGTGGAGTCGTCGGGCGTGAGGACCACGTCCTGGGGTTGGAACAGCCCGACGTTGATCGTGGCGGTGACCGTGGCCGTGGCGATGTCGAGCACGGAGACGGTGCCGGAACTGTCGTTGGTCACGTAGGCCGTGGCGCCGTCGGAGGTGATGGCGATCGAGGTGGGTCCGGTGCCGACCGCGACGGTGGCGGTCACGGTGTCGGTGGCCGTGTCGACCACCGACACCGAGGCGGAACCGTTGTTCGCGGCCAGGAGCAGGCTGCCGTCGGGCGTGACCGCGAGCCCGTAGGGGGTCGACCCCACCGTGATCGTCGACACGACCGAGGCGGTGGCGGTGTCGATCACCACCACCCCGCCCGTGTACCTGGACACGTAGACGCGTGCGCCGTCCGGTGAGGCGGCGAGCTCGAGGGGGGACGATCCGACCACGATCGACCCGACCACGGAATTGGTCACGGTGTCGTACGCCGTCACCGTGTTGCTGCCGCTGTTAGCCACGTACGCGAACGGGTGGGTGACCGCTGCCGAGGCGGGCAGCGCGCCCGCCACGAGCAGGCCCACCGACACCAGGGACGCACTGGCGGCCAAGGCCACTCCGCGTCGCCAACCGGATCTGCGGCGTAATTCGTGCGAGAGTACGGCGTTCATTTCGTGGATCTACCTTTTCCCAAGGTCCGCAACAGCCCCGACCTCCTGCGCGGCGCGACAGGATGTGCGGACACGACCGCGAACCGGATATCCGATGCCCGAGCGCGCGTCACCCCGGGATGATTCGTGAACGCGCAGGACGAGCTGGACCCGGCACCTCCCCGGGAACACAGTCGAACATTTCCGATCGACCCCGTGGAGGATTCTTCGCACAGCGGCCGACGGGCCGATCGACAACTGTGTCGGAATACATCCTCGGTACCGCCGCGACGAGCGTCAAGCAGAACGGACGAAGCAGATGGGTGGCCCGAACGGGCGAATGAGTGACAGTTCTGCGCAAAAATCGGAGCCGACACAGCGCCTGAGTAGAGCGCTCGCGGGCGGCCGGACGCGGGGGTGCGGCGGTCGGCGCGCGCAGCCGCTCGTCGCGGTGGATGTGCTGCTGGGCGGAGTGGTGCCGGGGTTCGGCGGGCGGCTCGCGGCGCGGAGGGCGGGGTGGTGCCCCGTGCCCTCGGCGCCGGCGGGGATCTCGCTCGGCGTCGTGTGACCCCGTTTCGAGGGGCCACCGCCGGCCGCTGCTCCTACCGGTCTCCCCGGCCCAACCTCACGGGTTGACCGCGAGGAACAGGAACGCGGCCAGGAGCACCAGGTGCACGCCGCCCTGCAGCCGGGTGGCACGTCCGGGCACGACGGTCAGCACGCTCACCACGACGGTGAGCACCAGCAGCACCGTCTGCGTCGACCCCAGGCCGAGCACCAGCGGGCCGTCCAGCCAGATGGTGGCGAGCGCGATCGTGGGGATGGTGAGGCCGATGCTCGCCATCGCGGAGCCGTAGCCGAGGTTGAGGCTGGTCTGGACGCGTTCCCGCAGCGCGGCCCGCGCGGCGGCGATGGTCTCCGGCAGCAGCACCAGCAGCGCGATCACGACGCCGACGAACGACGGCGGGAACCCTGCGGCCCGCACGCCCGCCTCGATCGCCGGCGACTCGACCTTCGCGAGGCCCACCACGGCCACCAGCGCGACGAGGAGCAGCGCGAGGCTCCCCAGCGCCGCGCGACCGCTCGGCACCGGGGCGTGCGCTTCGGACTCGACCACGCCGTCGTCGGTGACCGGGAGGAAGAAGTCGCGGTGCCGGATGGTCTGGGTGAACACGAACAGCCCGTACAGGGCGAGCGACGCGAGCGCGGCGAACGCGAGCTGCGGGGGTGAGAACTCCGGCCCCGGCTGGCTCATGGTGAACGTCGGCAGCACGAGGCTCAGCGTCGCGAGCGTGGCCACGGTGGCGAGCGCGGCGCCGCTGCCCTCGGGGTTGAACAGCGTCACGCCGTAGCGCAGAGCGCCGAGCAGCAGCGAGATCCCGACGATGCCGTTGGTCGTGATCATGACCGCCGCGAACACCGTGTCACGGGCCAGCGACGCGGCCTCGGGCCCGCCGGACACCATCAGCGTGACGATGAGCGCCACCTCGATCACGGTCACCGCGACCGCGAGCACCAGCGAGCCGAACGGCTCCCCCACGCGCAGCGCCACGACCTCCGCGTGGTGCACCGCGGCGAGCACCGTGGAGGCGAGGACCACGGCGACGAGCGCGACCACGAGGTCGCCGGGCTCCCGCCCCCAGGTCGCGGCGAGCACCACGATGCCGAGCAACGGCGCGATCGTCGTCCAGGACAGCAGCGGCGAGCGAGCGGTGACGGCCATGATCTCCACTTTCGCACACCGAGCGTGGTTGTCGCCTTCGGTGGAGACGCGTTTCACGGCCGGACGTGCCTCACTCCCCAGTGGATTCGGTTCGACGCCCACTCACCGTCGGCCCGCACCACACTCGCCGCCGCGCGGCACACGAAGTGCCCAGTCGGGCACCGAGTCCTGACCAACGCGTCCCCCGTGCTGTCCTGAGTGGACGTCGAGCCGGGCGCCTTCACGCCATGCCCGACGCGGCGAGCGGGTCGTAGCCCGGGGCGCGGAACAGTGCCTGCAGTTGCCTGCGGCGCACGCCGACGTTGCTCCCCTCGATGATCGGGTAGGACAAGGCGTCCATCAGGTGGCGGATGACGGGGTGGTGACCGTCGTAGGCGGTGACGCCGATGATCTTGACGAGGTCGTTGACGACCTGGACCCCGGTCTCGGAGCCGAAGATCTTGCTGTGCAGGGCGAGTTCGGGTCCGCTGGGGTGCAGGGACACCACGGCGTCGAGCGCGCGCCAGGCGAGCAGCCGGACGGCTTCGATCCGGCCCTTGGCGTCGGCGAGGACGTCGGACACGGCCTGGTACTCGATGATCGGCACCGGCCCGCCGCGCTTCTCGGTGAGCGCGAAGCGGTAGGCGATGTCGAACGCCTGCCGCATCGCCGCGGTGGCGAAGACGCCGATCGACGCGCCGCTGGCGAAGAACGCGTCACGGGTCAGGGACGCGCCCTGGCCTTCCGCGCCGAGGAGGTTGCCGCGCGGGACGCGCACGTCGACGAGCCGGACGCGGGTGGTGAGGCAGCCTTTCAGGCCGGGGAGGTCGTAGTACTCCTCGACCTCGATGTGGCCGGCCAGGTGTTCGCGTTCGGCGACCAGGAGGGAGATGCCGCCGGGGGTCCGGCAGACGATCGTCATGACGTCCGGGCCGTCGCCGTCCCAGCCGCAGAGGTGGGACGCCCAGGCTTTGCGGCCGTTGACCACCCACTCGTCACCATCGGCGACCGCGGTGGTGCGCACCCCCTGGCCGGGGCCCTCGGCGTCGAAGTTCGCGCTGCCTTCGGGCTCGCTGAAGGCCATGGCCGCCAGCGGCGCGCCCGAGTCGGCCAGGAAGGGGTGCACGAAGCGCTCGACCTGGTCCGGGGTGCCCACCTGGTAGACGGGTGCCAGTGCGATGAGCGGCCCGGCCAGGGAGATGACGAAGTCCGGCATCTCGACCGCCCACTCTTCGAGGAAGAGGGCGGCGTCGACGCCGTTGGAGGCACTGCCGCCGAACGGCACCGGGATCAGTCCCTTGAGGAAGCCCGCCGCGACCGCGTCCTCGAACACCGGCCGCACCAGCTGCGCCCGCGCCCTGGGATCGGGTTCCGCGCGCGTCGCCGACGCCAGGTCCCGCAGTCGTTCCCTCGCGAAGCCGCGGGCCGTCGCCTTGAGCTGTTCCTGCTCCGGGGTGAGGAGGAAGGAAACGGTCATCGGTGTGACCCCTTCGCCGATCGAGTGCCGCCGAGATCATCAGGACCGGCACGACGCGAGACGGTCCGGGAACGCGCCGAGGATAGGCGGGATGTCGACCCGGCGCCCGACAGCGACGCACGTCCCCCCGGCCCCACATCCCGGCCGCTGCCGACCCGACGGGAAGTGGGTGCCCGATCACTCACCAGGCCCGGCGTCCGCCGATTCACCCGCTATCGGGTGAACGCCGCACGGGTGGGGCACGCCCTGCGCCGCGCACCGCCCTTCCGCGCCCGTGTCAGTGCCCCGCGCTCTGCCCGCCGTCGACGTGCAGGATCTCGCCCGTGACGAATCCGGCCCGTTCGAGGTAGGTGACGGCGTCGACGACCTCGTCGACCTCGCCCATGCGGCCGACCGGGTGCAGCGCGGCGAACGCCTCGTGCGTCCCCGGCGGGTGCATCGGGGTGCGGATGATGCCGAGCCCGAGGGCGTTCACGCGGATGCCCCTGGAGGCGTACTCGATCGCGAGCGACCTGGTCACGGCATTGAGGCCGCCCTTGGTCAGCGAGGCGAGCGCGGACGGCACGGTGGACAGCGCGTGGTCGACCAGCGTGGTCGACACGGTGACGACGTGGCCGCCGTCGCCCTGCGCGACCATCGCCGCCACCGCGGCGCGGGAGGTCTCGAAGAAGCCGCGCAGGTTCGTTCCCGTGGCGACGTCGAAGTCGGCGTCGGTGTACTCGGTGAACGGCTTGGCGATGAAGACGCCCGCGTTGTTCACCAGCGTGTCGACCCTGCCGAACCGGGCCAGCGCCCGCTCCACGACCCGCGCCCCCTCGCCCGGCCGCGCCAGGTCGGCACGCACGTCGAGCACTTCGGGGTCGTCCGACGTGCCGATCGACCGCGACACGGCCACGACCGCGTAACCGAGCTTGCGGTACGCCGGCACGAGAGCCGCGCCGATCCCCTGGGACGCACCCGTGACGACAGCCACCTTCTGCGTCTTCATTTCGCCCCACCCGCTTTCGGGAGAGAACCGGACCCACGGCACGATCGTGCGCGCACCCGTCCCTCGCGCCACGACTCGTTCACTCCCTGGCGGGACGTTCAGCCCCCGCTTCGGTCTAGCACGGCTCCGACACACCTCGAACAATTGATCCACATGCCGCACCCGGGACCGTCGTGCAGCGGGCTTCCGCCCCGGTGAGCCTGTCGGCATCGGCGATGTCGTCCACCGCTGGGCATCCCGTCGACAGACGGCCGCACCGTCGTCCCGATCGGGATCGACCGGGTCGCTGCCGGTGGGGTTCCACGGTAGAGCCGACCGAGCTTCCGGTGGGGGACGCCGGAACAGGTGAACATGGCGGTCCACAGGTTCGGGCCGGGAACTGCCACAACACCGTCCGGACGGTCCGACCGAACGGCAAGTCGGGCAAGCCGGTACCCGTCACCTCAAGGAGTCCACTCATGCGTCGTGCACTCGCCCGCGTCGCGGCCCTCGTCGGCGTCGCGTGCCTCGCCACTTCCCTCGTTTCCCCGGCCGCCCACGCGGCCAACGGGACGTTCGAATGGGGCTTGGGCGGCCCGTGCAATCCGGAGCAACACTTCTGCTTCTGGTTCTTCGACGTCACAACCCTCACCGACCCGCCCGCCGGCTGCTACGAGATCCCGGAGAACAAGAGCGACAAGCTGTACCGGTACATGCGGAACCGCCTGGACACGAGTGTGCGGATCCACCGCGGCGCCAACTGCCAGGGAGCGGCCAGCGACTCGATCGCCGCCGGGGCGAACCGGATCGGACCGGACGCCAAGTTCTACGTGTACATCCCGAAGTAGAGGCGCCGGCGGGGCGTCCCGCGGAAACGGGTTCAAGGACGGGCGCTTGGCAGGGTTTTCCCCGGGCGTCGCACTCTCCGGGGCTGCGGAGACGTGAACGGCGAAGCAGGTCGCGGCGGCGGTCGAACCGGGGCATGGAGACCGGGGCGAAGCTCCACTCGCGGGGTCGGTCGGAAAGTCCGCACCCGCCGTGGTCGGCCGGTGCCGCCGACGCGGGCGAGCCCTCAACCGCCCGCGATGCCGTTCCGACCTGACCCTCGACCGCCCCTGCGGGGCAGGTGTTGGCGTGCCTGATGCCTCGGGTAACCCGGCTGTGAGTGAGTCCGCCGATGTCGTGAACCGGGTCGAGAACGGCACGGTCCACGGACCGCTGATCATGGGGTTGGATGTGCAGGGTTGATGCTGCCCCGGCCGCAGGCGCAGGAGGGGAGCCGGCCAATGACCGGCGCCACCGGGGTTGGAGGGGTCTCGAACCAGGTCACGGGCGGCGTGTTCTTCGGTGCGGTGATCCAGAGCCGCGACATCAGGTGGTGCTGCCGGCTGAGGTTCACCCGGCGCTGACCGGGCTTCCCGCCGCATCGAAGGTGTTCACTGGCCGCGACCACCGGCTGGAAGCGCTGGGGCAGGCGTTACGGCCCGACCAGCCCGGCCGAGTCCGATTGGGTGGCTGCGACGGTGTCGGGAATGGCCGGCATCGGCAATACCGAACTGGTGCTGCACACCGCCCACCGGGCGCTGCGGGACGGATGGTTTCCCGGCGGGGCGCTGTTCATCGACATGTTCGGTTACGACCCCGAGCGGCGGCTCTCGGCCGCCGACGCGCCGGCCGGGTGGTTGTCGGCGATCGGGACCCCCGGTGGCCACTGATCACCCGGCCGGCCCAACCGGTGCCGACGTGCACGGTGAAATCTCAGGCGCGTAAACCGGTTTCCACTTCACAAAGTAACCGATCCGCTACCGTGTGCAGTGCAGGCAGAGGGGGACGAAGGTGGCGGGACGAAGCGGATCCGTGGTCGAGACGCGGTGGCGGTATGACGTTTTCCTGTCGTACAGCCACGCCGCCGACGGGCGGTTGGCACCTGCGTTGCAGCGAGGGTTGCAGCGGTTGGCCCGCCGGTGGAATCAGATCCGGGCGTTGCGGGTCTTCCGGGATCAGGAGAGCCTGGCCGCCAACCCCGATCTCTGGACGACCATCGGCGATGCGTTGCTGGCGTCGCGGTACTTCGTGCTGCTCGCCTCGCCGGAGGCCGCCCGGTCGCCTTGGGTGGGGCGTGAGGTCGGATTGTGGCGGGATGAACGGGACCGGGACACGTTCCTCATCGTGTTGACCGGTGGTGAGATCGCCTGGGACGACGTCGCCGGCGATTTCGATTGGGAGCGCACGACGGCACTCCCGGAGACGTTGCGCGGGTGGTTCACGGCGGAGCCCTTGTGGGTGGATCTTCGCTGGGCTCGTGACCCTGCGGAATTGTCGGTGCGTCACAGTCGTTTCCGCTTCGACTTGGCCACGTTGGCCGCGCCCGTGCACGGCACGGCGAGGGAGGAGCTGGACAGCGAGGACGTGCGGCGGCACCGCCTCGCCACGCGGGTTCGTCGGGGAGTCGCGGTGGCGTTGGCGGCGCTCCTCGTGGCCGTGCTGGGATTGGGTGCGCGGACCATCCTGCAGCAGCGGGATGCCATCGAGCAGGGACAGCGGGCGGCGTCACGCGCGGCGGCGGCGAAGAGTGAGTTGATGGCCGACACCGACCCCGAGTTGGCCCGGTTGTTGGCTGTGGCCGCGTGGCGGGTGAGGCAGACCCCTGAGGCGAAGGCGGCGATGTTGTCCGCCGCGACCCGGCCGGGGATCGGGAGGATCGTCACCGGAGGCGGCGTGGACGCGGTGGCGTTCAGCCCGGAC
Source organism: Actinosynnema sp. NPDC004786 (assembly GCF_053601135.1). Taxonomy (NCBI): domain Bacteria; kingdom Bacillati; phylum Actinomycetota; class Actinomycetes; order Pseudonocardiales; family Pseudonocardiaceae; genus Actinosynnema; species Actinosynnema sp. NPDC004786. The sequence goes on along the minus strand of NZ_JBSGBG010000019.1, from coordinate 33,237 downwards.
GGTCGGACGCTGGCCACCGCCGGCAAGGACGTCCGGTTGTGGGATGTCACCACACGGCAGCAGGTCGGCAGGGAGATCACGGAGCACGACACGGCCGTGTCGGCGGTGGAATTCAGCCCTGACGGTCGGACCTTGGCCACCTCCGGCGGGGACCATTCGGTGCGCCTGTTCGATATCGGGACACGGAACCGGATCGGTACTCCGTACCCGAAGCCGGAGGACAAGGGGATCGACGTCCCCGTCAGGACCGCGTTCAGCCCGGACGGCGCCGAGGTGGCCGTTGGCGCACCCGACGACACCATCGTGTTGTGGAACATCGGCACCCGGGCACAGGTCGCCCGGATCGCGGTCGCCCCGATCGAGCAAGGCAAGTCGTACTACCCCGTGCCACCGTCCGTTGCCTATCACCCGAATGGGTCGATTCTGGCCGCCATCGGCGCGGACGGAGCGGTCCGGTTCTGGGACACCACGACCCACGCCCAGGTCGGCGACCCGCTACTCGCCCACCCCTCGAACACCGCGAGCCTCATCGGTCCAGTGATCACGTTCACCGAGGACGGATCGTCGTTCGCCACCGCGGGCACCGACGGGACGATCCGGATCTGGGACACCGCCACCCGCCGGCCCGTCGGTGCCGCGCTGACCGGACACACCCGCCCCGACCGGGTCACACTGCCCCCGTCGCTGGCGTTCAGCCCGGACGGGAGGGCCTTGGCCGCCGGCAGCGAGGACGGCACCGTCAGGTTGTGGGACGTCCGCGGGCGCCAGTTGCTCGGGGAATCCTTGACCGGCCACACCCGCGCCGTCACCTCGGTTGCGTTCAGCCCGGACGGGCGGATGTTGGCCAGTGGCGCGCGGGACGGCACCGCGCGGTTGTGGGACGTCACCGAACGACTCCAGCTCGCCCACCCGGCAGTGGAGCACACGGGGCAGGTGTTCGCGCTCGCGTTCAGCCCGGACGGCACGACGCTCGCCACCGGCAGCGACAACGGTGAAGCCGCGGGCCACCCCGGCAGCAGCGAGGCGTGCGGCCACAACGGTTGGGGTGTGTGCAGCATCGACAACGGCAGGGTGACGGTCGTCGGCGGTGGGGGTTCGATGTTGACGCTCTACGACCCGCCCGGAACCGCACGGCCCGTGCCTCCGGGGCCGCCGCGTACCGTCGCGTTGTGGGATGTCGCCGAACGCAGGCTGATCGCCGACATGCCGACCCGCTCCCGCGACCCGGTGCTCGCGGTGGCGTTCAGCCCCGACGGTCGTACGCTGGTATCGGGCGGCCTGAACGACCCTGACGACGAGACGACGCTGTGGGACGTGGCCGGAAGGACGCCGCTGGGTGACCCGCTGGCCGATCGACTGGAAGCGGTCAGGTCCGTGGCGTTCAGCCCGGACGGCACGACGCTCGTGACGGCCGGTCAGATCGGCGGGGTGGTCAGGGGCACCCGCGAGGTGAAGCCGGTGATCTCCTTCTGGGGGGTCGAGAGTCGTGAGTTGCTCGGCACGGTCGACGCCGGCGACGCGGTGTTCGCATCGGTGTTCAGCCCGGACGGGACGACACTGGCCACCGGTGGCAGGGACGGAGTCGTGCGGTTGTGGGACGTCGCCGGACGTCGGGCCACCGGCGAGCCTCTGGCCGGACACACCGGACCCGTCGGCGCACTGGCGTTCACACCGGACGGCACGACGTTGGCCAGCGCGGGTGACGACGGCGTGATCCGGTTGTGGGACGTCGCGACCCACACCACCGACGGCGAGCCGCTGGTCGGCCACACCGGCGCGGTGTACTCACTCGCGTTCGACCGGGACGGCCGGACACTGGCCAGCGGCAGCGGGGACAACTCCGTGCGGCTGTGGGACGTGGAGGCACGCAAGCAGATCAGCGCACCTCACGTGGGGCACCGGCAGCCGGTTCGCGCGGTGGCGTTCAGCCCGGACGGCAAACTACTGGCCAGCGCGGGAGAGGACAACGCGGTTCGCTTCTGGGACGTGTCGTTCACCGCCGACACCGCGGTCCGACTGTGCGACACGGCCCGCCGCTCGCTGACCCCGGATGAGTGGGCGCGATACCTGCCGGACGCAGCGTTCCGACACGTGTGCCCTTGAGGCGGTGCCGGGTCGCCCGGTCCCGACCGTGGCGATGGCACCTTGACCCCCTCACCGCACTGTCGAGGTCGCAAGGTCGCTGATCGTCAACGCGCCTGGAACCCCCGGACGACGTGGGTGCCTCCGGTGACCGGAACGGTCGGGTTCCGAGGCGGTCTCGCCACCAACCCCGACAAACCCCGTTGCACCGCAGGCCCGGCCCGGCGTCGGACCAGTTGCTCGTCGAACCACCGCACTCGCCAGGCCGCCGCAGTGACCGCGGTCGCGGGTCGCTCAGCCCGTCAGCGCCGCCACCAGCGTGCCGACGACGCCGTCCTCCTCGCGCCGGTGCAGCACTTCCGACCGGTAGACGAGGTCCACCTCCGTCACCGGGACCCCCACCAGGTCCGGCGGCACCGCCTCGGCAGGCAGGAGCGCCAGTCCCTCGCCGGCGGCCAGCAGGCGGCGGGTGGTGTCGAGGTCCGCGCCCAGGCACCGGGCCGCCGTGCGCAGCGGCGGCAGGCCGGTGGTGGCGCACAGCTCGTCCAGCCCGCCCAGGGCGTCCGGCGCGTCGATCCACCGCGCGTCGGCCAGCTCGAACAGCGACACACCGGCCCGTCCCGCGATCGGGTGATCCCGCGGCACGGCCACCAGCGCCGGCGACTCCGCCAGAGGCGTGGCGCGCAGCGAACTGATGGCCGGCAGCCGCAGCGGCTCGGCGCGCACGGCCAGCGCAGCGACCACGCCCACGTCGAGGTCGCCGACCGCGACCGCCTCGACGACGGCGCCGGGCGGCAGCACGCGCAGGGTCAGCTCGCGCACTCCCGCCGCGCGCGCGTGCCGGGCCACGGCGGGCGCCGCGGCGGACGCCGCGGGCGCGATGCCGACACCCAGCCGCGAGGTGGGCTGCGCGGCCACGCGGGCCACGTCGGCACGCGCGGCGTCCAGGCGCATCAGGATCGGGGTCGCGTGCTCCAGCAGCCGCTCGCCCGCCTCCGTGAGCACGACCGGGCGGCGGCCGAGCAGTGCGGTGCCCAGGTCCGATTCCAGGGTCACGACCTGCTGTGAAACCGCGGACTGCGTGTAACCCAGCTCCCGGGCCGCGTCGGAGAACGACCGCAGCCTCGCGATCGTGCAGAACGTGCGCAACAGCCGGGTGTCCACGGTCGATAAGCGTAGCTGATGCGGACATGCCCAATGATCGGTTGACCTGCACTCGCCCCCGTGCCGATGATGGCCCCGTGGAGCGGATCGCGCGGGTGGCGCTGGTGGGCGAGCGCTCCGCCGCCATACGCGCGCACGGTCGTTACGCGTCCTTGTTCGACGCGCTGTGGCGGCGCACCGGGATCGCCGTCGACGCCTACTGGACCCCGACCACCGACGTGTCCGGCCTGGCCGCCTTCGACGGTGTGTGGCTGGTACCCGGCAGCCCTTACGAGAGCGAGGACGGCGCGCTGGCCGCCGTGCGCACGGCCCGGGAGGGCGACCTGCCGTTCCTGGCGACCTGTGGTGGCTTCTCACACACCCTCCTCGAGTACGCCCGGTCCGTGTGCGGGCTGGCCGACGCCGCCCACGCGGAGAACGCGCCGGAGGCCCGCGTTCCCCTGATCGTGCCCTCCGCCAAGCCGCTGGCGGGCCACGAGCGCCGCATCCGGCTGCGGCCCGGGTCGCTGGCCGAGCGGGTGCTCGGCGCGGGCGCCACCACCGAGCGCCACCACAGCGGGCACGAACTGGACCCGTCCTACGCGCCGCGGTTGGAGGAGAGCGGGCTGCGGCTCACCGGACATGACGACGACGGGGTCGCCCGCGTCGCAGAGCTGCCCGGGCACCGCTTCTTCCTCGCGACCGCGTTCCAACCCGAACTGTCCGCCGACTCGACCGCACCACACCCGATCGTGACCGCGTTCGCCGAAGCGGCCGCCACGGTGGCCACCTGACCACGAGGACGTTGATGACGACCGAGCCGAGCGCGCAGACCCCGAAGTGGGTGCCGTACTTCCTGGCCTGCTCGCTGATCTGGGGGTCGGGGTTCGCCCTGATCAAGATCGGCGTGGACGCGGGCATCGCGCCCGCCTGGGTGGCGTTCTGGCGGTGCTCCTTCGGTGCGGCCGTGCTGTGGCTGCTGGTGCTCGGCCGTCGGCTCGCCGTGCCGCGCAGCGCGAAGGTCTGGGGGCACGCCCTGGTCGTGGGCACGGTGCTGAACGCGCTGCCCTTCGCCCTGTTCGCCCTCGGCGAGCAGCACATCAGCTCGCTGCAAGCGGGCGTGTGGAACGCGATGATCCCACTGTTGACCCTGGTCTGGGTGCTGATCATGCTGCCGTCGGAGAAGCCGACCCCGCGCAGGCTGGCGGGCCTGGCCACCGGGTTCACCGGCGCGCTGGTGGTGCTCGGCGTGTGGGACGGCGTGGAGGCGCCGATGCTCGCAGGCAGCGTCGCCTGCCTGCTCGCGGTCGCCTCCTACGGGCTCGGCTACACCTACACCCGCAAGTTCCTGTCCGATGTGGACTCGCCTGCGCTGACGCTGACCGCGATCCAGATCGGCCTGGCCGCGCTGGAACTGGCCGTCGTGGCACCGTTCTCCACCGGCTCGCCGGGCCTGCCGACCTGGCCGGGTTGGGGTCCGATGGCCGCGATGCTCGTGCTCGGCGCGGTCGGCACCGGCATCGCCTACATGTGGAACCTGACGGTGATCCGCGCGGTCGGGTCGACCGTGGCGTCCACGGTGGCGTTCCTGACGCCGATGTGGGCGGCGCTGATCGGCGTGCTGTTCCTCAGCGAGGCGCTGCACTGGAACACCGTCCTCGGCGCGCTGCTGATCATCAGCGGCGTGGTGCTGACCCGGCCGCCCAAGCCGAAGCCCGCGGCCGAGGCAGCCGCCCCGGCCGCGGTCAGGGCCGAAGCAGCGGAGTGATCCGGCGCAGGCCCTCGGCGACGGTGGCCGGGTCGCGGGCGAAGCCGAGGCGGACGCCGCGGTCGCTGCCCAGGGTCTCGCCCGGCATCAGCAGCACCCCGACGTCGAGGGCGCGCCGGCACAGCGCGAGCGACGGCTCGCCTGAGGTCGGCGACGCCCAGGCGAACGGCGTGCCCTCCGGCCGGACCACCCGGATCAGGTCCGCGTGCCGGTCCGCCCACTCGGCCACCACCTCCAGGCCCGGTGCCACGGCGGCGTCGTAGGCCGCGGCGAACTCCTCGTGCCGGTCCAGCACCCCGGCCGCCAGCTCCTCGCACAGCACGGAGTTCGCGATGGAGGTGTAGTGCTTGTGCCGGGCGCACCCGGCCACCACGTCGGCCGGGCCGTGCAGCCACCCGATCCGCAGCCCGGGCAGCCCGTACACCTTGGCCAGACCGGACACCGACACCACGCGCGGGTGCCGGCCCGCGGGCGAGCCGGCCAGGTCCAGCCGGTACTCCTCGTCCAGCACGAGGTAGCCGTCGGTGGCCGCCACCAGGTCGGCCAGGGCGGTGACCTGCGCGTCGGTCGCCCGCCTCCCACCCGGGTTGCCCGGCGAGTCCAGGTAGACCAGCCGCAGGTCCGGCCCGGCCGCAGCGCGCACCGCGTCGAGGTCGACGGCCATGTCGTCGGTGCGGGCCACGGTCTGCACCCGGCAGCCGAGGTGCACGGGCACGTCCACCGACGGCAGCCAGCCCGGCAGGAACGTCAGTACCCGGTCGCCCGGTCGGAGCAGGGTGGTGAACAGCAGGTACAGCGCCTCGGCGGCACCGTGGGTGACCAGCACGCGGTCCGGGTCGGCGCCCTCGCCGTACCGTGCCGCGACGGCCTCGCGCAGCCGCGACGTCCCGACGTCCGAGCCGTAGCCGAGGGCCAGGCCGGCGGGCACGGCGAGGTCGGCGAGGTCGCGCACCGGGACGTAGCTGTTGCCCAGGTCGATCTCGTAGCGGCCGGGCGTGTCCTCGAACGCCCACTGCCGCATCGGGTACCGTGCCGCGGTCACCCGACCTCCTCCAACCTGCGCCGCAGCGCCGGCGACACGTCACCCGCGCATACCTGCTCGACCTCGCCGCACAGCCGCACCGTGCCGTCGTCGCCGATCACGACCTCGACCACGCCGCCCGCCATCTCCACCCGCACCCGGCCGCCGGTCAGCCCGCGGGTGTGCGCGGCGGACGCCGCGGCGCAGGCGCTCGCGCCGGAGGCGGGCGTGTAGCCGGCACCGCGCTCGTAGACCTCGATCCGCAGCACGTCCGGCGCGGCCACCGCCGTGAACTGGACGTTGGTCCGGCCGGGGAAGCGCTCGTGCCCGGCCACGGCCTCGCCGAGGGTGTGGGCCAGCGTGGCGTCCACCCGGTCGAGGAACAGCACGGCGTGCGGGTTGCCGTTGTCCACGACGCTGATGTCGAACCGCTCGCCCGCCACGGTCAGCTCGTCCGGCTCCTCGACCACCGCCGGGCCGAGCGCGACCTCGACCAGCCCCGCCGCCTCGTCCCGCACATCCACGATGGACTCGCCGGCGGGGGTGGCCACGACGAACCGGGCCACACCGGTGTGCCGCCGCGCCAAGTGCAGGCCGACCATGCGGACACCGTTGGCGCTGCGGGCGCACAGGCTGCCGTCCGCGTTCAGCGTGTGCAGCACGATGGGCCGGTCCGCGTGGACCGGCCCGTGCGGCAGGCGCAGCACCCCGTCCGCCCCGACGCCGAGCCGGCGGTCGCACAGCAGCCGCGCGGCGGCGGGCGTGACCGGCAGGTCGGTCTCGGCGGCGTCGATGAGCAGGTAGTCGTTGCCCAACGCCTGGTACTTGACGAAATCGGCCACGGGCGGCTACATCGCGTCCGCGGTCAGGGCCGCCTTGTCGTGGTCGTCGCCGTACCACTTCTCCTTCCACCGCGAGAACGCCACGATGACGATGTCCCGGTGGCCGGGGCCGCCGTCGGCGGAGGTGACGTCGGTGACGTCGTGCTGCAGCGCCCGGTCGTCCAGCAGGACGGCCTGGCCCGCCTCCAGCGTGCCGTCCCAGAACGGGGCGTCCGCGCCGGGGCGCCACAGCCGGGTCTTGCCGCCGCCGACGTTGTTGCGCCGCAGGATGGCGATCATGACGAACTCGTGGCCGTCGTGGTGCACGCCCTCGGGCGTCAGCGGCCCGACCCGGTCGCCCTCGGCGCGGGTGCGGTTCTGGTGCACGTTGATCTGCCAGTCCTCGCTCTTGTCGAGGTCGAAGCCCTCCATGCCCGCGCGGATCAGCGGGGTGAAGTCGACCTCGATCGGCAGGTACTTGCGCTTGATCCCGCCGGCGACGGGGTTGAATTTGGTGAACGTGGTGTAGTCGCGGTGCTCCAACAGCTCGAACTGCCAGCCCGCCGCCTCGTCGTGGTGGAGCCGGTACTGGCTGAACCGCTTGAACCGGGTGCCGTTGCCCATGTACTCGTCTACGGGGCACCGGTCGTAGCTGTCCAGGATTTCCTGGGAAACCTCGGGCAGATCCACGATCGCGAACCGCTGGTCGTTCAAGGGCATGTCAGGTCCTTCCGTGCTCGACGACGGGGTGGCCGTCCACCGGGGGCGGCGATGTGTCGGGATCAGACGTCCGCGGTGATCAGCTCGGAGACCTCGGCCAACCGCTCGTCGAGGTAGCGGGCCGAGGAGTTCAGCCGCCAGAGGGTGCCGCGCGCGATGCCGCGCCGCATGTAGGCCGAGTCGGCCGACGGGAGCACGATGTTGTGGAACCACCCCGCCGCGTGCTGCGAGTCGACGGTGATGTGCAGGCGGTGGTAGACGATGCCGACCTCGGGCAGCCCGAGCCGTTCCCACGCCCCGACGACCTGTACGAACCGGTCGGGCACCAGCCACTCGGTCATGCCCAGGAAACCGACCGCCTCCGGGTAGAACCGGCGGTAGCGGCACAGCAGGACGGCGAGGTTGCCCGACAGCAGGGCGGTCGCGGTGAGCGAGTCCTCCAGCTCCTGCGGGCTGATGTCGAAGACCTCGTAGAGCTGGTTGAACAGGGTCGTGTGGACCTCGGCGGGCTTGCCGTTGCCCATCTCGTCCCAGAAGTTGTTGGCGATCTCCATCTTCGCCGGGCCCGCCGTGCCGACCTGCATCAGCGCGAGCAGGTCGTCGAACCGCCCGTCCACCACGGATTCCTGGATGACGTACTTGCGCAGGTGCTCCGCCGTGGCGCGGTGGCGGATGAAGTCCATGTAGTAGGGGTGCTTGAACACCCGGTGCCCGCGTGCGCTCCGCTTGAGCCAGGACAGGTACTCCGCGGGCGCGGTGGGCGCCGCGTCGACGACCGCCCAGTCGACCGCGGCGTCCTCTGCGGCGATGGTCGCGCGTTCCAGCGCGGTGAGGACGCCGTTGATCACCAGCGAGCCCTCCGCGGTCGGCTCGTCGGGGATCTTCATGACCAAGTCGTAGATCCGCGCCAGCAGCAGCTGTTGACTGCGGAACGCTCCCTGATCACCGGCCGCGGCGGCCGCGTTCAGCGCTTCGACCTCGTCCGCGACCCGGATGACGTCCTGCCCGACGACCTTGGCATCCAGTTCTTCTGCGGGCAGCCGAAGCCACGATGAGATTTCCTCGACGAGCGCACCCCGATCACGCACCACCGGCTCCACCTTGCCCAGGTTCAGGTTGAGTCGGTCGACGACATGTCCGACTCGATCGACGCGGATTGGGCCGCTCCCCCGGGCCCATTTGATCGATTGGGACCTGCGACCGTGACAATGGTCGCCCAGGACTCGAGACATCGAACATCCGCCATTCGGACGCAACGTTCGGTCAGGTTGCGCGCCGGTTATTGCTCCGGCAGTGTCCACTTGCCTCTTTTAGGCTCTTGACCTGCGGCGTTGCGGGCCGGAGAGAAGGCGACCGCACAGTCCCGGTTCAATAACGGTCAACACGTCGGCCCGCTGCGCTTGACTCCGCCGGGAATCCCGGCCGTGGGCAGAACGACGACGTGAGGCCACGGCAAGCCCGGGTGACCCGACGGCCGGGCACTCCTCGCGAGTTCGCCATCGTCGTGCGGAAAGCGCTCCGACGTTCCCATGGACGACGGCCGGCGACGACCACGGTCGTCACCATCGGCGTGCCGTACCAGGAACGGACGGCGTGGACGGCGAACACTTACCGCCGGTACAGCACCTTGGCCGCAGGCCCGGTGAGCCTTCCCAACACGAACCGCGGAACTCCTCACCGCCGCGCGCCGTCGGACGGGATCGGGCAGGTTCCGCAGAATTCAGCTCCCCAATTACAGGCAGATGCAGATTGCGCTCTTACTCGGCCCTTGCGTCCGTTCGTCGCGTTCTCGCGTCCGGTCACCACCTCGGAATGGACCGTGATCGGCAGAGGTTTCCACCATCGATCACATCGAATGTCCGCTGCCGGCAACACGTCTCCACCAGGTCGACCGCTCTGCGCATCGACTCGCCCACCTTCCCGTCGTGAGCCGAGCGATGATTCTCCTTTGGCGCTCGGCGCATCGCCGCGTCGTGGTCGGCTGCCATCTTCTGGATCAGATCGCGACCGTTGCGACGGTGGCTGCGGAGCTTTTCCCGACCGCTGTCGCCGGACTCGCCGGACTCGTCGCTGTACGAGGTTTCGATTTCCGGACGACCCCTATAGTCCAATGCGTGGCCCTGTGCGGCGAATGCGGACCAGGTTGACGAGGTACCAGTTGGGCATGGGCGGATCCCGGCGGAACCGGCGAGGGTGGTGCAAGTCGGCGAGATGGCGTTGCAGCCGTGCGTGGCGGAACTGGTAGACCGCGCCGTTCCGCCTCAGGACACCTCGCCGATGGGCGTCCTCCAAGAAGTCCGCCAACCTGCGAGGGGCCTGGCGGGTCAGTGGCAGCCACACGCGAGTCAGCAATACCCATTGGCCCCAGGCAGTGCTGGTGAATCCGCTCCACAACGCCCGGTCGCCAATGATGATCGTCATCGCCAAGACCGCAGACCCGACCTCGAAGCTGTGGCCCTTCACAGTGATGAGCAACCCGGCGATGAAACCAAGTCCCCGCGTCAAGGAGTTGAGGACTACCTGGAGTATCGTGTTCGTCCGGTCGGCATCCATAAGAGTCCTGGGCGAGACCACGGTCGTAAGGTCGACCCGAGTCCGCCACAGCGGCATCGAACCGACCACGACCAGGAGCACGACAGCGACGGCGACAGCGACAGCGACCACCCATAAATCCCCGCCGAACGCCAGGTGCATGGCCGACCACAACATCAGACTGACCACGAACATGACGACCTGGCGTGTCCGCACGAGGGTGAACATCCGGAAGTGGACACGTGAGGGGACGCCGCCGGTTCCGAACCGTCCGGCCAGGTAGCCATACCACGCGCCTCTACCGAACATGAACTCCAGCGGGACCACGAACAACACGTACACCATGGTCGGCTCGCCCCAGGAGTCGCTCAAGATGAAGGGGAGCATCGGAAGGGCCAGCAGAAGGCAGGCCAGCACTGGTTCGAGCCCGCCGATCAACGCGAGCCACAACGCCCGGGTTGGCCCTGACACCGCGTCTCTGAGTCGCCACCACTCCAAATCCCGCGTGCCCCACGTGGTCATGTGCCATGCGAGTACGGACAGATACCGCCTGGACACCTCGGGATCGCGTGCGGACGCACCCGGCGGAATATCACCGTAGGCGACCGGGACGAACGTCGCGAACAGGTGGTCCTCCAGAGCCTGGACACTGGCGTACCGCGTCGAGTCGAGGAGTTCCAGAGGGTCGTGGTCGGTGGTGTCGCTGTAGATCGCCCGAGCCAGGGAGAGCGTCAAGGGCGTGCTCAGCACTGCGGTGAGATTGGCTGCGGAAGGCGTGGACGGCAAGTCGTACAGGTACTGGAGCACCGGATTCCAGACCGTGCTCGCCGCGACGCCGGGACGGGTGCTGCGGGGAAGGTAGTCAGCCACGTCCGAGAGGCCGAGCGGGGCCAGTTCCACGCACGCGGCGGCGGTCACGACATCGGTCGACGCGACGGTCTCGGCGTACTCGTGTAACCGACTGGTCATCAGGAAACACGCCACCGTACGGTTGAGCGCGAGGACGGCCGGTACTCGCAAGCCCGGGGCCATCTCGTCGAAACCGTCCAGAACCGGCAGCACCAGACCTGAGTCGAGGAGCGCCCACGCGAACGGCAGCCCGGTACGAGAGGGCTCGGCGAGCACCGGGTAGTCCTGCATCAACCGGCCACCCAGCCAATCGCGCAACGACCGTACCTGAGGGTCCCACGACCCGAGGTCGAAGACCACCGGCACCGGATCGGCACCCGTCCGCGCGTCGAGCATGTCGAGCACGAACCTCACCGCCAGCACGGTCTTGCCGGATCCCGCCGGGCCGAGCACGACGAGACGTCCGGACGGTACACGCCGAAAGACCTCGACGACCTGGTCCAAGCGGCCATCCAGTGGCAACGCCCCGTCCGCGCCGCCGGCCGGACTGCGGCGGATGTTGCTCCAGTGATCCGATAATCCCTCGGCCGCAGTGTGCCACCGAACCGGCAACGGGAACGGATCATGAACCCGCCGCAACTCCTCCTCACGTCGCCAACGCGCGGCGACATCACGCGCCAGGAGTGCGGCCACATCGAGCAGGGCATCCCGACCCGGATGGTTCACGACGGTGATCGGCCCGTGGACCGTCCCAGCCTGGATCAACGGGCCTTGCAAGACACCCGTCATCTTGTTGTGGACCGCTCGCGGCCTACTCGATCTTCCGCGAGGACGTCCCACAGGCCCTCCGATGCGTCGAAGACGAACTGGTTCAGAAGCTATCGCCTCCACGACTGACGATCTCCGCACTACTAGGGGGTATTGCGGGTCATGACGTTGGTGACTGTGCAGCGCCCCTGACCGGATGTAGCAGGCTGGCACGGCGACCCGGTCCTGAACCGAGGCCGGGGTCACCAACACCGCCACCAGCAGCCCGATGGTGTCCACGACGATGTGCCGCTTGCGGCCGGCGACCTTCTTCTCGCCGTCCCACCCCCGCTTGGCCTGACCCAGGGTCGCGGCGACGCGTACCGACTGGGAGGCCATGACCGCCGCCGACGGTGCCGCCACCCGCCCCTCCGCCAGGCGGACGCGGTCGAGCAACCGCTCCGACGCACCGACCTTCTCCCAGGCGGCGAAGCGCTTGTAGACCGTGGGCCAGGGCGGGAAGTCCGCCAGCAGCGGCCGCCACTTGATTGCAACGGTGCATAGACACCGTCCGAACTGCCGGCAGTTCTCCCGTCGCGCACCGGAAGACCCCTGCCCAACCGAACTCGGAAACGGACACTGAGCCTTCCCGGCTGTGGGCGACAAGATCGGGCACGGATTGTCGGGTGCGGATGTCCGAGGCTGCACAGGATGGAACCCGAGGGGACGGCCCCGCTCAGGTATGGCGATGGATGCCCACTCCCAGGGACGCGCCTGTGCGCCTTGTGCTCGAAAGGAAGCATTGTGGACGCTCGCATCACCGACCGACCGGCGTTCCGGCTCGTCGGCCACGCCGCTCGCGTTCCGCTCGTCCACCGGGGGCGGAATTCGGACATCGAAGCGCACATCGCGGCGCTGCCGGCAGAGGAGCACGGGCGACTCAGGGCGCTCGGGGACACCGAGCCGGCAGGTCTGCTCCAGGTCAGTGCGGATGTTGACCCCGACCATGCGGAAGGCAGCCGGTTCACGTTCCTGTTCGGTGTCGCCCGTGGAACGTCGTCGCCGGTGCCCGGTGGACTCGACGTGATCGAGGTGGCGGCAGGCTCGTGGGCTGTTTTCCGCACGACCGCGTCGTATCAGTCCGCGTGGATGACCATTGTCAGCGAGTGGTTCCCTTCGAACACCTGGCGTCTGCGTCCGGGGCCGTCGATCCTCACCGACCGCGGAAATGAGCACAGCGCCGCGACCGCCGAAGTCTGGATACCCGTTGAGCGCGCGTAGAGACGTGGTTCGGGACGGCCGCGCCTTCCTCGCCCATATAGGGACGACAGCAGTAAGGCGGCACGGCGATGACACGATCAATGCATAAGGGAATCGGAACCATGCCGCGGATCTCACGTCCGAACGCCCGCTTCCAACAGTGGGAAGCGTTGCTCCGCAATCGGAACAAGCGGCAGCGAGCCGGTGAGTTCCTGGTCCAGGGAGTGCGTCCCATCAGTCTCGCGGTCGAGCGGGGTTGGCCGATCCGCACCGTGCTCTACGACGCGGAACGGTCGCTGTCGCAGTGGGGTGCCCGGGTGCTCGAACGATCAGGGGGCGAAGGCGTGGCGATCGCACCCGAGTTGCTGCGCCAGTTGAGCGACAAAGACCAGCCCGAGTTGGTGGCTGTGGTCGGGATGCCGGACGATCGACTGTCCCGCATCTCCGTGGGGCCGTCGTTCCTGGGGATGGTGTTCGACCGTCCATCCCTTCCCGGGAACATCGGCACCATCGTCCGGTCGCTGGACGCGTTCGGCGGTTCGGGACTGATCGTCACCGGGCACGGCGCCGACCCGTACGACCCCAAGTCCGTCCGTTCCTCCACCGGATCGCTGTTCGCGGTACCGATCGTCCGATTGCCGTCACACCAGCCCGTTCTTTCCTGGGTGAGAGAGCAGCGCGCGCATGGCGTATCGCTGACCGTGATCGGGACGGACGAGAACGGAGCGGACGACATCGCCGACCTCGACCTGACGGGCCCGACCCTGCTCGTGACCGGCAATGAGACCACCGGGCTGAGCACCGGATGGCGGGAGGCTTGCGATGTCATGGCGCGGATTCCCATCGGCGGCGCTGCCAGTTCGTTGAACGCCGCAAGTGCCGCCACGGTCGCCCTCTACGAGGCCGCCCGTCAGCGCGGCCGATCATAGGGAGCACGAATGGCCTATCGTTACGCCCTCACGCGCGAAAGCCACGCCGACCTCTCGGGCGGTGTGCTGCACTCCGCCCCGGGATTTCCCGCTTTTCCCGTTCGACTGGCGAGCGAGATGTTCCAGCGCGCCCTGCAATTCACACCCGGTTCGTCGGCACAGGTGTGGGACCCGTGCTGCGGCAGCGGCCACCTCCTCACCGCACTTGCGCTCCTGCATCGCCTCGACATCACCGGCGTCCTCGGCACCGACCTCGATCCCGAGGCAGTGACGTTGGCCCGGAAGAACCTGGATCTGCTGAGCGAACACGGGATGGATGCGCGCGCCGACGAACTGCGTGCACGGGCCGAACGACTGGGCAAACCCGCATACCTCGATGCCGCAGCAGCGGCTCGGCGACTCGCCCGGGGACTCGCACAACGCGGCGGCGCCCTGCCCTGCGGTGTCGCGCAGGCAGACGTCTTCAACCCCGATCAGCTGCGTCACGCTCTGGGCGGACGGCGCCCGAATCTCGTCATCACCGACGTCCCGTACGGCGAACAGACAACTTGGGGCGGACCGAATGGGGCGGCGGGGATCGACGGCATGCTGAGGGCGCTCGAGGAAGTGCTCGACGACGGCACCGTGATCGCGGTCGCGTCTCGGGGTCGCAAGCCACGCCTGGCCGAGGCGCATCGGCGCCTCGCGTCGTTCAGGATCGGCACCAGAGTCGTGGTCTTCTGCCGTGTCGCACACTAACGCTCCGATCGGCCGCGCGAACTCCTCGACCCCGTGGCGTGTCACGCGGCCTCGGCCGGGTAGTGGGCCAGGTGCGGGACTGTACAACGAGATGGCTCGACAGACCCGATCGGTTGCCTGCATGGCGGCGGAGCGGGCGTGCGGCGCCGGGAGGTTGTCCGTCCACATCGGACCGCGCCGACGCCGGGGCACGGCGGGCGTCCTCCGGACCGCCCCGATCGCCGGCGCCGAGGCGGCGCGGCTGTTCGTCGCCGAGGGCGCGTTCCGGCGGCTCCGAGGGTGCGCCGGGGGACCGGTCGACCTCACCCTTGACCGCCCGCGTCGGCGTCCCGGACGTCGGCAAGCGGTTCGACGGCCGCCCGGAACCGCGGGAGCACCGGCTCGAAGTCCTGACCGGCTCCCACACCACGCCGGTCACCGCGAAGTCGAGCCGCCGGGGAACCGCGAGTCGCGGATCGCGGACGGGAGCCTCGTGCCCGCAGGCACTTCCACCGGCGAAGGCTCCGTCACGAGGTCGGTCACCCGATCGGTGAAGGTGACCAGATGATGGGCGCCGTTGACATCGGTCCGGCCGCCCGGTCCGATGGGTCGGGCGTTTCGGGAGGGTGGCGACGTGCGGATCGAGCAGCTCGAGTACATCCAGGCGGTCACCCGGCTCGGCTCGCTGCGCCGGGTCGCGGAGGAGCTGCACCTGTCGCAGCCCGCGTTGAGCGAGGCGGTGCGCAACCTGGAGCGCGAGCTGGGCGTCAACATCCTGAACCGCACGCGGTCCGGTGCGCGGATCAGCGACGAGGGCCGCGAGCTGCTGCCCTACATCGCCGGGGTGCTCGATGCCGTGGACCAGCTCCGCCGGGCCGCCGACGAGCAGCACCACAGCAACCGGGTGCTGCGCGTGGGTACGGTCAACGCGGCCACCGTCGGGCTGGTGATCCCCACCATCCGGGAGTTCCGCGAGACCCACCCGGCGACCCGCGTCGAGGTGGTGGACGCGCGTGAGGCCGAGATCCACCGGTCACTGCTGGAAGGCAGCTTGGACATCGGGCTGGTGAACTACCTGCGCGGCGACGACCCACCGCCGGACTTCGACACGACCGAGCTGCTGCGCGGGCAGCCGGTGGTGTGCCTGCGGGCGGACAGCCCGCTGGCCGCCCGGCCCGCGATCGAGGTGTCGGACCTCGTGCGCGAGCCGCTGATCGCGATGCGGTCCGGGTACGTCATGCACCGGTACCTGCACCGGCTGCTCGACGGGCGCACTCCGTCGTTCTCCTGCTCCACCGACGGCGCCGAGATGGGCAAGCTGATGGTGGCGGAGGGGTTGGGCGTCACCGTGCTGCCCGACTTCAGCGTCGTCGGCGACCCGCTCGAACGCGCCGGGACCATCACCTGGCGACCTCTGGCGTCCCGTCAGGTGGACGTCCTGTTGGTCGCGCAGCGCCGCCGGGCGGGCTCGACCACGCGGCCGGCGCGCGAGCTGCACCAGCTGTTCGTCAAGCGCGCCATGGAATTCGGGGAGCGCGCGGCGTGAGCGCGCGGCAGCCTCGGCGGTGGAAGGGAAATCCTATCGCCCCCTCGGCGATGGCGAATGGACCGATCACGGCGAGCGTGCCTAGACTTTTTCCCATGTCGACCGATCGCTGGGACCTCACCCGGCGGCGGCATGTGGATTTCGTGCGAATCGCCGGCCAGGGTTGTCCGCGCTGATCAGCGTCGATCCAGCCGTCCCCTTTTCGTCTTCCCCTTTCATGGGAGTCTTCGCCGTGTCCACAGAAAGCCGCACGGAAATCAGTCACGAGCCGCTGAAGTTCGCCTACTGGGTGCCGAACGTGAGCGGCGGCCTCGTCACGAGCACGATCGAGCAGCGCACCGACTGGACCTACGACTACAACCGCAGGCTCGCCGTCCTCGCCGAGGACAACGGGTTCGAGTACGCCCTGTCCCAGGTGCGGTACATGGCCAGCTACGGCGCCGCGTACCAGCAGGAGTCCACCAGTTTCAGCCTCGCCTTGCTGCTGGCCACCCAGCGGCTCAAGGTGATCGCCGCCGTCCACCCCGGGCTGTGGCACCCCGCCGTGCTGGCGAAGCTGATCGCGACCGCCGACCACCTCTCCGACGGCCGTGCCGCGGTCAACGTGGTGAGCGGGTGGTTCAAGGGCGAGTTCACCGCGCTGGGCGAGCCCTGGTTGGAGCACGACGAGCGGTACCGCCGGTCCGAGGAGTTCATCCGGGTGCTGCGCGCGAGCTGGACCGAGGACGACGCCCAGTTCGCGGGCGACTTCTACCGGCTGCGCGGGTACGACCTCAAGCCGAAGCCGCCGACCGCGCCGGGCCGGCCGCACCCGGAGATCTTCCAGGGCGGCAACTCCACGGCGGCCCGTGCCATGGCGGGCCGGGTCTCGGACTGGTACTTCAGCAACGGCAAGGACTTCGACGGCATCAGCGAGCAGATCGCCGAGGTGAACCACACCGCGTCGGCCCACGGGCGGACCGTCCGGTTCGGCCTCAACGCGTTCCTCATCGCCCGCGACACCGAGGCGGAGGCGCGCGACACGCTCCGCGAGATCGTGGCGAAGGCCGACGTCGAGGCCGTGCACGGTTTCCGGGACGCGGTCCGGCAGGCGGGCGGCTCCGCGCCGGACCGGAAGGGCATGTGGGCGGACTCGGGCTTCGAGGACCTCGTGCAGTACAACGACGGGTTCCGCAGCAGGCTCATCGGCACCCCCGAGCAGATCGCGCACCGGATCGTCGAGTACAAGCGGCGCGGGGTGGACCTGCTGCTGCTCGGTTTCCTGCACTACCTGGAAGAGGTCGAGTACTTCGGCCGCCGCGTGCTGCCCATCGTCCGCGAGCTGGAGGCCGACCTGGCCACCGGCGCCGGCGTCCCGGAACCCGTGGGAGTGACCCGATGACCACCACCGACTGGGCCGGGAAGCCCGCGCCCGCGAACTCCGCCGACTGGGTGGCGCGGGCGGCCGAGGTCGCCGCGATCCTGGCCTCCGACGCCGTCGAGCGCGACCGCGCGGGCAAGACCCCGCACGCCGAGGTCCGACTGCTCAAGGACTCCGGGCTGGTGACGCTGCTCGGCCCGGCCGAGCACGGCGGCGGCGGGCAGAACTGGACCACCGCCTACCGGGTGATCCGCGAGATCGCGAGCGGCGACGGCTCGATCGGCCAGCTCATCGGCTACCACTACCTGTGGGCGTGGGCGGCGCGGCTGGTCGGCACGCCGGAGCAGATCGCGGCCGTGGAGGAGCAGGCCACCCGCGAGCGCTGGTTCTACGGCGGCGCGGTCAACCCGAGGGACGACGACCTCGTCATCACCGAGGACGGCGACGAGCTGGTGTTCAACGGCCGCAAGTCGTTCTCCACCGGCGGCAAGGTCTCCGACGTCACGGTGCTGGAGGGCGTGCTGGCCGGGACGGACAAGCACATCTTCGCGATCGTCCCGTCCGCGCAGGAGGGAATCGCCTTCAACGACGACTGGGACAACCTCGGCCAGCGGCTCACCGAGAGCGGCAGCGTCGAGATCCGCGACGTGCGGGTGCCGTGGGCGCAGGCCGCGGGGTACGTCGACAAGGAGTTCCGGCCCAGGACCTACAACACGCTCAACGTGCCGCTGATCCAGTTGGTGTTCACCAACTTCTACCTCGGCATCGCCCGCGGCGCGCTGCGCACGGCGACCGCGTACACCCGCGACCGCACGCGGCCGTGGCCCTACGGCGGCGACAACAAGGAGTCCGCGACCGAGGAGTTCTACATCCTCGACACCTACGGCGACCTCCACGCCAAGCTGTGGGCCGCGGAAGCCCTCGCGGAACGGGCCGCCGAGGCGATCGAGCGGATCAACGCGCACGCCGACGCGGTGACCCCGGAGGAACGCGGCCACGCGGCCGTGCTCGTCGCGGCGGCCAAGCAACGGGCCGTCGACACCGGCCTGGAGATCGGCACGAAGGTGTTCGAGGTGACCGGGGCCAGGGCGAGCGCGAACTCCGTCGGCCTGGACATCTTCTGGCGCAACATCCGCACGCACAGCCTGCACGACCCGGTGGCGTACAAGCGGGTGGAGGTCGGGCGGTACGCGCTGCTCGGCGAGGTGCCCGAGCCCACCTGGTACACCTGACCGACCGCCGGGCCTCGGCCCTCGTCACCACACCGGAGGACGCCATGACCGGACTGGTCGGACCACCGCGCGCGGTCGCGGTGATCCGTGACGGGGCCGAGGCGCTGGCGGCGGCCGACCGGCTGGCCGCCCGGTTCGCCGAACGCGCGGCCGAGCGCGACGCCCACCGGCTGCTGCCCACCGGGGAGTTGGCCGAGCTGTCGGCGAGTGGCCTGCTCGGCATCACCGTGCCGCGGGCGCACGGCGGCGCGGACGTCGGCACGGCCGTCGTCGCGGAGGTGTTCCGGCGGCTCGCGACCGCCGACCCGAACATCGCCCAGATCCCGCAGAGCCACATCGCGTACGTGAACGTGCTGCGGCACCAGGGCACGCCGGAGCAGCGGCGGTTCTTCTTCGCCGAGGTGCTGGCGGGCAGGCGGTTCGGCAACGCGCAGTCCGAGGCGGGCACCGGCCACGTCCAGGAGCACCGGACGCGGCTGCTGCCCCATCCCGACGGCGGGTTCGTGCTCGACGGGCTCAAGCACTACTCGACGGGGGCGTTGTTCGCCCACTGGATCCCGGTGCTCGCCCGGGACGCGGAGGACCGGGTGGTGGTCGCCTACGTGCCGGCCGACGCACCGGGGCTGACCGTGGTGGACGACTGGGACGGTATGGGGCAGCGCACCACGGCGAGCGGTTCGGTGCGCCTGGACGGCGTGCGGGTGCCCGCCGAGCGAGTCGTGCCGCACCACCTGACGTTCACCGGCCCGCAGCTCTACGGCGCGCAGGCGCAGGTCCTGCACGCCGCCATCGACGTGGGCATCGCGCGTGGCGCGTTGACCGATGCGGTGGCGTTCGTCCGGACCAAGAGCAGGCCGTGGTTCGAGGCCGGTGTCGAGCGGGCCGAGGAGGACCCGCTGACCGTGCAGCGGTTCGGCGAGCTGGAGATCTCGGTGCGCGCGGCGGAGGCGCTGCTCGCCGAGGCCGGCCGGGCGGTCGACGACGCGGCCGCGCGGCTCGCCGAGGGCGGACCCGAGGCGTCGCCGGACGAGCACGCGGCCTCGGCGTCCATCGCCGTCGCCACCGCGAAGGCGTTCGCCGATCGGACGGCCGTCGACGTGACGAGCGCGCTGTTCGAGGTGTCGGGCACCCGCTCCGCGTTGGACCGGCTCAACCTGCACCGCCACTGGCGCAACGCCCGCACCCACACGTTGCACGACCCGGTGCGCTGGAAGGTCCAGCACATCGGCCGCTACGCGTTGACCGGGGCGCCGCCGCCCCGGCACGGCCTGATCTGACCGGAGGCCCGACTTGTCCTCGACCGGCTGGTTCGTGCTGGACCGGCACATCGACGCGCCGGACGGCGACGTGCGGCCGCACCCCGACACCGCAGGCCCGTTCCACCCGGTGGTGGACGGGTTCTCCGCCGCCGTGCGCGCTCGTTCGCTCGTGCCCACACCGTGACCCGGAAGGCCGTCATGACCCTGACGTTCCACTGGTTCCTGCCGACGTACGGGGACAGCCGCTACCTCGTCGGCGGTGGCCACGGCACCGACATCACCGCGGCGGGCGGCGACCGGCCGGCCACCATCTCCTACCTCGCCGGGATCGCCCGCGCCGCCGAGCAGCTCGGCTTCGTAGGCGCGCTCACCCCCACCGGCGCGTGGTGCGAGGACGCCTGGCTCACCACCGCGATGGTGGCGCGCGAGTCGGAACGCCTCAAGTTCCTGGTGGCCTTCCGGCCCGGCCTGGTCTCCCCCACGCTGGCGGCGCAGATGGCGGCCACGTTCCAGCGGCACTCCGGGGGCAGGCTGCTGCTCAACGTGGTGACCGGCGGCGAGGACCACGAGCAGCGCGCGTACGGCGACCACCTCGGCAAGGACGAGCGCTACGAGCGCACCGACGAGTTCCTGGCGGTGACCCGCGCGTTGTGGCGCGGCGAACGCGTCACCCTGGACGGCAAGCACGTCCACGTGGTCGACGCGGCCTTGTCGCGGGTGCCGGACCCGGTGCCGGACATCTACTTCGGCGGGTCCTCCCCCGCCGCCGTCCGGGTCGCCGCCCGCCAGGTCGACGTGTACCTGACCTGGGGCGAGCCGCCGGCACAGGTGGCGGAGAAGATCGCCCGGGTGCGGGCCGAGGCGGCGACGGCCGGCCGCGCGCCCCGGTTCGGCATCCGGCTGCACGTGATCAGCCGCGACACCTCCGGGCAGGCGTGGGCGGAGGCCGACCGGCTGCTGGCCGCGCTGGACCCCCGGGTCATCGCCTCCGTGCAGGACGGCCTGGCGCGCAGCGGGTCGGTCGGCCAGCGGCGGATGCGCGAACTGCACGGCGGGCGCACCGACCGGTTGGAGGTGTCGCCCAACCTGTGGGCGGGCGTCGGCCTGGTCCGAGGCGGTGCGGGCACCGCCCTGGTGGGCAGCCATGTCGAGGTGGCCGAGCGGATCGAGGAGTACCACGCGCTGGGCATCGACGAGTTCGTGCTGTCCGGCCACCCGCACCTGGAGGAGGTCTACTGGTTCGGCGAGGGCGTGCTGCCACTGCTGCGGGCCAAGGGCTTGTGGAACCACCCGGCCCCACCGCCGCAGACGGCGCCGGCCGGCATCCCGTTCGCACCCACCCGGTGACTCCGGGACGGCCCTTCGCGGGCTCGTCCGGCGAACATCGCGTGCACAGGGTCCGCGAGCACTTCCCGCGGACGCAGTTCGAGCACAGATCAGGTTTCCGCGCCGCGCCCGTCTGTACGTGTGAGTTCCGACCCACGAGAGGCTGGCACGATGCGGAAATTGATCTTCGGCATGAACGTGACCCTGGACGGCTACGTCGCCGCGACCGGCGACGACATCAACTGGAGCAGGCCGAGCGACGAACTGTTCCAGTGGTGGCTCGACCAGGAGCGGACGAGGGACATGTCGCTGTACGGGCGCAGGCTGTGGGAGACCATGAGCGCCTCCTGGCCGACCGGTGACCGGCAGCCCGACGCCACCCCGGCGCAGATCGCGTTCGCGCGGAACTGGCGGGACACGCCGAAGGTGGTCTTCTCCGCGACGCTCGACCAGGTCGACTGGAACACCCGCCTGGTCACCGGCGACGCGGTCGCCGAGATCACCCGGCTCAAGGCCGAGGACGGCGGCCCCATGCGCATCGGCGGCGCGACGCTCGCCGGGGCGGCCATGCGGGCCGGGCTGATCGACGAGTACGAGATCGTCACCCATCCGGTCCTGGTGGGCGGGGGCACGCCGTTCTTCACCGCGCTGGACAGCCGGGTGAACCTGACCCTGGTGGAGACGCGGACGTTCCCCGGCGGCGTGGTGCTGACCCGATACGAGACGAGGCGATGAGCACGAGCCAGGCGCTCGACTCGTGAGGGCGGTCGACATCCGTCCTGACGTGCTCGCCGTGACCCCCGCCGGATGAGCACGACGGCGTCGCCGATCGTGACGGATGCTCCGGGACGTGGAGGCGCCCCGTCGGCGACGCCGGCGGGGCGACGGTGTTCGCGTTGGGTTCAGCGGGTCGGGGTGCTCATCCCGTGGTGACTTCGGTGACGGCGGCCCGGGTGCTGGACTCGTGGACGAGCGGGGCCCTTGTGGTCACAGTGTCGGGGGCAGGCCCAGCCAGGGTTTGTCGGTGGCGTCGAATCCGGTGAGTTCGGCGATCTTCCCGTCGGCGATGTGCAGGACCGCGATGTTCAACAGCCGGTGCTCCGGGTCGCCGGCGGCACGGAGGTACAGCGCGGCGGCAGGCATGCGATTGACCGTCGTGGCGATACAGCGCCAGTCGTCGTAGCCGCGCCGGAAGAGCCCGCCGGAGATCCAGCCGTCCACCGCGTCCCCGGCCCCCGTGATCACGGTGCCCGGATCGGGCAGCATCGCGAAGCGCAGGTCGTCGCGCAGCAGGGACATCAACCCGTCGAGGTCGTTGCGCTCATGGGCGTCGATGTACGCCTTCACCACGCCGCGCTCGTCATCCGACAGCTCGTGAGTGGCAGGGCTCCGCCAGTCGAGGCGGCGCCCGGGCAGGTGCTCGCGCATCGTCACGCGCGCCCGCTGCAGTGCGCTGGTCACCGATGCGACGGTCAGCTCGAGGGCGTCGGCCGCCTTCGACGCCGGCCAGCCGAGGACGTCCCGCAGGATCAACACCGCCCGCTGCCGCGGCGGCAGGTGCTGGACGGCGACGATGAACGCCAGCTCGACCGTCTCCCGCGCCACCACCGATTCCAGCGGGTCCGCGGGGAGCATCCGGTCGGGGTACGGCTGCAGGTGCAGCACCTCGGAGCCGGGGTCCGGCAGCCCGTACGGCTCGGGTGTCCGGTTGTCGCGCTTCTCCAGGAAGTCGAGGCAGGCGTTCGTCGCGATCCGGTACAGCCAGGTCCGCAGCGCGGCGTGGCCCTTGAACGACTCCCGCTTGTTCCACGCTCGCAGGAACGTCTCCTGCGTCATGTCCTGGGCGTCCTCGTAGTTCGCGAGCATCCGGTAGCAGTGCACCTGCAGCTCACGCCGGTGGCGCTCCGTGACGAGCGCGAACCGCGCCGTGTCGCCGGCGCGGACCGCCGCGATGAACGTGGCCTCGGCGGCGCCCAGCGGTCTGGCGTCGGTCATGGTCGTCAATCCTTCCACCGGTGCGAGGGGGCTACCGGAACTGACGACGTGGCGGAGCATTCCTGATCGGTGGAGCCGCGGCCAGAGCCGGTCCGGGTACCGTCAGCCCTCAGGTGCGGCCGGCGCCCCCGGGCGGGCGCGTTTGTCGGCTCTGGCGGACGGCCGGCCGTGAGGAGGCAAGCGCCCTCACGCGACGCCGACTGTGTCACGGGCATCACCGGGACAGGGAAGGAACCGCGGCCGTCAGCGGTGCTGCTCCTGCTCGTGGAGCCAGTCGTGGAGCACTTGGGCGGTGGACCCGGCGTGGTCGTTCATCATCGTCTGGTGGTTGCCGGGCGCGTCCACGGTCTCGTGCTCGAGGTTCCATTCCGCCGTCCAGCCGCTGCCCACCGCGCCCGTTCCGTCGTCGGGTCGCCGGGGCATGCGCTCCCGGGCGCGGACCAGCACGACGGGTGTGGTGACGGCGCTCGGCTGCCAGTCGCCGAACAGGTCCAGGTAGGCGCCCTGCGCGGTGACCTGTTCCTCGGTCATGAGGGCGAAAGCCTGGTCGTTGACGGCGATGCCGCGCAACTCCTCCTCGACGTCCGCCTCCGGGATGCGGTGTTCCGGCAGCCAGGTGTCGAGCAGCGCCACCGCCGCCGCCCGCGTGCCGCGCTCCTCCAAGCGCGCGGCGACCGCGTGCGCCAGCCATCCGCCCGAGGAGTACCCGGCGAGCGCGACGGGCCGGTCGGGGAAGCTCCGCTGGACGGCGTCGGCGTGCAGGTCGATGACGAGGCCGGGCTCGGCCGGCAGCGGTTCACCGTCGCCGAAACCGGGCAGTGTCAGCACGTAGACGTCGCGGAGGCCGTGCAGGTGCGGCACCAGGCGTGCGAAGTGGTGCGGCCCCGAGGGGGCGACCATCGACGGCACGCACACCAGGGCGGTGGGCGCGGGTCCCGAGGCGAGCGCGACCGGCGCGACCGGCCTGCCGAACTCGGCGACCGTGCGGAAGGTGGGCCGCAGCTTCGCGGCGGCGCGGAGGAGCCCCACGCCCTCAATGACCTTGCCGATCACGCACGCGTGCCGGTAGAGGCCGCGGACCCCGGTCGAGCCGTCGCCGAGGAGTTCCCCCGCTCCGCCGCCGACGGGGCGCACCGCCGAGGGGTGGCGCGGCGCCGCGTCGATGAGCGTGCCCAGGTGACGGGCCAGGTCCTCGGCGGTGGGGTGTTCGAAGACGACCTGCGGCGAGAGGGTCAGGCCCGTCGCGGCGGCGAGTCGTCGGCCCATCCCGACCGACGCGAGCGAGTCGAATCCCTGGTCGAGGAAGCGCCGGGTGGCGTCGACGTCCTCGGGCGAGGCGTGCCCGAGGACGGCCGCCGCCTCGGCCCGGACGAGGTGGACCAGGGCGCGCACGCGCTCGACTTCCGGCAGCGCCGCGAAGTCCGCCGGTGGGTGCGGCGCGTCGGCATCGGCGGAGGTGGCGGCGACCCGGGTCCGCAGGCGGTCGAACAGGTGGGTCGGGCGGGCGGCGGTGAAGGCGGGGAGGAAGCGCTCCCAGTCGACGTCGGCGACGGTGACGGCGTCCTCGTCCGCCGCGACCGCGTCGGCCAGCGCGGCGACGGCCACCTCCGGGCCCAGGGGCCGAAGACCCCGCTCGCGCAGGTAGTCGCCGAAGCCCGGCCGGGCGCCGATCCCGGCGTCGGCGCACGGCCCGAACGCGATCGACGTGGCCGCCAGCCCGTGGGCGCGGCGGCGGGAAACGAGCGCGTCGAGGTAGGCGTTGGCCGCGCCGTAGGCGGCCTGGCCGCCGCCGCCCCAGGTCGCCGCGACGGACGAGAACACCACGAACCCCTCCAAGCGAGGGCCGCGCGCCGCGTCGGTCTCGCTCGACCCGTCGGCGTGGCGCGCCTCGTCCTGCCCGTCGAGCAGCCGGTGCAGTTCGGCGGCGCCCACGACCTTCCCGCCCAGGACCTCGGCGAACTCGTCCAGGTCCCACTCGTGCAGGGGAGCGACGCGGCCGGCGACACCCGCCGCGTGGACGACCGTCGTGACCGGTCGACCGGTCTCGGCCAACTCGCCGACGAGCGCGGCCAGCTGTTCCGGATCGCCGACGTCACAGGCCGTGAGACGCGCTTCGGCACCGAGGTCGTCCAGTTCGGCGACCAGCTCGGTCGCGCCGGGTGACGCGGGGCCGCGCCGGCTGACCAGCACGATGCGGCGCGCCCCGTCGCGGGCGAGCCGCCGCGCGACGCGGGCTCCGAGGGCTCCCGTACCGCCGGTGACCAGGACGGTCCCGCCCGGCCGCCACGGCGGCGCGGGGGCGGCGGGTCCGGCCTCGACCAGGCGCGGGACCAGCAGCCCTCGGCCGCGGACGGCGAACTGGTCCTCGCCGCCGGGGCCGACCAGCGCGGAGCCGATCCCGCCCAGCGCGGAGTCGTCGACTTCGGCGGGCAGGTCGACCAGCCCGCCCCCGCCGCGCGGGCGTTCCAGGGCCAGTGCCCGGCCCAGCCCCCACACCATCGCCTGGTCGGGGGCGGTGACCGGGTCGTGCCGGCCGGTCGAGACCGCCCCCCGGGTGACCAACCACGTCGGCGCCTCCAGCCCGAGGTCGCGCAGCGCCTGGGCGAGCGCGACCGTCAGCGCGAGCCCGCCGGTGAGCGCGGGGTGGTCGCGGTGCCGCGTGCCGTCGAGGGCCAGCAGCGACACCACGCCACCCACCGCGTCCCCACTGGCGCACACCTGTTCCGACAGCAGTTCGGCGAGATCGGCGCGGTCCGCGTTCGCGCCGCTCAACGTCAGGTGGACCACCTTGCCGCCGAGGCGTTCCACGACCACGGCCACGCGCGAGACGAGCGCGTCGTCGCACCCGTGCGCCGTGGTCAGCAGGAACCAGGCACCCGAGAGGAGCGGTGTCCTGGGCCGGTGGATCGCCAAGACCGTGGCGGTGACGTCGTTCGCCACCGGCTCCCACTCGACCCGGTAGCGCAGGTCGTCCGGACAGGCGTCACCCGGTCGCGGCGCGACGGATTCGGTCCTCGCGGATTCGGCGGAGCGGTGCGAGTCGGAGTCGGTCTCGTCGAGCCAGAAGCGGGTGCGTTGGAAGGGGTAGGTGGGCAGGTCGAGGTGCCGGCCGCCACGCCCGTCGAGGACGGCCCGCCAGTCGACCCGAACGCCCCGCACGTCGAGTTCGGCCACCGCGCCCAGCAGCGTCTCCGGTTCGGGACTCCCCCGGCGACAGGCGGCGACCCGCACCGGCCCGTCCGCCTCGGGCAGGCAGGCCGACGCGAGCGCCGTGAGCGTGGCGTCGGGCCCGAGTTCGAGCAACGCCGTCACGCCCCTCTCGTGCAGGCGGCGCACCCCGTCCGCGAAGCGGACCGGCTCGCGGACGTGCCGCACCCAGTAGTCGGGCGAGGTGAGCGTCTCGGGCTTGTGGAGCTCGCCGGTGACGTTGGAGACGATCGGGATCGACGGCTCGGCGAACGCGGCCCGTCCGACGACCGCGCGGAACTCCTCCAGCACGCCGTCCATGTGGCAGGAGTGGAACGCGTGGGAGACCGCCAGCCGCTTCGTGCCGCGCCCCCGCCGCGCCCACGTGGCGGCGACCCGCTCGGCCGCGTCCGCGTCCCCGGCGATCACCGTCGCCGTCGGGCCGTTGACGGCGGCGATCCCCACCCGGCCGTCGAGCCCGGACAGGGATTCGCGGACCTCCGCCTCCCCCGCGCACAACGAGATCATCGCCCCGTCCCGCCGGCACGCCCCCATGAGCCGTCCGCGCGCGGCCACCAGCGTGCACGCGTCCTCCAGGTCCCACACACCGCTGACGTGCGCGGCGGTCAGTTCGCCGATCGAGTGGCCCAGGACGACGCCCGGGGTCAGTCCCCACGACCGCACCAGGCGGAACAGAGCGGTCTCGAAGGCGAACAACGCGCACTGGGTGTACCGGGTCTGGTCCAGGGCCGCCGCGTCCCGGGAGCCCGCCGGCGCGAACAGGACCGGCAGCAGCGGACGGTCCAGGTGCGGCGCGAAACCCCGGCAGACCTCGTCCAGCGCCCGGGCGAACACCGGGTAGGCGTCGTAGAGCCGGCGGCCCATCTCCGGGCGCTGGCTGCCCTGTCCCGTGAACAACACCGCCGTCGTGCCGCCCGTGGGCGGACGGGCGGAGCCGCGGATCACGCCACGCGCGGCGTGACCACCGGCCAGGGCCTGCAACGCGCGGGCCAGCTCCGCGCGCCCGTCGGGTCCGGAGGACACCAGGGCCACCGCGCGGTCCTCGAAGCGGGCGCGGCCGGCGAGGGTGTGGCCCACGTCCAGCGGATCGGCGTCCGGGTGCCGCGCCAGGTAGTCGTCCAGCCGCCTCGCCTGCGCCCGCAGCGCCGCCTCCGCCCGGCCCGACAGGACGACGGGCACCGGGGCCGACGACACCGCGTCCGCCGCGGAGGCCGGGTCGTCGGGCGCCTCCTCCAGGATCACGTGGGCGTTCGTGCCGCTGACGCCGAACGCCGACACGCCCGCTCGGCGCGGACGACCATCCGACCGGTCCCACGGCAGGTTCCCGGTCAGCAGCGCGACCCCGCCCGCCGACCAGTCCACGTGCGGCGAGGGCTCGCGCACGTGCAGGGTCCGGGGCAGCACGCCGTGCCGCATCGCCTGCACCATCTTGACGACCCCGGCGACCCCGGCCGCGGCCTGGGCGTGGCCGATGTTGGACTTGAGCGATCCCAGGTACACGGGGCGACCGGCGGGACGGCCCTGCCCGTAGGTGGCGATGACGGCGGCGGCCTCCACCGGATCGCCCAACCTCGTCCCCGTCCCGTGCGCCTCCACCACGTCCACCTCGGCGGCGGTCAGGCGGGCGTCGGCGAGGGCTTGGCGGATCAGGCGTTGCTGCGACAGGCCGTTCGGAGCGGTCAGGCCGTTGCTCGCCCCGTCCTGGTTGACGGCGCTGCCGCGCACCAGGGCGAGGACCCGGCGACCGTGGCGGCGCGCGTCCGACAGCCGCTCCAGCAGCAGCACGCCCGCGCCGTCCGCCCAGCCGGTTCCGTCCGCGTCGGCGGAGAACGCCTTGCACCGCCCGTCCGGTGCAAGGCCCTGCTTGCGGCTGAACTCCAGCAGCATGCCGGGGGTGGACATGACCGTGACGCCGCCCGCCAGGACCAGATCGCACTCGCCGGCCCGTACCGCCCGGCAGGCGAGGTGGAGGGCCACCAGCGACGCCGAGCACTGGGTCTCCACGCTCAGCGCCGGCCCTTCCAGCCCGAAGGTGTAGGAGACGCGGCCGGCGAGCACACCCAGCGCGTTGCCGGTCAGGAGATGCCCTTGGACCTCGGCGGGCGCCTGGTGCCACGGCGGTCCGTAGTCCTGGAGGGACACGCCCGAGTACACGCCCGTCCGCGTGCTGCCGCGCAGCGTCCCGGGGTCGATGCCCGCGTGCTCCAGCACCTCCCACGACAGCTCCAGCATGAGCCGCTGCTGCGGATCGAGGGCCTTGGCCTCCCGGGGGCCGATGCCGAAGAAGGCGGCGTCGAACCGGTCGACGTCCGCGAGGAAGCCGCCGTGGCGGGTGCAGACGGTGCCGGGCCGCTCCGGGTCCGGGTCGTAGAGGCGGTCGAGCTGCCAGCCCCGGTTGGTCGGGAAGCCCGCCACCGCGTCGCGGCCCTCGCGCACCAGCTCCCACAACGCCTCGGGGGAGTCCGCGCCGCCGGGCAGGCGGCACGCCATGCCGACGATCGCGACCGGATCGTCGTCCCCGCCCGGGGCGTGGGTCGGCGCGGTGTCGGCCGTGTCCTCGGTGAGCCCCAGCAGCTCCGCGCGCAGGTGGGCCGCGAGAGCGTCCGGCGTCGGACGGTCGAACAACAGCGTGGTCGGCAGTCGCAGCCCCACGGCCGCGGACAGGTCCTCCCGCAGTCGGTCGGCGATGTGCCGGTAGACGCCGAGCCGACGCCAGGGTGCCTGGCGGTCCACGCGGTGCGGACCCGGCCGGCCGGTGGCCGCCCGGACGTGGTCGCCGATCAGTTCGAGGACGAGTTCCCGCTGGGTCCCGACCGGCGCGGCGGCGAGCTTCCGCCGCCACGTGTCGTACGCCTCACCCGCCCGCCGAGGCGATGGCCGCCCGATCTCGCGTGGCTCCCACATGACCCGACGTCCTCACCGTTTCAAGGCCGACAATCATCGACATCACGAGAACTGCGCTTCCACGTGATCGTGCGGGCCGGCGCAGGCGCGGTGGCCGTCGGCACGTCACCGCCGTAGCGCCCGTGACGCAAGTGGCGTCGGCGTGCAGGGGGAGTGCGGCGCGTGAGCAGTGCGAATCCATTCTGCTCCACCGCGACCACACCTGACAGTGCCCAGTCGTGGCTCACGCGATCGTGTGACCCACGAATGGTCGCAGCGATCAAGAAGAAGAATCATTCGCCGAAGAATCAAATGGCGCCCAGGATGCCGATCTGCGCGAGGGCTCCCACTCGCCCATAATGCCGGGCGAACCCGACGGCATTTCCGGGAAAACGGACGCTTGGCGACCCTGCCACTCGCGGTTCGGGGCACGGACGGCGATTGCCGAGCCGCAGGTGGCCGGGGTCGCCCGGACGAGGTTGAGCGGCCCGTCAGGCGACCAGCAGCAGCGCTCCCGTCGAGGCGGTCAGCGCGACGACCGCCAGTACCGCGCTGGTCCACACGAACCGGGCCACCGGCACCTTGACGCCGAAGGCCACGCACCGCTCGTACCACAGCAGGGTCGCCAGCGACGCCCACGGTGTGACGATCGGACCGACGTTCGTGCCGATGAGGAGCGCGAGCAACTGGGTGTGGTTGCCGGCCGGGACGACCGACTCCCCCGCCACGTACGCGGGCAGGTTGTTCACCAGGTTCGACAACGCGGCCCCGGTGCCGGCCGCCCGGACCGCGCCCAGCGCGTCGTCCTCGACGCCGATCAACGCGCCCACGATCCCGGCCAGCCCGTGCCGGTTGATCGTCTCCACGACCAGGAACAGCCCGATGACGAACACCAGCAGGCGCCACGGGACCAGTCCGAACCGCAACGCCGAGCGCAGCCGCACCGCGTAGGCCACCACCAGCAGACCCGCCGACACGGCCGAGGTCAGGCCGATCGGCACCCCCGCGACGATCCCGGCGACGAAGACCAGGCACGCCATCGCCGCCACCCGGAACAGCACGCGGTCTGCGGGCTCGTACCGCGCGGGCGGCCGGTAGGAGGCGTCACCTCCGCGTCGGCCGCGCCGCCAGTAGAAGGCCCACAACAAGACGCCGGTCGCCGCGATCGCCGCCAGTTGCGGCGCCCACATCCGGGCCGCGAACTCCGACGGCGTCAGCGCCACGCGGTCGGCGGCCAGCAGGTTGGTGAGGTTGGAGACGGGCAGCAGCAGGCTCGCCGTGTTGGCCAGCCACACGGTGGTCATCGCCAGCGGGAGCGGCGCGATGCGCAGGGTGACCCCCAACGCCAGCAGCACCGGGGTGAGCAGCACCGCCGTGGTGTCGAGGTTGAGCCCCATCGTGGTCACCGCGGCCAGGGCCACGCACAACAGGAACAGCACCGGGTAGCGGCCGCGCGCCAGGATCGACAGGCGGGTGGCCACAACGTCGAACACCTCGGCCCTGGCGGTCAGCTCGGCGAGGACGACCACCGAGCCGAGGAACAGCAGCAGCGGCACGAGTCGCGCGACCGTCGCCTCCGCCTGCCCCACCGGCAGCGCGCCGGAAAGGACGCAGAGCAGCCCCACGGCCAGCAGGCCGAGCGCGACCCAGTCCAGCGGGTGCAGCCTCGGGAAACCCCGGGGACAGTGGCTCGCCGGCCCGGTCGCACCGGCCGGAGTGGTGTCGGCGCGCCCGCCTTCGAGCCGCTCGTCGGACATGGGGGAATGCTGTCACGACCACCCCGGTGCGGACGCAGCTACACGGTCAGGTACCCCCCAAGACCATGGCGGTCGCCTCGGTCGGCCGGATCAACGGCGACGCCCGGAGGGGCGTGCCCCGAAGACGGCAAGCGGGCGGACACCGAACCTCCGGCCGGTTGGTTCCGACGCCGGGGCCACGGCGATCGACCGGGCGTGCGATGGGCCTGACCAGCGCCGCCACCTGGCGGTCCTCCTGGAGCGGCCCGGCATGACGATCGTCAGCGATTACGGTGCCGAGTACCCGCCGGAGAGTTCTGGCTCGGGCCACCCTGCGACCGGCCGACGCCGACGGACGGAACGCGCTGTACCCCCCGCCAGCACCCCCCGCCAGCACCCCCCGCCGGCCCGCGGCCCCCGGGAATGGCACGACGCCGCCGGACCCCCCTTCGCCGACTACGGGTTCTCCTGAAGCGGGCGGAACGGCAGCCTGTCACACCGCTGATCGTCCTGCGGCGTCACCGGGGTATTCACCGAGCCGACAGGACCAGTGTTCCGGGTCGACCGGACACTGCCATCCGGTCGCCCCGTCGACCACCGCGACGCGGGCCGGATGGCGGTGTCCGGGGCAGACCGGGGTGGTGACGGCGAACTGCCGCACGACCTCCTGCTGGAGACCGTCGGCCACCGCGGCGGTCACGTCGGTCGGGGTGAACACGCCGAACCCGGCGTGGTCCACCCGGACCATGACGCCGCCGTGGTCGCCGGCGTCGTCGACGGTGACCGTCACCGGCGGATGCCCCGGAACGGGCGGCTGCGCCCCGACGACCAGGTCGGTCAACGCCGGGACGATCGCCGTGACGGCGCGTGCCGCCAGCTCGGGTTCGCGGATCGAGGTGGACGCGCGGACGATGAACGGAGCGGGAGGCTTCGGATCGTCGTGATCGGGGTGGTCGGTCACGCCGGCAGCGTAGTGCGCCGCACCGGCACCGAGCCTGCCCGCGCGGCGGCGGACCGCGTCGTGCCCTCGACGCCATGCCTGATGCCGCTGCCCAAGCTGAGCAGCGTGGTGCCGCCGTCGCGGGCCAACGCGACGGTGAAGCGGTCCCAGTATTCGATCCAGCCCTTCTGGTTGAGCCGCACGAAGTCCAACCGGCCGAACAGGTAGTACTCGCCGCACGAGGAGTTCACGGCCGAGGAGCCGTGGAAGAGGTAGTCCGGATACTCGACGTGGTCGTTCGCGGCGATGCGTTTGCCGTCGCAGTCCAGGGTGGTGAACTCGGTGACCGGCCCGACGATGCCCACCGCCCACGACTCGCTGATCTTGAAGCTCCAGGCGTAGACCCAAGGCAGGTTGGTGAACGTCACCTGGCCGGTGAAGCGGCCCCACTGGGACAGTTCGATCGCGGACGGGTTGAGCGGGGTGTAGGGCGGATGCGGGCCTGCTCCGGCGGTCGCGGGCGTGCACAGCAACGCCACCACGGTCAGCAGGACGGGCAGAACGCGTCTGGTCATGCCGTCCAGCCAGCCGGCACGCCGGGGTGGCCGCAAGGCCCGCGACCACGCACACCCGTACGGGTCGTGGATTCCCACCGAAGGGCGGTCGGCCCGTCGCAGAGTGTGGGCCGCGCATCATCTTGGTCATCAGGTGCGCATCCTTGATCAGGAGTTACACCACTCGTTTAGAGTCCATGGTCAAACGCAAACACGTCGGCGCGAAAATCCTCAAACGCCCCACCACACCGGCACCTGCCATAATACCCCACCCCACCTGCACATCTACGGCAACACCGCCTAACTAAACGGCATTGTCCCTGAAGCGCTAAGGTGAGCGGCACACGATTGGATGTTGCACCGAACCCAGCCAGATTGACCGTTACAGTCACCCAGGCAGCTCGACACCCCTGCAGAATGGCGAACACCCTCGACGGCGATTGCGCCTCTCGGGCCCGGTTCACCATGGACGGTTTCGTCGAGGAACGCTCGGTTTCAGTGGGTACGGCTCCTGGCGTCCCGGATTTGTCGGTCCCCTGTTGCACACTTCCGTGAAGTCCCCGAGTGGGGTCGATCGGAGGGTGATGCACATGACCGGTGGCACCGTGTC